>CAUWFE010000017.1:0-28437 GCA_963558185.1 uncultured Clostridia bacterium
ATTGTCAATTACTTTTAGATATATTTATTAAATATTACTTTTTTATATGTTACTATTCACAGTTTATAAATAATATTAATAAGAATGTATATATATTAATATTTCATAAATTTCTTTGGTTCAATACGTGTAATTAGACTTTCTAAATCTAAAAGGAATGAGCCTCTCGGAATTTCCGCTCCCTCATTCCTTTTAGATAAAGAAACTCTTACAAGTACTTCTCTTTTAATGGTATGTAATATAAAATAAATTAGAGTTTTTTAAATTTTATGGTAAAACTAAGGGATGTAATTAACAATTTATACTTTAAAGCATTTTTTGAAGTTATTTTATTAAAAACATTACGCAAAAATGAAAAATAGATGCACTTTTAATTTTTACATCTATTTTTTTAAATTATGCTTCTATTATTTTATCTATTGAATCTTCTCTCATTTTTTTCATTACTTTACAACTATTATCTAATTTTGTTTGATCTTCTTCATTCATTTCTAAGTGTAATAATTCTCTAATTCCATCTTTATTAATTATTGCTGGAACACCTATATATACATCATCTTGTCCATATTCTCCATTTTCTAAATAAGAAGATACTGTTAGTATTGCATTTTCATCATCTAATATTGCTCTTACTAAACGATTTAGTGCCATTCCTATTCCATAATATGTTGCTTTTTTCTTTTCAATAATTTCATATGCTGCATTAACAACACCTTTGTGTATTTTTTCTAAGTCCTCCATTGGATGGTTATTATCTTTCATAATATCTGTTATTTTTTTGCATCCAACATATGCATGATTCCATGGAACAAATGAAGAATCTCCATGTTCTCCCATAATATATGCATGCACATTTTTACTTGTAACTTTTAAATAATCTCCTACTAAATATCGTAATCTTGCTGTATCTAAAACTGTTCCTGAACCAATTACTTTATTTTTTGGAAGCCCTGATGTTTTATACACTACATATGACATTAAATCTACTGGATTACTTGCAACTACTATTATTCCATTAAAGCCACTTTCCATTATATTTTGTGTAATTTGTTTCATAATTTTTGTGTTCACTTCTGCAAGTTCTAGTCTTGTTTGTCCTGGCTTTTGAGCAATACCTGCTGTAATTACAACTACTTCAGCATCTTCACATTGGTCATAGTTTCCTGCTTTTATAATCATTTTTTGTGGTGCAAAAGATAAACCATGTGATAAATCCATTTCTTCTCCCACAGTTTTGTTTTTATCTATATCTATTAATACTAATTCTCTAATTCCTCCTCTGTTTAGCATAGAATATGCCATACTCATTCCTACAAATCCTGTTCCTACTAATACAACTTTTCCTTTTTTCATTATTATCACCCTTTCTTACTATTTGTAAATAGTAAAATATTATTCAAATTTTAACTATAATATTATATCACTTTGATTAGTTTTTTCAATATTTTTTGTCAAAGTTCCAGGGTCATTTTATAAAATATTACGAAATTGCAATATTTCCAATAACTTCCAATAGTAAATTATCATTAAGCAAGCAGTTAAACATGTTAGATTTTACTGTTTGCTTTTTATTTTTTAAATAGTTTTTATGAATGCCTATACCCATTTTCTAATGTTGTATTTTTGCTACTTAAATAGCAACTTATTTCTTTTGTTTTTCTATTATCTTTTTCTACCTCTCTTACTACAGCAAATATCTTTTTTAATCCTTTCCAATTTGCTAAATAATCAGTAAAAAAAGCTATTTCATTTAGTACATAACATGTTCTAGTTTCAATCCTTCCATGATTTTTTTCTTGAGTTTTATAAATTTCATATTCACAGTTCTTATCTTCTTCGTCCATTACACACAATATTGCTATATAAGTTTATTTTTAATTTTTTACTAATTGGGCAACTGCTGTTGCCCAATTTAGTATTATTTCAATTTTTCTTCCATTTCATTTTCTATTTCCTCAACAGTTGGTAAATTTGATTTTAAATTTTCTGGTATTGATTTTATCAATTCGTATTCCGAAATTCCAATTGGCTTATTAATATCTTTTAATGCATATTCTGCTTTTACTTTATTATTTTCTTTGCATAGTAATATACCAATAGATGGATTGTCATCTTCTGTTTTCAGTATATCATCAACAGCTGATAGATAAAAATTCAATTTTCCGAGCAAACTCTGGTTGAAACTCCACTGTCTTTAATTCTAGCACAACATAACATTTCAATTTTAAATGGTAGAACAACAAGTCAATATAATAATCTTCTCCTCCAATTTCTAAATGATATTGTCTACCTACAAAAGCAAAACCAGCTCCTAATTCCAATAAAAATTGAGTTATGTGTTTTACTAATTGATCTTCTAAATCTTTTTCCTTATATTGTTTTGATAATGTTAAAAAATCGAATATATAAGGGTCTTTCAATGTTTGAACTGCTAATTCGGACTGAACTGGTGGTAAAGTCTTTGGGAAATTATGTGTTTTTTCTTTTGTTGTTGACCTATCATATAATCCATATTCTATTTGATGAATTAATATACTTCTTGCCCAACCATTTTTTATAGTTTCATTTATATACCAATTTCTCTCATTTTCATCTTTTACTTTACTCATTAAAACAATATTGTGAGACCAACTAACTTTTGAAAGTTCATCTTTTACATCCAAATAATTAGAATATGTCTTTGCGAATTGGCTCATATATTTCAAGTTTCTACTTGAATACCCTTTTGCTCCTGGAAATGCAGATGTTATATCTTTTGATAAAGTTTCTATTACTTTTGCACCCCATCCTTTTTCCTTTTTCTTGTTTAAAATAACATTGCCTATTTCCCAATATAAATCTAACAATGTCATATTTGCAGAAATTACTGCCTTTTGTTGTGCTAATTGTATCTTTTGTATTATTATTTTTTACAATTCATCTTTTAAATATGTGGAAATTTTATTTTTAATGAGTGGTACCTATTACCATTTTTAGATTTTATATTTAGCCATATTTTTTCCAAAAATCTTCACTTTTCATCGGTTTTGCATAATAATATCCTTGCATATTATAACAACCTAATTTTTCTAAAATATCTATTTGTTTTTCATTTTCTACTCCTTCTGCTATTGTTTCTAGTTTTAATTTTTTAGCTATATCCATTATTATTTCTATCATTTTAGTTTCATTTTCATTAATTTTATCTGTAAACGATTTATCTATTTTTATTACGTCTATGTTCATATCTTGAAGCATATTTAATGAAGAATATCCTGTTCCAAAATCATCTATACTTATTAAAAATCCAGCTTTTTTTAATATGTTTGTAATTTCTACAATATTATATTTATTGCTTGATGCTGCTCTTTCTGTTATTTCTAATTCTATTTTGTTTCTATTGATTCCATACTTTTCTGAAATTTGTATATATTTTTGTATAAAGTTTTCAGTTATAAAATGCTCTCTTGAAATATTTATAGATATTATTGGTACTTCTTTTCCCTTATCTATTAGTTTTTTTAGGTCCTTACATACACTTTCAAAAACAAATAAATCTAATTTTATTATAAATCGATTTTGCTCAAATATTCCAATAAATTTACTAGGTGGTATTATCTCTCCATTACTTTCCCATCTTACCAAAGCTTCTGCTCCATATATTTTTTTGGTTTTTGTATTATATTTTGCTTGATAATATACTTTAAATTCTTCATTCTTTAAGGCTTCTTCCATGTTATTTACTATTTTATGTTCTTCTAAAAGCTCTTCTTTTAATTTTTCATCATATATACAATATTTGTTCGCAGAATCTATTTTTGCTTTTTTATGAGCTATTAATGCTTTGTCTAAACATTTCATAATATCTTCTTTTTCTTCTATTGGATAACATCCTATACACACTTGATTTTTATATTCTTTCTCATCTATTATTATTTTTTCTGTTTTCTTTATTATTTCTTCTATCTGTCTATTTATGTTTTCTGTTTTTATTATGGTTACAAATACATCATTAGAAATTCTACTTGTACAATTGCTATATTTTTTTAAAATATTTGCTATACTTACTAGCATTTTATCTCCTAATTTAATGCCATAATGTTCATTTATAGCTCTAAATTTATCTACATCTAATATTATTAAATATTTATTTTCTATATTTTTTAATTCTTCATTTCCACATTGTTTAAAATAATTTACATTTCCTATTTTTGTTAATTGGTCTATATATGCTAAATTATATAATTTTTCTTCGTTTTTCATATTATTTTTTACAATATAGATACTAATAAATATTACAAATATAACTGCTACGAATACAACTATTGTTGTGATTAATAAAATTTTATTAATTCCATTCGCTATAATATGTCCTGGAACAACAGATATTATATTCCAGTCATGAATTCCAACATTTCTACATGATACATAATATTTACCTTCTATAGTTTTTATAATCATATTAGCTTTTTTATTTTCTTTTAATTCTTTTCTTAATTGTTGCAATTGTAAATAAAACTTTGGTACGTCTTGTTTTGGAATTACTGCTTCTATTTCCTCTTCTATTTCCTTGGTTAAATTTGGATTTGATGTAGTAATTATCTCTCCTTTTTCATTTTCTAAGTAGCTATGTCCTCTCCCTTCAAATAGTCTTTGCGAAAAAATTTCTTTATAATTTGCTGTTTCTAATACCAATATTAGAATAAACTCTTCCCCTTTTACTTCTACCTTTTTTGAATACATATTAATAGTATCTTGATTTATTTTACTTTTTCTTGGCTCTGTAATTTGAATTTCGTTACTTGCAAAAAATGTTTCTTTTTCTTCTGAAAAATCTAATTTTTTTCCGTCATTAGTAAATAAATTTCCTTCTTTATCCATTATTGCCATTCTTGTAAATTTTATATGTCCTGGATTTTTTTCAAATATTTTAAATATTTCATTTTTATTTGTTATTTTATAATTAATTACTTCATTTGATATTATTTGTAATATATTCTCATGGTCCTCAATTTCTATTTTTAATTTTTCAGAATCTTGTTTTACTATTTCATTTAAATTAAAAAATATATTCTCTTCTGCTTTTTTTTGCAAATATAAAACATATATTACACCAATAAATATTACAAAAGTTATCAGAAATGTTAATATTAAAATTCTCTTTTTTCCCATATTAACTCCTTTATTGTTACTATTTAATAATTATTATAAATTATGCAAAGAATGCTATGAAATATAAGCTTTAAATGAAATGACGAATGTTTATGACGAAATTTTAGAAATTCTTTGCGATTTTATGGAAAGAGTCCACTTTAGTGGAAGGGTGCCATAAAATAAATTAGAATTTCTTAAATTTCATAATAATCTTAAGGAATGTAATGAAAATCTTATATTTCATAGCATTCTAGCATAATTTATTGAAAAACATTATACAATAGCACTTTTTTATAGTATTTACTTTTATTTTTCATATATACTTAAAATTTGTTACACAAATGTCATATAATTTTAATATTTCTGTAATTCAATTTTCGTATAATTTGTTTTATAATATTAATAAGGAGAATGATTTACACATATGAATATAGAAAAAGATTTAAAAAAAGATGGAATTACGGTTATTAAACCTGTAGATACTTTAAATATAACAATAATTGCAAAATTTGTTGCTGATAAGCTTTGCTCAGCATTTCCTTTATATAATTTAAATTATGATAATTTATATATAAAAATATCTAATACACCTATGTATATTGCTAAAATTCCAGATGGAATGTCTGAAGCTAATTATTTTTACAAGAATTCTTCTATTTATTTTAAAGAAGGTTTAAATATAGAAGAAATGAAAACATTTGCTGTTCATGAGTTTATTCATCGTTTTCAAGAAAAAAAGGATAGTAAAAATATTTTATATCGTTTAGGCTTATGTGACTTTACTGGTTTAAAAGTTAGAGGTATGGCTTTAAATGAAGGTAGTGTTCAATATATGACTGCTAAGGCTTTAAAGTCAAATTTTGAAACAGTAAAATACTATGGAATTGAACTTAATTCAAATAGCGCTAATTGTTATCCTTTACTTTGTAGTTTAGTACGACAAATGGCATATATTACTGGTGAACAGGTACTTTTTGATAGTACTTTATATAGTAATGATAATTTTAAAAAATGTTTTATTGGTTTATGTGGACAAGTAAATTTTTATAAAATTCAAGATAATTTAGATAAAATATTAAATACTGAAGAAGAATTGTCAAAAGTTATTCTTATTTCTCAAAACAATATTTCTGAGAATAAAAATATTAAATTTGCTAATAAAATAACTAAACTAAAAAATATTATCACTACTACATATATAGAAACACAAAATTTAATTTTAACTTCATATTTTAATAAACAATTTAATTTAATATATTCTAATGCTGATTTTGAAAATTATAGAAAAAAACTATATAATTTTAAAGATTATATAGGAATTGTTGAAAATGATTCTTTTTTCAACAACTATTATATAAATAAAATGAATGAATTATCTAATAAAAGTGATTATATTAATAATAACATTTATTTAAAAGAATATAAAAATGATTTTTTCCACATTTTATTGCGAAAAATTTCTACTACAATAAGTACTGCTCGCAAATTATATGCTCGCTCTAGTGAAAATGTATGGGATAAATACTAAAAGATTTGCAAAAATCTATACATACTAAATTTTATATTGAAATGAGGTGCCTAATTATTAGGCACCTCTAATTTTCATTTAATATCATAAAAAATGATATTAGTGAGGTTTTACTTGCTCCTTTATGGTTAATAACAAACTCCATCTGGAGCAAAGTGATAAGTTCTTCCTTGTGTATCACGTGCTGTTCTGTTTGCATACATATGACCTACTGGTGCTTCATACTCAGAAAAATAATATCTTTTTCCGTTAATTGTGTTCCAGCCTGTATACATATGGCCTACTGGCGCTACATGTTCTGATAAATAGTACCATTGACCATTAATGTACTGCCAGCCAGTAAGCATCTTTCCAGAAGATTCCATATAGTACCAATTGTTATTAATATACTGCCAACCAGTTAACATTTCTCCTGATTCCTGCATATAATACCAATTACCATTTACAAATTGCCAACCAGTAAGCATTCTTCCACTTCCAGGTTGTAAGTAGTACCATGAACCACTAAGCTGTGTCCAACCAGTTTGTTTACGACCACTATTGTTGTAATAATACCAATAACCGTCATATTCTCTTATCCATGTTCCTTTGTGAATATACCCTGGATTATTATTTGGATAATTTCCTCCACCTAATGAAGGTCCATATTCATATCTCCAGTCATCACCTCTTAAGTCGAGATCATCACTTTTCTCCCATGAACTTGCAGAAACTCCATATACTTCTGAAATTGCTCTTACTTTAAAGTAATTTCTCTTACCATATTCAAGATAGCTACTTAAATCAGCCTCTGTTCCATACACAGTTATTTTATGGTCATTAATATTAACCTCATACTTGTTGGTTCCATAAACTTCATCCCATTCGGCTAATCCTAAATGGTCATAACTCCAAGAAGCATATCCTGGTGTTTCTAACTCTCCGGATATGACTCTTACCTCGATGTATATTGTAACTGTATCATAGTCTTCCCATTCGATATCATTTTGTCTTACTCCTCTGTCATCTTTGTAAAAACTTGCTTTTACATGGTCTGGATCAAAGAAATATCCTTCTTTTGCTCTAGCTGTTACTTCGATTTCAGCATCTTCGTAGCCGATCTCTAAATCATCATCATATACAGCATCTGTAATTTCATACTTCTCTGGTTCTTTGGAATTAAAAGCTAATGTGCCATCATCATTGGTTACATTAATCTTTATTATCCGCACCTTTCCTTCCTCTGCTGCAAAAGCTGTAATGCTGCACATTAAAAGTGCAATTACAGTAAACAGTAATGTTGCTAATTTTTTCCGTCCTTTCATAATAAAACCTCCTTAAAATAAAAAATGTTTTTTACTACAATTTTATTTTAACATATTTACTATTTTATGTCAATTAAAGCTATGTACTGTTTTAGTACATAGCCTTTCCTTCTAAAAATTTTTCAATTGCTTCTGATGCTTTTCTACCAGATTTTGCTGCCCACGCAACAGTTCCTTTTTGTCCAATATTATCTCCACCTGCGAAAACTTTTGGGTTTGTTGTTTGATATTCTTTATTAACCATTATGTATCCTTTTGGATTAACAGTAATTCCTTGAAACTGCAATTTTTGCATTAATTTTTCTTCTGTTTTTGCTCCTATTGCCATTATTACATAATCAATATCCATTTGATAATTGCTATTTTCAATG
Source organism: uncultured Clostridia bacterium (assembly GCA_963558185.1). GTDB lineage: Bacteria > Bacillota > Clostridia > TANB77 > CAG-508 > UMGS1663. Next base: position 8,337 of record CAUWFE010000017.1, read on the forward strand.
TCTACTGGAACTTCTCTTGTTTCTCCTTCTTTTTTTACTAACTCAGTTTTTATGCATTCTATTTGTTCTACTTTATTTTCTCCTAATATTTTTACAATATTATTTTGAAATAAAAATTCTATTCCTTCTTGTTTTGCTTCTTCAATTTCCTTCTTTTCTGCTGGCATTTGTTTTTCTGCTCTACGATAAATTACATATACATTTTGTGCTCCCATATGTTTTATAATTCTTGAACAGTCCATTGCAACATTTCCTCCACCTATTACTGCCACATTCTTTCCCTTGTAATTTGGATGAAGATTTTTTTCTAAAAGCTCATTTCCTCCATATACTCCCTGTAGTTCTTCTCCTTCTATTCCCATTTTTGAAGGAATGTTTGCCCCAAAACTTAAAAATATTGCATCATATTCATGTATTAACTCTTCAAGTTCTATATCTTTTCCAAGTTCAGTATTATATTTTACTTGTATACCTAAATTTATAATTTTGTTTATTGCACTTTCTAATATGTTTCTGTCTAACCTAAACTCTGGTATGCCATGTCTTAATAGTCCGCCTAATTTATCATATTTTTCAATAATTGTTACTTTGTATCCTTTTCTTGCTAAAAAAGCTGCACAAGTTAGTCCAGCAGGTCCACTACCTACTACTGCAACTTTTTTATCTTTTTTTCTACTTATTTTTTCTTCATCATCAAATGCAAAATTTTCTTTTAATGCCATATCTCCTATATATGCTTCTAAATCTCCAATTTGAGTTGGATATGTTTTAAACCTTCGAATACAACTTCCTTGGCATTGACTTTCATGTGGACAAATTCTTCCACATATTGATTGTAATACTGTTGTTCTAGATAATATTTGATATGCTTCTTTATACTTTTCTTCTTTCATGTACGAAATAAAGGCTGGAATATCATTTTCTAAAGGACATCCTACTTGACAAGGTTTTGTTTTACAGTTTAAACAATGTTCTATTTTTTCTATTAACTCTTTTTCCACTTATGTATATTCCTCTCTTTTTTTCTTTATTGTATTATTACTTTTTTTACTTGTCAATATTTCTGACTTATAGTTCTAACTTAAAATACCTTCTTTAAAAAATAAAGTTACTTTTTTTAAATCTTTCCAAAATTCTATTTTTTTATTTTCATCTCTTAATAATGCTGCTGGGTGCCATGTTGGCATGTAATATATTCCCTTTCTTTCTATCCATTTACCTCTACATGCTGTAATTGATAATTCTTTCCCTAATATATTTTTTAATGCTGTGCTTCCTAATAATACTATTACTTTTGGCTTTATTAAAATTACTTGATTACGTAAATAATCTAAACAGGCTAATGCCTCTTCTGTTTCTGGCACTCTATTTGATGGTGGCCTGCATTTCACAATATTAGTAATATATACTTCTTCTCTATTTATTTCTAATGCTTGAAAAGCGGTATTCATTAGTTTACCTGCTTTTCCTACAAAAGGGATTCCTTGTGTATCTTCATCTGCCCCAGGGCCTTCCCCTATAAGCATTAATTCTGCATTTTTGTTTCCAGCTCCAAATACAATATTTTTTCTTGCACTACATAATTTACATTTTTTACAATTATTTATACTTTGTTCTAATTCTTCCCAATTATTATACATTTTCTATTCCTTCTATTTTTATTTTAATCCTATTATTGCTGTATTTCTACCGCTATTATCTTTTGTTGCCCTAAAGGAATGAATATTTTTAGAATTACATACTGTGCATATGTTACAGTTCTCAATGTTTTCTTCTTTAATTCCTGTTTCTTTCATTAGTTCAATATTTATTTTTGTTGTATCTATGTTATATTTTTGTTTTCCTTCTTTTATTATTGTTTTTTCAATACAATTTTTCATATTAGGAAATGTATTAACAAAAATTTCTTTTACATCTTCATCTACTTCAAAATGACATTTTCCTATACATGGTCCTATTAAACATATAATATCTGTGGCTTCACATTTATATTCTTCTATCATCATTTTAATTGCTTTTTGACATATTTTCTTTGTTGTACCTCTCCACCCAGAATGTATATTTCCTACAACATTTTGTACTGGGTCATATAAAAGTATAGGTGTACAGTCTGCTTCTCTTGTTGCTATTGTAATACCTCTTTTATTTGTAACTAAGCCATCAATTTCTATATAGTTTTCATTTTGTATATCTACTTTTTTTACTATATCACTATGAATTTGATTTTTTATTGAAACAAGACCTTTATAGTCTAAATTAATACATTCTAATAGTTTAGGATAATTTCCACCATCATTTACTTGATAATTATTGCTATTTCCAATTAAAGAAAAGCAATGAGAAATTTTATCTTCATATTGTAATAATCTCCTAAACTGTAAATACTCTATATCTCCGTTTTTTACATGAATTACACAGCTATTACTTAAATCCATTTATATCATTCCTTCCAATTTACTTTTTCGGCAACTTTTACAACATTTTCTAACAATTGCATTGTTGTTACACTTCCTACTCCACCAGGAACTGGAGTAATTGCTTCTACATTATTTACTACTTTATCAAAATCAACATCACCACATAAACCTTCATTTGTTACATTAATTCCTACATCTATTACAATTTGATTTTTGTTTGTATATTCTTTTGTTATTTTATTTGCTTTTCCTATTGCTGAAATTAATATATCTGCTTTACTACATATTTCTTGTAAATTTTTTGTTTTACTATGACATATTGTAACTGTTGCATTTTTTTCTAACAGTAGCATAGCTAGTGGTTTTCCAACTACTAAGCTTCTTCCTATTATTACTATATTCTTACCTTCACATGGAATATGATAATATTCTAATATTTTAATACATGCCATAGGTGTACAAGGTGAAAATGCTGTCTTCTCACCTTTATATAAATTTGCCATAGATGTAGTTGATGTTCCATCTATATCTTTTGATATATCTATTGCATTACAAATTTCATTTTCAAATGGTAATGGTTTTAATGGCATAATTCCATGTATATTTACATCCCAGTTCCACTTTTGTATTTGTTTTATTACTTCTTCTTTTTTTACTTGTTCTGAGAATTCTATTTTTTCTACTTTTATTCCATATTTTTCACATTTTTTTATCATACTTTTTTCATATGAAATACTGTCTTCTCTTTTTCCTATGCGTAATATTGCTAAACAAGGAACTATATTTTTATCCTTTAATTTTGAAATACTATTAATTAATTCTTCTTCTATTTTTTTAGAAACTTCTTTTCCACTTAATATTTTTTCCATTTTTAATCTTATTTCCTTTCATAGTGGTACAAATCTAGTCAGAATTATTCTTTAAGTGCTCAATTATTTTTTTACAAAATACTGCTTGATTTCTGGCTCTATTTTTTCTACTTTTTCTATATTGCTTTTTACTGTTTTATCTACTTTTTTATTATATTTTTCTGCTACTTCTCTATTTTTCATTAATTTTGTATTTACTAAAATATTATAACTCGCACATTTTAATGAAGACTCTGCTAAGGTAATACCACAAATAGCATCACTTGCAACATTTTTACTTCCATTTTTAAATAAAAATATATTTATATCTATTACTTGTTCACATAGTTCTATTAATTTTAAAGGTGTTTCTATAGCTTTTATTAAAGCCTCTTCTAAGATTAAATCTTTTTTTTCTTTTTCTTCTATTGTTTGTTGTGGTAAACTATATGCATTATATAATGGCATAAAATTCTCAGTGTCTTTTTTCATGCAGTCTAGTAATTCTTCTTGTAATTTAATTAATTTATTTTGTACTAAAATCATTTCTTCTTCTATATCTTTATATCTTTTTTTACCTATTGTTAAATTTGTTGCCATACATCCTAGTGCTGCTGATATTGCTCCTACTAAAGCTGTTGCACTGCCTCCTCCTGGTATTGGCTCTTTAGAAGCTAATTTATTTATAAATTCTTTACAAGTTTCGTTTTTCATTATTTTTTTCTCCTATGATTCTCTAATTTTTTTTAATATTTCTTCTTTTGATTTATTTGCTATATATTTATAATGATTATTGCAACTTCCATTTTTAAAATTGCAAATACTTTTATATTTACAAAAATCACATGATGTTCTTTTTGTTTTAATATGATATGTTGGATTTAAAGAAATATCTCCTCTTAGCATTTCATTTGCTATCTTTTCAATAACATTTAATGTATATTTTTGCAAATCTTCAAATTGCTCTTTTGTAACAGCATTAGACATTTTCATGCTTAAATTTCCTTCTTTATCTATATATGCTGGTATTACTTTTGATTTTCCAGTTTCTAATGTTTTGTCCATCATTTTAGCAACTTTTACATCTGCTAAGATTATTCCTCTCATTTTAAAATTTTCTTTAATTTTATTTTCTATTTCTTCTTCGCTCATTAGTTTATCTGCTTTTATAATAGGGTCAATTAAATTAAAATATAATACTCCTGCTGGCAACATTTCTTCTATTTTGCACGTTGCATCTAAATATGTAAGTAGTTGTAACTGTACTCCTGCATATACTTCATTAAAGTCAATATCTTTTACTGATGATTTATAATCAATTATTCTAATATATTTTTCTTCTTTTTCACTATTAATTTTTGCTACATCTATTCTGTCTATTTTTCCTATTAATTCTACTTTCTTTCCATTTTCTGCATCTATTATAATTGGTTCATAGTCTTTTCCTTTTTTAAATTCCATTTCATTTGCATATACTTTGAAATCACTATTATTTAAACTTTCTACTATGTATTTCATTGACTTATTTAGCAATCTTTCTAGTCTTATTACTAATATTTGATATTTTTTGTTACTTGTAAATATATAGTTTTTTGTTAATTGCAATTTATCTTTTATGATGTTATGTATAATTTCTTTTATTTGCTCTTCTGTAATTTCTTTTATTTCAATTTTTTGTTCTTGTACACTATCAAAAAATTCATCAATTACTTCATGCATAAAATTTCCGGTATCTATTGCTTGAACTTTAAAGTTGTTTTTTTCTGATAGTTTAAGTCCATATTGTAAGAAGAATGAATATGGACATTCTCTATATTGTTCTAATTTTGATACACTTGTCTGCATTGTATTTCCATACAGTTTATCTACATTTTCTTTGCTTAAGTTGTGTGGTAAATTAGTATATTGTATTGCTTCTAAAGATGCTTTTAATTTTTCATTCCATTTAGGTGAATTTCTAAAATATTGATATACATTATACCACATATTTGGCATATTTCCTTCTTCTTTTAGATTTCTTAAATTTTCTATTAATTCTTCAAATGTAACTTTTTCATTTAATAATTCATAATTTTTACTTACTATGTCACTTTCTTCTTTTATTTTTGGAAATATCTTTTTTAGTTTTGTTATAAATATAGATGGTCTTAGTGTTCCTCCATCAAGGTTACTAGATGGATATGATAAGTACAGTTTTTCTTCTGAGGTTGTAAAGGCTTTATATATATTAAAATTGTCTTCATATAAACTTTCTGTTGTTCCTTTTGCTAATTCTATGCCTTTTTGTTTTAAATATTCTCTATCTGAATCATTAAAAAATCCTTCATTTTTATGTATTTCTGGAAAGCTACCATCATTTAAACCTATCATGAAAATTGCTCGCATTTTATGACTTCTTGTTCTATCTATATCTCCTACAATTACTTCATCTTGTGTTGCTGGTATTTTTCCTAATCCTGTATCACTTAATCCAATTTTTAATAATTCCATATATTTTTCAAAAGTTACTTTATTCTCCCCAAAAATCATAACAAGCTCATCAAATACACTCATTATTACATTCCATGCTGTTTCATAATCTTTTGCTATTTCTAAATTTCCTTGCTCTTGTTGTTGTTTTCTTTTTTCTTCTAATATTTGTGGTATATTGTTTTCTATTAAAAATTGATATAAGTTTTTAGTAATTTGTTTTACTGTTTTTATGCCAATTAGGTTTTGTTTTAATTTGAATAATGGATCTACTATTTTTTTTCTTGTTTGTTTTATTATTTCTAATTTTTCTCTATTTTTTTCGTTTATTTCCTCAAAATTCCATTCTCCTTGATACCATTTGTTTCCTTTAATTCCCCATTGTACACAATAATTTTCTAGCATACATATTTCTTCATAATCTATATCTTGCAAAAAAGAGGTTTTTATATAGTTAAACATACTTTCATAAGACCAGTTTTTTGAAAAAATATCTAATATTGAAAGTACATATTTTATTAATGAATTTTGGCTTACATCTTTTTTTTCGTCTATAAATGTTGGTATTCCATACATTTCCAATATTACTTTGCATAGCTTTCCATAACAGTCTAATCTTTTTGTTATAATGCCTATTTCTTTATATTTGTATTTTTCTTCTTTTATTAATTTTGTGATTTGTTTTGCTACATTTTCTATTTCTGAATATGGATTTGATGCTAAAAATAGTTTTATATTTTGTGGTTCTTCTTTGTATGTATCCATAGGAATTTTATATAAATTATTTTCTAAATGTGTTAATTCTCTATTTTTTAATCTATAATTTTCTTGTAGAAAAATTGTTTTTTCTAAAGGAATTTCTTGTTTCTTTGCTAAGTATAGTAATTTATCTGCTGTTTGTTTGTTTGAGTAAAATACATCTGTGTCTCTATTTGTCATCATATCTAAATTATCTGTTGTAATTGTTACTGAAATTCTATCTGTTAAAGTTAATAATTTTTCTATTAAGCTATATTCTTGTTTTGTAAAACCTACAAATTCATCTAAATAAATTTCTGTATTTTCAAACATTTTAGATTTTTCTAATCTTTGTAATAATAATGATAAATTGTCATTTTCATCTATATATGAATCTTGCAATATTTCTTCATATCTTTTATATATTAATAAAATGTCTTTTATTTTTGCTTTTCTATATTCATCTTGTTCTTCTTCATAACATTTTTCTAGCATTTCTATACTTACATTATGCTTTTTTAACTCTGTTAATTCTTTATCTAATAATTCTATATTTTTTTCAGATTTTCCTAAAAATTTTAATTTATTTTTATTTTCCAATAATATTTGATATAAAAGCATTGCTTTTCCTGAAGGTGATAATTCTATATTTGTCTTTCCTTCTACTTCTGTTGAAATTCTATATGCCATTCTTTTAAATGATAGAACTTCTGCTTTTGTTACTGCTTTTGAGTTTAATTGTTCTAATAGCTTTTTTTCTGTTGTTAATGAAAATTGTTCTGGAGTAATTATATATATTTTCTTATTTTTTTCTTTATTTATTTTTTGTGCAATTTCTTTATAGCAAAATTCACTTTTTCCTGTTCCTGCTCTTCCACAAATTAATCTTAGACTCATATTTTACATAATTCCTTCCTTAAGGCATTAATTTTGTTGAAAAGAATTAATTTTTTTCAACATTTACTACTCTTTTTTCTATATATTATTTTATAATAAATACAAAAAAATAGCAAGATTTTTTCTTGCTATTATATGGGCTGCTTTAGTTACTATTTAATGGTTTTTTATCATGTTTGCTTAAATACCTTGAAATATAAGTTTTGAGTAAAATGACGAATGTTTATGGAGAAATTTTAGAAATTCTTTTGATTTTATGGAAAGAGTTCACTTTTAGTGGAAGAGTGGCATAAAATAAGTTAGAATTTCTTAAATTTCGTAATAAACCTAAGGAATGTAACGAAAAGCTTATATTTCAAGGCATTCCTTGTATTAATTTGTAAAAAACATTATCTAATAATTTGCTTTACGCTTCTCTTTTCCAATAAAATAAATATTGTTGTGCTAGTCCTGCTAAGTTTCCAAATTTTTCATATGCTATTTGTTCTATTTGTTTTTGTTTTACCTTTTTTTCTTCTTTCTCATGTATGTATAATTCATTCATTACACGCCTTACCCATACATCTATAGGAAATGCCTCAAATCTTTTTAAAGTGGAAAATAGCAATATACAGTCCGCAACTTTTGGTCCTACCCCTGATAATGTTAATAAAGTTTCTCGTACTTTGTTAAAGTTTTCTTCTTGTTTTAATTTTTCTAAATCTACTTTTTTATTTAAAATTGATTGTGTTGTTTCATATAATCTAATATCTCTAAAGCCTAATCCTAATTTTCTAAAGTCTTCTACAGTTACATCTTTTAACTCTTCTGGTGTAGGAAATGTATAATATATATTGTTATTATATGATATTGCTTTCCCATATTTTTTAGATAATCTTTCTATTATTCCTTTTATTCGTGGAATATTATTATTTGCTGAAATAATAAATGATATTATTGTTTCCCATAAATCTTGATTTAAAATTCGTATTCCTTGGCCATAGTTAATACTTTTTTCCATATTTTCATCTATTTTTTTTAATTCATTTTGTATTTTTTCATAATCTCTATCTAAATCAAAATATTGTTTTACTACCTCTTCTATATTTCCATCACATATTCCTTTAAAAATTATTTTATCTTCTGTTTCATTTACTTGCAATACATTATTTAAAAATATACCTATATAGCTACCATCTTCTTGTTTATTCCATCTAAAACATTGCCCACATTCAAATATATCTTTCATTTTAAATGTGGGTATTTTATTTATTACATATTCCTGTTCTTTCATTTTACCTCTCACTATTTTTTATTAATTTTATCATATTTTAATAATATATTCAATTTTTTCTAAATCCTTTTCCTAGAGCTTCTCTTGCATTAAATATTACTATAAAAGACCTATTATCTACTTGTTGTGCAATTGTTTTCATCCTTGACATTTCATTTCTACTTCCTACACATAAAAGCATCATTTTATTTTCGTTTGTATACATTCCTTTAGAATAAATGCCTGTACTGCCTCTATTTACTTCTTTTCCTATTTTATCTGCTATTTCCTGATGTTTAGAAGATATTACTAACATTACTTTTGTAAAGTATATTCCTTCAAATATGATATCTATCATTTTTCCCATTAAATATATTGCAATAGCAGAATATAGTCCAACTTCTATATCTCTAAAAAATACTACATTTAATGTTACTATAATAATATCTATTATTACTATCATTTTGCCTTGTTCTGCATATGGATTATAACTTTTTATTAAATATGAAAGTAAATCTGTTCCTCCTGTTGATGCATTTGATTTTAATATGAGTGCTGTTCCTATTCCCATTAAAATTCCACCATATACACATGCTAAAAATTTATCTGTTGTTAATGCAGGGAATTTATTTAATAGGTCTATAAATATAGAAAGTATTGCCGTTCCTATTACTGATTTTACTACTAGTTCCCTTCCTACTTTAAAATAACTTAAAATTAGTAATGGTACATTTAAAATAAACATAAAAGTTCCTAACGGAACTTTCCACAAATAATATACAATTGTAGATATTCCAGCAAATCCACCTGATGAAAGTTGATTTGGTAATAAAAATAATGCTGTTCCAAATGCCATAAATCCACAACCAAATATTATTTGTGTAAATTCTATAATATATTTTTTTAATTTTATCTTTGCTTTTGCATACTTCATATAAAATTCCTCACACTTTTATATACAGTATTTCCTAATTTTATATGTTTATTCAAATTTTAGTTATTTATGTAGTTCCCTCTTTTTTCTTTCCTCTTCTACTATATCATCATAATTTTTTAAAATTTTGATTTCAAATTTTCCACTTTTTATTTGATTATTTGGAGTTAATATAACATCTACATCATATATTTCTTTTAATTTTAATATATTTTCTTTTTTATGTCCTACTACATTGTTAATATCTTCTGGGTTTATTTTTAGTTCTATCTCTTTTACTTTTGTATTTATTTTTTTAATTTCTGCAACTATTACATCATACCATAATCCAGCTTCTACTAGCTGTCTAAATGCTGGATGATATGGTCCTGCAACTACTTCACTTTGTTCTTCTCCTGGTGTTGTAATTTCGTTTGTATTTTGCAGACCTACTCTTATTACTTTTATATTTTTTTTGTTAAATAAATCTACAATTTCTTTACATCTTTCTACTGCTTGTACAATAGATAATGGTGTATATTCTCCTTTTTTATATTCCTCTTCTAACTCAGTTCCTTTAATTACTAAAACAGGATAGATTCTTACCATTTTAGGTTTTAATTTTATTAGATCTTTTGCTGTATTTATTTCGTCTGCTTTTGTGCTTTCTGGAAGTCCTATCATCATTTGATGTCCTAAATTAAAACCATACCATCTTATTAATTTTGATGCCTTTTTTACATCTTCAAAAGTATGCCCTCTTTTTGCTTTTTCTAATACGTAATTGTTTGTAGATTGAACACCTAATTCGATGGTTCTGACTTTATATTTTTTTAGCATTTTTAGTATTTTTTTATTAATATAATCAGGTCTTGTTGAAATACGAATACTATTTATTTTTCCTATTTTTATATATTCATATGCTGCTTCTAATAATTCTTTTTGTCTTTCTTCTGCTATTCCTGTAAAGCTACCTCCAAAAAAGGCTACTTCTATTTCTTTGTTTTCTGACTGGAAATTACTTAAATAATATTCTATTGTTTCTTTTACATCTTTTGCCCTTACTTCTTTTTGTTCTCCACTTATTTTAGTTTGGTTACAAAACACACACGCATTTGGGCATCCTAGGTGTGGTACAAATATCGGGATAATATACTCTTTTTTCATTCTTTTTACTCCTCTTCTTTTTTACTTTAGAGCTCTTTTATTTATGAAATTTTGTATTTATTATATATTTTTGTCCCCTGTTTTCTAATTCATTGCTTTTCTTGCTGCTTCCATTTCAGCTGCTTTTTTTGTTTTTCCTTCCCCTTGTGCTAAAGCTTGTCCATTACATTTTACTTCTGCTGTAAATTTTTTGTTATGATCCGGTCCTTCTTCTTTTATAATTATGTATTCTATATGAACTTCTCCATTCTTTTGTAATTTTTCTTGTAATACTGTTTTATAATCTTTTTGTCCAACATTTTTACTTGCCAATTTTGCTGCATCTTGTAAATTCTCTATTATAAATTTTTCTGCTTGCTCTAATCCACTATCAAAATAAATAGCTGCTATTACTGCTTCTACACTATCTGCCATAATAGTTGGTCTTGTATTTCCATGATTTTGTAATTCGCTTTTTCCAACATACAAATAGTTTTCAAATTTATGCTTTTTTGCTATTTTATATAAGCTTTCTTCACATACAATATCTGCTCTTAATTTTGTTAATTTTCCTTCTGCTAATTCTGGATAATTACTATATAAATATTTACTTGAAATAAATTCTAATATACTATCTCCTAAAAATTCTAATTTTTCATTGCTTTGTATATGATGCTCATATGCATATGAACTATGGGTTAAAGCTGTTTTTAATAATTCTTTATTTTTAAATGTATATTTTATTTCCTTTTCTAGTTCTTGTAAATTCATTATTTTACCTCTTTTATAAGCTCTTTATTGTATAATTTTTCCAAAAATATTATACACCATAATGCAAAAAAAATAAAGGTTTATTGCCAATTTAAAGCAAAAAATGTTACTATTTGTTACAATTCACAGCTGCAAATTATTTTATAGAATGTATATATATTAATATTGATTAAATTTCGATTGTGATAGAAGTGCTTGCAAGAGTTTCTTTATCTAAAAGGAATGAGGAAGCGGAAATTCCGAGAGGCTCATTCCTTTTAGATTTAGAAAGTCTAATGCACGTATTGAACCAAAGAAACTTATGAAATATTAATATATATACATTCTGATTAATATTATTTATAAACTGTGAATAGTAACACTATTTAATGGTTTCTGGTAAAATTATTAAAAAGCTTTAAACAGCAAAAAATAAAGCACTATTTAATAAAATGCTTTATTTTAAATTTATATTTACATTTTAATTATGCTACATGGTCTTTGATATAATCAACTACATCTCCTACTGTAACTATTTTTTCTGCATCAGCATCTGGAATTTCTGTATCAAATTCTTCTTCTAATGCCATTATAAGTTCAACAATATCTAATGAATCAGAACCTAAGTCATCTATAAAAGATGCTTCCATTGTTACAGATGTTTCTGCTACACCTAATTGTTCAACAATAATTCCTTTTACTTTTTCAAATATTTCTTCTTGAGTCATTCTAATTACACCTCCTCTCACATATTGTATTAACTTATTTTCTTAACAATATTACAACTTTATATAATTGTCAAGATTATTTTTCAATATTTTCAAATTCTTCTATCATTTTATCTACAGCTTTATTTTTAACAAATTGCTCTGCTTGCTTTATTGTATATTCAAATAATTTTTCGTCACTACTTCCGTGTGCTTTTATTACTGGTTTCTTTACTCCTAAAAATAGTGCTCCACCATATTCTTTATAATCCATTTCTTTTGAAAAGGCTTTTATTGCTGGTAATGCTGGAATTGAACCTATTGTTGTGAATATATTTTTCTTTAGATTTTCTGTTAATAGTCTTTTTATTAGTTTTCCCATTCCTTCTACTGTTTTTAAAAATACATTTCCAGTAAATCCATCAGTTACTACTACGTCAATTTTTCCAGACATAGCATCTCTACCTTCTACATTACCTATAAAGTTAATTCCTAATTCTTCTGATTTTTCTTTTAATAATTTATATGATTCTTTTACAAGTTCATTTCCTTTTGTTTCTTCTGTTCCTATATTTAATAATCCAATTCTAGGGCTTTCCATTCCAAAAGTAGTTTTTAAATATATTGTAGACATTTGTGCAAATTGCAATAAATTAATTGGTTTACAATTTGTATTTGAGCCACAATCTATTAATAATAGTCTTCCTTTATATGCTGGTAAAATTCCTGCTAAGGCCGGTCTATCTATTCCTTTTATTCTTCCTACTAATAAAGTTGCTCCTGTAAGTAAGGCTCCTGAATTTCCAGCTGATATAAATACATCGCCTACGCCTTCTTTTAATAGTTTGAATCCAACTACCATTGAAGAATCTTTTTTATGTTTTATTGCTTGTGTTGGAATATCGCACATTTCTATTGTTTCTGTTGTATGGTGTATTTTTAGTTTTGGTGAAATATCACTTATATTTTCTTTTCCATATAATTCTTTTACTCTACTATTAATAATCTCTTCATTTCCAATTAGTAATACTTCTGCTTCTATTTGATTTATTGCTTTTACTGCCCCTTTGATGTTTGCATCTGGTGCATTATCTCCGCCCATTGCATCTAATAGTATAATCATTTTCCTGCTCCTTTTACCATTTTTTAATATATATATTGTTATTTTATAATTTTATTACTTATACTTAATAAAGTCAATGATAAAGTAGAATAAACTTACATTTTTGTAAGAATTTTTATTATATAGATTTTTATGTTCTAGTAAATTGTAGTATAATAGCTTTTAAATTCATTGACATATATATTATTATTTTTTTTATGAAATAACAAGTGTTTTGACCAGATAGTATAAATTTTGAATTTTAACTTTTTGGTGCCCTTTAGCATTGACAAATGTTTAAATTTTCCTAATGCATTAATATTTTCAAAGCAAAATGCACATCTAGCAAAATTTGTTTACTATAAATTTTCTATTTGTTCTTTTGTTAACTCTGTAATTTCTATAATTTCTTCTATTGGTATATTCTTCTCTTTCATTCTTTTTGCAATTTCCATTTTTTCTTCAATTTTTCCTTCAAGTTTACCTTCACTCTTGCTATCTTCAAGATATGTATAGTAATCTTTTCTTGCCATCATTCTATCAAATGCCTCTAATCGTTCTTTTTGACTTTTACTCATATCATTTAAATCATTTAAGGCATCTTCTAATATTTTATTTTCTTTTTCAGCCACCTTTATCATCTCCTCATTCCCTACCATCAGCCATAACCATTGAACCAACCTATCAAGTGAACGTGGTGCTTTCTTCTTGAATTTTTCTAATTCTATATAGTGGAAAGAAATTATATCTGTTAAAATTTTCTGTTCGTTTGCTTCATTATATCCTAAATCAATTTTTCATCTAAAAAATTTTTGGGTATTTCAGGATTCATTACCTCAATACTCTCAATATTTATATTTAATATTGCCTCTAAAAAATCTTTTAATGCTGGCTTATTCTTTTCCTTTCCAAATATTCTTTTAAAAACATAGTCATTCGTTAATGGTAGTGTTTTATACTTTTTTTCTAGTATCTCTAAATCTGTACTTTTAATCGTTATATTTACCTCCTTTATTGTATCAAAATTAAATTGTAAAATCAATGTTTATACAATTTTTAGATATACCCTGCATTTTTTTATTCATATATAGAAAAATGAAATAATCTATTGAATTTAACATTTGAACAAACACTTTTGAAATAAAACTTTAATGAAGTAATATATCTATTAGACATTTTACCATAAATTACCAATATATGCAATAAAAATCGTTCGACACATTATTGCTTTTTTCTATTTTAAATTTAGAAATAGGACTTTCTTACTATATAAGAAAAGTGGCTTCGCTATATGTACATTTCGCTTCGCAAATATGCACAAACTAAGGAAACTTAACCTTGTAATATAGCAAAAATCTTCGATTTTTCCTATATTATAAAAAAAGACTAGGAATATTTTCCTAATCTTTTTTATTTATTATAATTATTGTAATTCTACTGTAGCTCCAACTTCTGTGAATTTAGCTTTTAATTCTTCAGCTTCGTCTTTGCTTGCTCCTTCTTTAACTGTTTTTGGAGCTCCGTCTACTAATTCTTTAGCTTCTTTTAATCCTAATCCTGTTGCATCTCTAACAACTTTGATTACTTGGATTTTGTTAGCTCCTGCTTCTTTTAATACAACGTTAAAAGATGTTTTTTCTTCAGCAGTTGCTCCTGCAGCTCCTGCTACTGGTGCAGCTGCAGCTACTGCAGATACTCCATATTTTTCTTCTATTCCTTTTACTAATTCGCTTAATTCAGCTACTGTTAAACTATCAATAGTTTCTAATAATTCTTCTATTTTTGCCATTTTAAATTCCTCCTTATTATTGATTTTATTATACAAACTTGGCTTCGTTTGTAATTAATTTTAATTTTGTGATTTTTATCACTATTACATTAATATTTCTTTTACTATGCTTCTTCTTTTTGAATACGAACTTGATCTAATGCAACTGCAACTTTTGAAATATTGCCAAGTAAAGCACCAGCAAGCATTCCAAGTAATTCTTGTCTTGATGGTAATTTTGCTAAAGTTATTAATTCTTCTACAGATAATACTTTACCTTCTACTATACCACCTTTGATTTTATAAAATTCATTATCTTTAGCAAATTTGTAAATTGCTTTTAATGGTGTTAAATAATCTTCTTCAGCTACTATAAGTGCTGTAGGTCCTGATAATACTTCATCTAATCCATTTTCACCATTTACATTTAATGCTCTTTTAATAATGTTGTTTTTTATTACTTTGTATTCTGAATTTGTTTCTCTTAAGTCATTTCTTAATTTTGTTACATCATCAACTGTAATTCCTCTGTAATCTGTTAAAAGTACTAAATTAGCTCCTTTTAATTTTTCTGCTAATTTGCTTACTTCTTCTTCTTTTTGTTTTAATATTGTCTCACTTGCCATTTTTGAGATTCACCTCCTAAAAAAATTCCAATCTCTATAGCCAAGCAAGGCATACAAAGATTGGATATCTCTTCTCTTTATTATGCCTCGGTAGGTCTTATTTTTTGCCTACTTTCTTTGGCTACTATAATTATTTTTGGTCTATATACATTCCAGGTCCCATAGTTGTAGAAATTGATACACTTTTAATGTATTGTCCTTTAGCTGCTGCTGGTTTTGCTTTTATAATAGCTCCCATAATTGCATCATAGTTTTCAGCTAATTTTTCTACTCCAAATGAAACTTTTCCAAAACCTAAATGGATAATATTTGTTTTATCTAATCTGTATTCTACTTTACCAGATTTGATATCATTGATTGCTTTTGTAACATCCATAGTAACTGTTCCTGATTTTGGGTTTGGCATTAATCCTTTTGGTCCTAATACTTTACCAAGTCTTCCTACTACACCCATCATATCTGGAGTTGCTACGATTACATCATAATCAAACCAATTTTCTTTTTCAATTTTTGGTATTAGTTCTTCTGCTCCAACAAAGTCTGCTCCTGCTTTTAATGCTTCATCAGCCTTTGGTCCTTTTGCAAATACTAATACTTTTAATGTTTTACCTGTACCATGTGGAAGTACTGTTGTACCTCTAACTTGTTGGTCAGCATGTTTAGAATCTACACCTAATTTAACATGTAATTCTACTGTTTCATCAAATTTAGCTTTTGGCATTTTTTCAATTAATTCTAAAGCTTCGTTTACTGAATATACTTTATTTTTTTCAACTAGCTTTTCACATTCTTGAAATCTTTTTCCTGCTTTCATTTTCTATCCTCCTTTGGTATTATCGAAGTTTTTACTTCTCCCAATTTTATTTAGCTTGTTAATTAGTCAGCTACTACTACACCCATACTTCTTGCAGTACCAGCAACCATGCTCATAGCTGCTTCTAATGATGCTGCATTTAAATCTGGCATTTTTTGTTTTGCTATTTCTTCAACTTGAGCTTTAGTAATTGTTCCTACTTTATCTCTATTTGGTTTTCCTGAACCTTTTTGAATTTTTATAGCTTTTTTAATTAAAACTGCAACAGGTGGTACTTTTGTAATGAATTCAAAAGATTTATCTTTGTATACAGTAATTACTACTGGTATAATCATTCCAGGTTGGTTAGCTGTTCTATCGTTAAATTCTTTTACGAATTGCATAATATTAACACCACTTGAACCTAATGCTGGACCTACTGGTGGAGCTGGTGTTGCTTTTCCTGCTTCAATTTGTAATTTAATTACATTTGTAATTTCTTTTTCTGCCATCTTGTGCACCTCCTTTGGTTTTGATGTATAAAAACATCTAAAATAATTATAGATTTATTAATATGGGGTTTCCCCCATTTTAAACATTATTATACGGTTTTTTGAACTTGTGTAAAGTCTAATTCTACTGGTGTTTCTCTTCCGAACATAGAAACTAATACTTTAACTTTATGTTTTTCTTTATTAATTTCCTGAACTGTTCCTACAAAGTTTTCAAAAGAACCATTTATAATTGTTACAGAATCACCTACAGAATAGTCAACATTAACATTTGAAATATCAAATCCCATTTGTCTAATTTCTGTTTCTGTAAGTGGTATTGGATCTGTTCCAGAACCCACAAAGCCAGTAACACCTCTTGTATTTCTAACAATATACCATGTTGCTTCTGTTACAATCATTTTAACTAATACATACCCTGGAAAAACTTTTTTTAAATTAGTTTTCTTTTTTCCATCTTTGATTTCTATTTGTTCTTCCATTGGAACTACAATTTCAAAAAAATAATCTTCTAGCTCTCTATTTTTTACTGTTTTTTCAAGGTCTGTTTTAACTTTATTTTCATATCCTGAATATGTATGTACTACATACCATTTTGGTAATAAGTCTTCTTTTTCTTGAGACATTCTTTTAGCCTCCTATTCATTTACAGTATTGTTTTGAGTAACCTCATTTGTTGATGTATTTTCAGTATTAGCTATTGCATTTGTTTGTGTATTTTGAGTCTGTTCATTTATAACTGTATTTGTAGTTTCATTTGAACTTTGCACTGCTTTTTTGATATTATCTATACCAAATTTATTCATGCTTTCAAATGCAAAATCTAACGCAAAAACAATTATTGCTGTAATTAATACTATAGTTATAACCGCAACTGTATTATTAGCTAGTTGCTTTGGTGATGGCCAAATAACTCTTTTAAGTTCTGTTTTTACATCTTTAAAAAAATGTTTTTTTTCTTTATTTTCTTTTTTTACATCTTTAGACATAATAATAGTTCCTCCTTAAAAAAGTTATTTTGTTTCTTTGTGTGTTGTACGTTTTTCACAATATTTGCAATACTTTTTAACTTCTAATCTATCAGTATTGTTTCTCTTGTTTTTTTCTGTCATATAATTTCTTCTTTTACATTCTGTACATTCTAATGTAATTGCTTCTCTTGCTCCTTTTGCTGCCATTTAAAACACCTCCACAATCTAAATTTTGCTTTATTTTTTTATGTTTTACATATTTTAAAAAGCATATGCACTACACATATGCTTGATTATTTTACCATATAATTATTGAAAAGTCAATAATTTATGGTATTTTAATGTGTCTTTTTTATCATTTTTTTATTTTTTCTCACAGAATATCCAAATGTACCTATTTTTTTTCCAAGTGAATAGTACCCTCCATTTGCATATGCTATTAAGTTACATTTTGAAATGTCAAAACTTCCTTTATCATCTATATATTTCTCGTCAGCATCAATTGATAATATTTCTGCTACAAATTCGTCATGACTTCCCCTTTTTCGAATCTCTTTTACTTTACATTCTATAGAAACAGGACTTTCTCTTATTAATGGGCAACTTACATGATTTGCTTTTTCTTTATGCAATTTCATTTCTTTAAATTTATCATATTTTGCTCCACTTCTTACTCCACACCAGTCTGTTGCATATGCTAACTCTCTATTTGTTAAATTAATTACAAATTCTCCTGTATTTTTTATAATGTTATATGAAAATCTTTCTGGTCTTACTGATATATAGCACATTGGTGGATTTGTATTTATTATTCCAGTCCATGCAACAGTAAAAATATTAGATTGTTCCATGTTGCCACAACTTATTAATACTGCTGGTATAGGATAAATAAAATTTCCAGGCTTCCATTCTTTTTTTGGCATAACACATATCCTTTCTTTTTACTAAGTACAAATTTTTCATCATAGTTTTAAGTATAGAAAATCACTTATTAATTATATTTATGTATTTATTATCTATCATCTCTATCAGTAGATTCTTTTTTTATGTAAGTTTTTTCTACATTATCTAATATTTTTTCTCTTTTTGCCTTAATTGAAGCTAATCTTCTTGGCTGGTCCACATATTTAGAATATTGACCATTCATATTTCTATATATTTCACCAACATAACTTCCATTATTTATTTTTGAATAATTAATATTCATATCATTTAATAAGAAATTTAAAACCATTTGTTTAAAATTTGAATCTGTTTTCATCTTTTCAAAATCTAATTGGCTTATTATCAATGATTCCATTGTTTGTTTCGACATTTTGGTTTTTTCTATTTTATATAGTGTTAACCCTAGGTCACGCATATTTATATCTACCGTGTATTGTAAAAATCCTAATTGATAAATTTTATATTCTTCTCTTGTTAAATCATTTATAAATGTTTCTTCCTTACCTATTCTTAATTCAAAATTAATATCTTTAATTCTATCTAAATCAGATTTTGGTACGTATTGTACAGAATTAAATTTTTGTTGCATTTTTTCTAAATAATTTTTCTTTTCTATTTTAGGAATTTCTTCTAATTTTAAATCTTTTGATTTATCCTCTTTTTTTATTTTTAGATTAAGAAATTCTTCTGGAGATATAATTATACCACTTTCTTTCAATTTTGTTTTGTATTCTTTAAGATATTCTGGATTTTGAAATATGACAATAAATCCTTCTAAATTTCTTTGTATTTCATGTAATTCTATTAATTTTTGTTCTATTCTTTCTAATTCTTTCTTTGTTTCATTAGGTTTAAGAGTACCATTTAAAATGCCTTCTCTTCTAATTTTTAATACACTAATTTTAGAATTACATGTACGTAAAGCCATTTGTAACCTATCTTTAGCTAATTCTGGATCATTTTTTAATGATATTCCACTCTTTTCAAATAATTGTTCTATATTGATATTTGATAGTTCTTTCATAAAATTCCTTTCTAAAATAATTTATAATTAAAATAATTAGTTGTTTTCAAATTAATATATCTATCTAATTTTCACTATAAAATTATAGCATATATAAATAAAAAATACAAATATTTATTTTCATAAAATTCATTTAAAAAAATAAATATTTGTATTTAATATAAAAAAAACTCTGGCAACAACCTATTTTCTCAGCAGGGTAACCCGCAAATATCGTCGGCAC
>CAUWFE010000018.1:0-27004 GCA_963558185.1 uncultured Clostridia bacterium
TATTTTTCTTAAAATTTTCTTTCTATTTTTTCCCCAGATTATTTAACTCATATATCATATTGCAATTTTATGTGTGTATTTGTAAAGCTACTTTTATTTAAACTTTATTATTACTTTTTTTCTTATATGAAGTAGGTATTAAAAATAATGCACCTACAATAATTGGTAAATAAAAAGTGTAAATTCTCCAAAACAATATAGACATATTAATTGTTCCATTTATAAATATAGAGTTAAATAATAATAAAAATCCACCTTCAGCACCTAATCCTGAACCAGGAGTAGGGATAAATGTCATAATCAATAATAAGAAAGACTGCACAGTTATAATTTCAAAAAAGCTTGTTCCAGAATTTCCAAAAGCTCTATACACCATATATGTAATAGAATAATATAATAAACTTTGAATAAAAGATATTATAAATATTTTTAATACCATTTTTTTATGAGCTTTCATTTCCAAAAATTGATTATGGAAGTTTTTGACACTATCTTTAAATTTTAATAAAGTATTATCAACATCTTTAAAAATTCTCCACTTGCCAATATGAAATTTTCCTAATAGCTTAATAAATGGGCTAGCAATTTTAATAACGATATTTTCATTAATACCCATTAAAATAACAAAAATAATAGCAATAATATTAATGGCAAAGCCTAATATAACTACCCATAAAAAGTCTTTAAAAATATTAATAAAAAAATCAAATTTAAAAATAACAACACCAATAGTAAAAGTAATTAAAGCAATTTGTGTAATTATAAATTTCATAGCTAAAGCTGAAAGAGAATCACTAACTCTTTTACCAGTTTTGGTAAGTTCATAAGCTTGCATAGGCTGACCACCAGAAGAAAAAGGTGTAATGTTATTAAATAATTGACCTATCATAGATACTTTTATAGAAGTACTAAAACGATTATCCGGATACATTTGCTTTAAAGGAATATGTAATGTAATACTTTCACACAACCATACTCCAAATAAACAAAGTAAACCACCAATAACCCAAAAATAATTTACATTTTGTAGTAAATATATAATATTATCAATACCATCTACAGAAATCATATATATGGCCAATCCAATAAAAATAACTATAATTAGTATAATATTAAAAATTGTAAAATTTTTATTGGATTTTTTTATACCATCATCTTTCATATTTGAATCTTGATTTTCCAAAAGCATACCTCCTTATATAAAATTACAAGGTCTAGAAATACTAGACCTTTAAAATAATTTATTCTTTGTTAGACATTTCTTCTAAGTCTAATAATTCTTGCCATCTTTTATCAACTTCTTTTTGGAATTCTTCAATCATCCATTCATTTCCTGGTTTAAAAAGATGTGCAAAACGTTTTTGAGGTTTTAAAAATTCTTCTATTGGTAATTTTTTAGCAGGTTTATAAGTAATTTTATATTTACCATCTACAACTTCATATAAAGGCCAATAACAAGTATCAATTGCAAGCTTATTAATTTGTGTTAACATATCTGTAGGATATCCCCAGCCTCTTGGACAAGGTGTTAAAACATTTAAAAATGTAGGACCTTCTGTGTAAATTGCTTTTTCAGCTTTTTCATATAAATCTTTAAAATTATTAACTCCTATAGTTTGTGCAACATAAGGTAAATGATGTGCTGCCATAATCATTGTTAAATCTTTTCTAGGTTGCATTTTACCAGGAATTACTTTACCAGCAGGAGATGTAGTAGTATCTGCAAAATGCGGTGTAGCAGATGAACGTTGAATACCAGTATTCATATATGCACCATTGTCATAACATACATATGTCATATCATGACCTCTTTCCATGGCACCAGATAAACTTTGAATACCAATATCATAAGTTCCACCATCACCACCAAAAGTAATGAATTTTGTATGTTCATCTTCAGGTAATTTACCTTGTCTTTTTAAAGACTTATATGCAGCTTCAGCACCAGAACAAGTAGCAGCAGCACATTCAAAAGCAGTATGAATATATGAATCTGTCCATGCTGTATATGGATAAATAAAAGTAGAAACTTCCATACATCCAGTAGCATTAGAAATAACAGCATGATCTTCTTCTTTTAAAGCTCTTAAAATCATTCTAGCAGCAGGTGGGGCACCACAACCAGCGCACATTCTATGTCCTTCTGTAAAACGAGAAGGTTTATTAGCAATAATTTCTTTTAAATTATAAGGCATTATTCATTACCTCCTTTCTTTAAACCTAAATATCTATAAGGATTAGTAACAGTATTTGTTTTTATAATTTCAGATAAATCTTCAAATACTTGTTCAATATGTTTAGTAGTAGTATCACGTCCACCAATACCATAAATATAGTTAACAGCAGGTACATGAATATTATTAACATACATAGCAGAAGTTACATCTTGGAATAATGCACCACCAGCACCATTTAAAGAATCTGCTTTATCTAAAATAGCAATAGCTTTTGCATTAGATAGAGCCTTAGCAACTTCTTCAACAGGGAATGGCCTATATACACGTATTTTTAATAATCCAGCTTTAATACCTCTTTCTCTTAATTCATCAACTACAACTTTTGTAGTACCAGCAGTAGAATTCATACAAACTAAAATCATATCAGCATCTTGAGTTTTATATTCTTCAAAAAGACCATATTTTCTACCAGTTAATTTTTCAAACTCATTAGCAACTTCTAAAATGACTTTTTTAGCATTTCTCATAGCTTCTGCTTGTTGATATTTATGTTCAAATAAATATGCTTGTAAATCCATTGGACCAACAGCAATTGGTTCATTTCTATTTAATAAATAATGCTTAGGTTTATAAGTTCCAACAAACTCTTTTACTTTTTCATCTTCAATTAATTCTATATTTTCTATAGAATGTGAAGTAATAAATCCATCTTGGCAAATTGTTAAAGGTAGCATAACATCTTTATTTTCTGCAATTCTATGAGCCATAATTAAATTATCATAAGCCTCTTGATTTGTTTCAGAAAATAGCATAATCCAACCACTATCACGCATTCCCATAGCATCTGAATGGTCATTATGAATATTTAATGGACCAGAAATAGCACGGTTAACTAAAGGCATAACAATAGGTAATCTTAAAGAAGAAGCAATATAAACCATTTCCCACATTAATGCTAAACCATTAGAAGAAGTAGCTGTCATAGCTCTTGCACCAGCTGCTTCGGCACCAATACATGCACTCATAGCACTATGTTCACTTTCAACTGCAACAAATTCTGTATCAACACTACCATTACTTACAAAAGTAGAAAAATATTGTGGAATTTCTGTAGATGGTGTTATAGGGAATGCTGCAACAACATCTGGATTAATTTGTCTCATAGCTACAGCAGAAGCTTCATTTCCACTTAAACGTTCACGAATACTCATTTATTCTTCACCCTCCTCTTTCATTTCAATTGCTCCAAAAGGACAAGTTTTAGCACAAACTCCACATCCTTTGCAATAATCATAATTAAAATCAGTTCTTTTCATATCTTTACCAACAGGAATAGCATTTTCAGGACAAACAGGGAAGCAAAGACCACATTGTTTACATTTTTCAGATAAAAATATTGGTTTTACACTTCTCCAATCGCCAGTTTTAAAACACTTTGCATTACCTGCATCATAAATTGTACCACCAGAAGTTAGCTCCTTTGCAGTACTATTTTTATTAATTTTTACATCTGACACAATAATCACACTCCTTTACTTAATTTCATTTATATTATTTAAAGCTAATTCTAAAGCTTTCATATTTCCTTCAATAACTTCAGGTTTTTTCGCAAATTTATGTTTAAAAGAACCTTTCATATCTTGAATAAAATCATCATCAGACATAACTCCTGAAACTTTTACAATAGCAGCTAACATAGGAGTATTAGGAAAATATCTTCCTAAAGCTTCCTCAGATATTTTTTTAGCATCAATTGTGAATATTTTTCCATTATATCCTTTTAAAACTTTTTTCAAATAATCTTTATCTTTTTTTGTGTTAATTACAATTGCACCACTTTCTTTTAAACCAGCAGTAACATCAACAGATTCAAGCAAAGTATCATCTACAACAACTACATAATCTGGTTCATATATATTACTATGAATGCGAATAGGCTCAGAACTAATACGGTTATATGCAGTTATAGGTGCACCCATTCTTTCAGGTCCATATTCAGGAAAACCTTGAATATATTTTCCAGTGTTAAATGCTGCATCTGCTAATAAAAGAGAAGCAGTTTTAGCACCTTGACCACCACGACCATGCCATCTAATTTCTATCATATTATTCATATTTTTACTCATCCTTTCTATAAACGAAGTATGACTAAAGTATATTATTAAAAAATACTAATGTCAAGTAAAAAAGATAGACTGTTTGGTCATAAATATGATAAAATTTGATATAATAAAACAAAAAAGGAAATAAAATATATGAATATTGTAGAAATTGCTAAAAAAATAGAAAAAAGTGGAGGAACACTCTATAAAGTAGGGGGGGCTGTTAGAGATGAAATATTAGGAATTAAAAATCATGATGAAGACTATTGTATAACAAATATGTCGACAGAAAAATTTGAAAAGCTATTTAATACAGCTGTAAAAAGGGGTAAAAATTTTCCAGTATATGATATAGAAGGAAAAGAATTCGCCATGGCAAGAAAAGAGTCTAAAATAGGTAAAGGACATAAAGAATTTAAAATAGAAACAGGTGTAACTATACAAGAAGATTTAAAAAGAAGAGATATTACAATAAATAGTATAGCAATAGAAGTACTGACAAATAAAATAATAGATCCATTTAATGGAATAAAAGATATACAAGAAAGAAAAATAAGAAAAACTTCTGAGAAATTTAGTGAAGACCCTTTGAGGGTATATAGAGTGGCAAGGTTTGCAAGCTCATTAGAATTTGAAGTAACTAAAGATACAATAGAAGCCATGAAAAAGTGCAAAGATGAATTAAGTACAATTAGTGTAGAAAGAGTATTTGAAGAATTTAGAAAAGCTTTAAATAGTAAAAGACCTTCAATATTTTTTAAAGTACTTAGAGAAGCGGATATATTAGATATTCATTTTAAAGAAATATCAGATTTAATAGGAAGTACACAGCTGGTAGAATATCATCCAGAAGGAGACAGTTTTGAACATACAATGTTGGTAGTAGATAATTGCTCTAATTTAACTGATAGAGAAGAAGTGAGATTCTCAGCTTTAGTACATGATTTAGGAAAAGGAATAACCCCAAAAGAAATGTTACCACATCATTATGGTCATGATTTAGCAGGTGCAAAACTTGTTGAAAATATGGGTAAAAGGCTAAAAATCCCCAACAATTGGATAAAATGTGGAAAATTATCTGCAAAAGAACATATGAGAGCAGGAATTTTTGAAAAACTGAAAGCATCTAAAAAAGTAGATTTAATTACTTTAGCAAGTAAAAGTATATTAAGATTAGAAGGTTTAGCAATTATTGTA
This sequence comes from uncultured Clostridia bacterium, assembly GCA_963558185.1. Classification (GTDB taxonomy): domain Bacteria; phylum Bacillota; class Clostridia; order TANB77; family CAG-508; genus UMGS1663. Next base: position 5,477 of record CAUWFE010000018.1, read on the forward strand.
AAAAGTGATAAATTGGGAAGAGGGAATGTTAATTTTGACAAAATAGGAAATAGATGTTTAAAAGAGATAGATGGAGAATATATTATAAAAAAGTATGGAAAACAAACAGGAATAAAAATGGGAGAGTTATTACGAAAAGAAAGAATTTCATGGATGAAAAAGGTTGACGAAATGAATAGATAAGTGATAGAATGACAATAATAAAACAAAAGAGAGAGGAGAGCATCATCATATGAAAGAAAGAGGAGCTATTTCAGTATTGGTAGTAGTTACAGTTTTATTTATGATAACAATATTAACAGCAGCTTTTTATGCAACAACAAGTATGAGAGAAACACAATTACAAAGTGATTTACAAATAAAAAAAGATTATGAAAAAGACATATATTCTATAGAGCAAATATATGATAATTTAATTGCATCTGGAAAATATGAAAATATAAGGTAAAATATATTATAATAAAATGATAAGAGAGGTGTCCTATTTTAGGGCACCGTTACTATTTACCGTTTATAAATAATATTAATAAGAATGTATACATATTAATATTTCATAAATTTCTTTGGTTCAATACGTGCATTAGAGTTTCTAAATCTAAAAGGAATGAGCCTCTCGGAATTTCCGCTTCCTCATTCCTTTTAGATAAAGAAACTCTTACAAGCACTTCTAGCACAATCGAAATTTAATCAATATTAATATATATACATTCTATAGAATAATTTGCAGCTGTGAATTGTAACAGGGCACAAATTTTGTCGTTTTTTGACGAACGATTTTTCTTGATTTCTAACAAAAAATATGATAATATAAAATAACTTACAAAAAATGGAAAGGAGAAAAATGGTATCAATTGTTAAAACTATGACATTGCAAGGTATTGCAGGTCAAATTGTAGAAGTACAAGTAGAAGTATCAAATGGCTTCCCTCGGGTGGGAGATAGTAGGACTGCCTACAACTAGTATTAAAGAGGCAAAAGAAAGAGTAAAAATAGCTATGAAAAATATAGGAATTTCTCTTTCAGGAAAAAGAATAATAATCAATTTAGCACCAGCCAACTTAAAGAAAGAAGGAACATGGTTTGATTTACCAATAGCTGTAGGAATTTTATGTTCAATGGGTTATATAAATCAACAACAATTGCAAGATTATATATTCTTAGGAGAACTATCATTAGAAGGAAATGTAAGAAAAATTTTAGGAATATTACCTATGTGTATTCAAGCCAAAAAAATTAATATTTCAAAAATAGTAGTGCCAAAAGAAAATACAGAAGAAGCAAGTATTATTCATGGAATGGAGATTATTCCAATAAATAATTTAATAGAAATCATTAAATTTTTTAATCAAAAAATAAAACCATTAATATCAAATAATTCAAATCATGAAGATTCAGAACAATCAATTTCATATTTATATGATTTTTCGCAAATAAAAGGTCAAGAAAATGCAAAAAGGGCAATAGAAATAGCAGCATCGGGGAAACATCATTTACTCATGATAGGCGGGCCACGGTTCACGGAAAAACAATTCTTTCACAAAGTATGCCAAGCATATTGCCAAAACTAAATTTTGAAGAAGCATTAGAAGTAACACAAATATACAGTATTTGTGGAAAAGTCGAATCAAAGAATCCAATGATAATAAAAAGACCATTTAGAAATCCGCATCATTCAATAACTACAGCAGCAATGATAGGAGGAGGAACTTATCCTAAACCAGGAGAAATTAGTTTAGCACATAATGGAGTATTATTTTTAGATGAATTACCAGAATTCAAAAATCAAGTTTTAGAATCATTACGAGAGCCATTAGAAGAAAGAAAAATAACATTAAATCGCAATTTAATGAATATAACATATCCATGTAACTTTATGCTAATAGCAAGTATGAACCCTTGCCCATGTGGATATTATGGAGTAAATGAAAAATGTAAATGCACAGAAAAACAAATAAATAATTATAGAAGAAAAATAAGCGGACCACTATTAGATAGAATAGACATACAAATTTCAGTGCAAACAATTAGTTATAACAAATTAACAAGCAAAAATAAAATAGAAACATCTCAATGTATACGAAATAGAGTTGAAAGAACAAGAAAAATACAAAAAGAAAGATATAAAAAAATTGGAATTTATACAAATTCAGAATTAACAATAAAAGAATTAGAAAAATACTGTATTTTAAACGAAAAAAGTAAAAAGATATTAGAAAAAGCATATAAAAACTTGAATTTAACAACTAGGTCATATAGCAAAATATTGAAAGTAGCAAGAACAATAGCAGATATAGAAGAAAGTGAAAAAATAAAAGAACATCATATTTTAGAAGCAATATCATACAGAGGAATAGAGAGGTAAAATTGTATTATTTAGGAAATAAAAAATTACTAACTAAGTCTAATATAGCAATAGTTGGACCAAGAAAGCCAACAGAATATGGAATAAAAATGGCTAGGAAATTTACCAGCGAATTAACAAAAAGTGGACTAGTTATTATAAGTGGATTAGCATTGGGAATAGATACAATAGTGCATGAAACATGCATTAAAGAAGGCGGAAAAACAATAGCTGTTTTAGGTAGTGGATATAAAAATATCTATCCAGAAAAAAATATAGATTTAGCAAATAATATTGTAAAAACAGGAGGCTTATTATTAAGCGAATATTCTCCAGAAACAAAGGCAGAAAGTAAAAACTTTCCCAAAAGGAATAAAAAAATGAGTGAAATTGCACAAGCTGTTTTAGTAATAGAAGCAGGTTTTAGAAGTGGAGCAAAGTTAACTGCAAATTTTGCACATGAATTTGGAAAAAAAGTATTTGTTATACCAAATCCATTAGATAGCAAAAATGCAATAGGAATACAACAGCTACTACAAAGAGGCGCAACAATGGTGTTTCAAAGTGAGCAAATAATAAGTATGATAGATATGCATTACAAAGTACCATTGCAAACACCTGTAAACTTAATAAAAGAAGAAAAAAAGCCACTTGAAGAAAAGATTTATCAAATTTTATTAGAAGGAAGAAAACATATAAATGAAATAACTAAAAAAATAAATGCAGATAGAACATTAATTGTTAATACACTAGTAGAAATGGAAATAAAGGGGAGAATAGAAAGTTTTGCTCAAGAATATAAAGTAAAAAAACTTAAGAAAGGAAATAATGAATAAGAGAGATTTAGGAAAATTAGGAGAAGATATAGCAACTATATATTTAAAAAATAATGAGTATGAAATATTACATAGGAACTATTTTTATCATCATAAAGAAATTGATATTATAGCCAAAAAAAGAAAAATGATTATTTTTGTGGAAGTAAAATTAAGAACACAAGATAAATATGGAGAACCATCAGAAGCAGTAACAATAAATAAAAGAAAAAACATATATATTGCAGCTAAAGGATACATATCAGAAAAACAATGGTATTATAAACCAATTAGATTTGATGTTATAGAAATTATGATAGGAAAAAAGCATAGTTATCTAAAACATATAGAAAATTATGAATAGACATAAATAAAATCTCATGCTATAATAATCTATAAGAAAAATTTAAGCAAGGAATGAGATAGAACATGTCAAATGCATATCAAGAAACTATGTATATATTAAATAAATATCATATTACTGCTAATAAAAGCCTAGGGCAAAATTTTTTAATTGCAGATGATGTTATAGAAGGGATTGTAAATTCAGCAAATATAAATAAAAATGATGTAGTTATAGAAATTGGTCCTGGGTTAGGAACTCTTACACAAAAACTATTAGAAAAAGCAAAAAAAGTTATCGCTATAGAATTAGATAAAAGAATGATAGAAATATTACAGGATAGATTTTCTTTATATGATAATTTTGAACTAATAAATAAAGATGTTTTAAAAGTAGACATACATAAATTAATAGAAAATGAAATGCATGTAAAAATAGTAGCTAACTTACCATATTATATTACTACACCAATAATTATGAAATTATTAGAAGATAAGCTAAAAGTAGAAACAATTACTGTAATGATTCAAAAAGAAGTTGCAGAGAGATTAGTTGCAATGCCAGGAGATAGACTATCTGGAAGTATAACACATGCAATTCATTATTATAGTGAGCCAACTTGTGTTCTTACTGTACCAAGTAATAGTTTTATACCAGAACCAGCAGTAGAATCACAAGTTATACAATTAAAATTAAGAAATAATCCACCAGTGCAAGTAAAAGATGAAAAATTATTTTTTGAACTTATAAAAGTAGCATTTATGCAAAGAAGAAAAACATTTATAAATGCAACTAGTAAGTTTATAGATAAGAAAAAAATGGAAGAAATTTTAAAAGATTTACAAATAGACTTACAAATAAGAGGAGAAAAACTTACAATAGAGCAATTTGCAAAAATTGCAAATAAAATATTGCAAGAAAAATAAAAAATTGTTATAATAAATATAGTATGAAAGGAGGCTTTATGAATCAGATATTAATTACTCAAAAAATATATGTAACACAAGAACTGAAAAGAAAAAAGAAATGGTATAAATTTCAATTTGCTTTTGCCGTTCTTTTAGTATGCCTATTATTTTCATATTACATTTATGCTGAATATGATAGAACAGCAAGTGAAGAAGTATCACAAGAAATTTTAGCAGCTATACAAAATGATAATACCATAAAAAAAGTAGAAGAAGATGATGTTATAATTGTTGCTATGAGTGAAGAACCTGAAACGATAGAACCACCAGTAGTAGAAGAACAACCACAACAAATAGAAAAAACAGTTCAAACACAATCAGGAGAATATAAATCTGAAGCAATTATGAATATACCAAAATTAGGAATTAATTATCCAGTATTGTCAGAAACCTCTGAAGAATTATTAAAAATTTCAGTTAATAAATATTGGGGGCCTGCACCAAATGAAATAGGTAATTATTGCATAGTGGGTCATAACTACAAAAATGGAAAAATGTTTGGCAAACTAAATGAAATAACAAATGGAGATATTATAGAACTTACAGATAATCAAGATAGAAAAGTTACATATACAGTATATGATAGATATGTTGTAGAACCAACAGATACAAGATGCACTAGCCAGTTAACAAATGGAAAGAAAGAAATTACTTTAATAACTTGTACAAATTATGGACAACAAAGATTAGTTGTAAAAGCAAGAGAACAATAAAAACTATTAAAAAATTAAAATTTTTTAATAGTTTTTTTTATATAATAGAAAAGTTCTCCAAACTTGCCTATTATATAAAAAGCTTCGCTAAACATTCCACACAAATTTTACTTCATAAAATTTGGCGTGCGAACAAAGACGAGGCATGAAAAGTCATTAAAAATGTCGAAAAATATTAATCATGCCTCTTTTGTTCTGTTATAGGAAATTTCTCAAAAATGAAAAAATGATATAAAGAATAAAAGGCACAATAAATGTGACTAAAAAATATTTTTTATAAAAAAATAATGCAGATAATGGCGAAAAAACAAGAAAAACGCTACAAACACTTGTACTTTAGGAGAAAAAAGATAAAAAAAAATCATAAAAACTATTGCATTTTCTAGGAGTTTGTATTAAAATTTAAGAAAAGTGGAGCAAAGTGGTATAAAGTGGCATGAAAAACATGGAGGTGATTCAAAGTGTTAATCGGTGAGTATGAACATTCTCTAGATGCAAAAGGCAGATTAATTATGCCAGCTAAATTAAGAGAAGATATAGGAGAAAAGTTCATAGTAACAAAAGGATTAGATGGCTGTTTATTTTGTTTTTCACAAAATGAATGGAATAACTTTGAAGAAAAATTAAAATCGCTTCCACTTACAAACAAAAACGCACGAGATTTTGTTAGATTCTTTTTATCAGGTGCTACAGAATGTGAAATTGATAAACAAGGTAGGTTTTTAATTTCAAGTAACTTACGTGAATATGCACAATTAGAAAAGGATGCAGTTATAATAGGTGTAGCAACTAGATTAGAAATTTGGAATAAGACAAACTGGAATGCTTACAACAGTGATGATAATATATCAGCAGATGAAATTGCAGAAAACATGACTATGCTTGGTATATAATCTTTTAAATAAAGTTTATATAAATTTTACAAAAGATTGAAACTACATAAAATACAAATGAAAAGCATAAAAAACTTTTCTTGCAAAGGATAAATAAAAGGGTACATAAGAAAAACAAGACAGCGGTTGGTAGCTTTTATGGTTACCAACTCTTGTGTTATATATGCAAAAAATAGTATTTTAAGAGGTAATAAATTGGAATTTATACATAAGCCTGTCATGTTAAGTGAATGTATAGAAGGATTACAAATAAAAGAAAATGGAATTTATGTAGATGGAACTTTAGGAGGAGCAGGTCATAGTTTAGAAATTGTAAAAAGATTATCTGAAAATGGAATGCTGATAGGCATAGATAGAGATGAAGAAGCTTTAGAAGCTGCAAAAAATAAATTAAAAAATTATTCAAATGTAATCTATGTACATGGAAATCATGATGATATAAAAAATATTTTAGAAAAATTAAATATAGAAAAAGTAGATGGAATCTTATTAGATTTAGGGGTATCTTCATATCAATTAGATGAAAGAGAAAGAGGATTTAGTTACATAGGTAATGCTATTTTAGATATGAGAATGGACCAAAAACAAGAACTTACAGCTAAAGATGTAGTAAATACATATTCAGAAAAAGATCTAATAAGAATTTTAGAAGAATATGGAGAAGAGAGATTTGCAAAAAATATAGCAAAAAATATAGTAAAACAAAGAACTCAAAAGGAAATAGAAACCACTGAAGAATTAGTTAATATTGTAAAACAATCTATTCCATTGTCAAAACAAAAAGATGGACATCCAGCAAAAAGAACTTTCCAAGCCATAAGAATAGAAGTAAATAATGAAATTGAACCACTAGTAGAAACAGTAAAACAATCTATTCAATGTCTAAAAAAAGGTGGAAGATTGTGTATTATTGCATTTCATTCTTTAGAAGATAGAGCTGTAAAGCAAGCATATATAGAAGAAGAGGGAAAATGTACATGTCCTAAAGATTTACCATATTGTGTATGTGGCTGTATTTCTTATGGAAAAATTATAAATAAAAAACCAATTATTGCAACAAAAGAAGAACAAGAGGAAAATTCTAGATCAAAGAGTGCAAAACTAAGAATTTTTGAAAGGGGGTAAGAGAATTAAAATGTCATATCAATACGAAACAAGTCCTAGAAAATTGCAACCAGAATATGATATACCAAGAAATAAAAAAGTTGTAAAAAAACAAATAAAAAAGCAAGCAAAAAAAACAGCTAAAAAGCATTTAAAGCCAAATGTAAAAGCTATTATTTATGTAGCAATAGGATTTTCTGTTTTGTTTACAATAGGATATAGAAATTCCCTTATTACAGTAACCTTTAACAAAAAAGAAGCCCTAAAAAAAGATTTAGGAGTAATACAAAAAGAAAATGAGCAGTTAAGAGTAGAAATTGAACAAAGTTTAAATTTAACAAATATAGAACAAACTGCTAAAGATACTTTAGGAATGCAAAAATTAGATAATTCACAAAAAAAATATATTAATTTACCAAAAAAAGATTATATAGAACCAGCAGTAGAAGAAGTACAAATGGATGAAGATGGAAATTGGCTTAATAATATTATACAATCTATTTTTGGAGAATAAAAACTCAACTTATTCATAATAATGTTATAAGATTATGAAAGAAGTTGAGGTTTTTTTATGGGGAAAAAGTCAAAAGTTCAGAAAATTAAAATTAAAGAAAAAAGAAAATTAGAAAAACAAGATACGCAAAAAGAAATAAAAAAGTTAAAAAATAAGAAAAAAATAGATTTTAATAAGAAAAACAAAAAACAAGTTAAAATAGCAGAAAGTTCAGGAAATTTAACAAGAAAGAAAAGATTAAAATGGGAACTATTTATAGCATATATATTGCTTACTTGTTTGTTAGTAAGAGTTGGAATAATACAATTTATACAAGGTGAAGAATTACAATCGATGGCATATATGCAACAAACTTTAGACAGAAATATAAATCCTAAACGTGGTACAATATATGATGCAACAGGAAAAACAGTTTTAGCAGTAAGTTCAACAGTACAAACAATAACTGTAAATCCAACTAATATATCTGAGGAGAATAAAGAAAAAGTCTCAAGAGCATTATCAGATATTTTTGAGTTAGAATATGAAAAGGTGTTAAAAAAGGTAAAAAAAAGAAGTGCCATTGAAACAATTGTAAAAAAAGTAGACAAAGAAAAATCAGATAAACTAAGAATATGGATGCAAGAAAATAAAATAGAAAGTGGAATTAACATAGATGAAGATACTAAAAGATATTATCCACTTAATAATTTAGCATCACAAGTTATTGGCTTTTGTGGAAGTGATAATCAAGGACTAGATGGGATAGAAGCAATTTATGATAAAACTTTGCAAGGAAGCCCTGGTAGAATAACTAAGATGAGAGATGCAAGAGGAGGAGACATTGAAAATACATCTGAATCATATGAAAACGCAATAGATGGAGATGATTTAGTACTTTCTATAGATGCAACAATACAAGGAATTGCTGAAAAATATCTAAAAGAGGCATGTATTGATAATATATGTACAGATGGAGGAAATGTAATTATAATAAATCCTAAAGATGGTGATGTATTAGCTTTAGCAGGATATCCTAATTACAACTTAAATGAACCATATACTCCTAATTCAGAAGAATTAAAAAGCTCATGGGAAACAATGGAACAACAAGAAAAAAATTTAGAATTACAAAAAATGTGGAGAAATAAGGCTGTTTCTGATACATATGAACCAGGTTCTACTTTTAAATTAGTGACTACATCAGCAGCCTTAGAAGAAAATATAACAACACCAGATAAAGAAGGAGAATTTAACTGTTCTGGTTCAATTGAAATTGCAGGAGTAAGAATGAAATGTTGGAGATATTATAATCCACATGGAAGTGAAAGTTTGAGGCAGGCACTAAAAAATTCATGTAACCCTGTATTTATCGGGTTAGGTCAGAAAATAGGAGTACACAAATATTATGAATATTTAAATAAATTTGGTTTCTTAAAAAGAACAGGAATTGATTTGCCAGGAGAAGCTGGTTCTATTTTCTTAAAAGAAGAAAAAGTTGGACCAGTAGAATTAGGAACAATAGCATTTGGTCAAAGATTTGAAGTTACACCAATACAAATGGCAACAATGTTAGCAACTATAGCAAATGGAGGAACATATATTGCTCCTAGAATAGTAAAACAAAAAATAAATAGTCAAACTAGAGAAATAACACAAATGCCAATAAAAAAGGGAGAACGAGCAATATCAGAAGAAAATGCAAAAAATGTATTAAGTATGATGGAAACAGTTGTAGCAGAAGGAACAGGAAAAAATGCTCAAGTAAAAGGTTATAAAATAGGAGGAAAAACAGGAACTTCTGAAGATGGAGTAAATACAGGAAAATATGTAACATCTTTTGTTGGAATTGCACCAATATCAGATCCACAAATAGTAATGCTTGTAACATTGTATAATCCAACAGGAGAAGGGGGACATCAAGGAGGTGGTGTTGCAGCACCAGTAGGAGGTCAGATTTTATCAGAGGTATTACCTTATTTAGAAGCTAAAAAAGATAATACAGAACAAGTTGAAAATGTAGAACAAATACAAGTTCCAAATGTAGAAGGAATGAATTTCAAAGATGCAAAAAAAACATTACAAGACTTAGAATTAGAGCCAGTAATAGAAGAAGAAATCGAAAATGAAGAAGAAATAATAGTAAAACAGCAGATGCCAAAAAATAGCATTATAGTAAATAAAGGGAGTAAAGTGTATATAAAAAAATAAAAACTTTTTAATATGGTTGCGTATCTAATATATATATGATATATTAGAATTGAGGAGGGAATCATATGAAAAAAGAAACAAAAATTATAATTGCTGTAGTAGCTATAATTGCAGTAATTGCTATTGTTTTAGCTGTAATATTTTTAAACCAAGGACCTAAAACAAACTTGAAACCAATTGAGAGTGGAGAAGATTTATCTAAACTAATTGAACAAGTATATGAAGGTCAAGATACATTAGCTAGTTTAAATACAACTATTGTAGATGTATCAGAAGCAGATGCAGTAAAAGCTGCAACAGGGTTAGAAAATGGAAATAGCTTACAATATCTTGCAGTATCAGAGCCAATGATAAGTTCTCAAGCATATTCTTTTGTAGTAGCCAAAGTAAAAGATGGTGTAGATGCAAATAGTATAGCAAAAGAAATGCTAGATAAAGTAAATCCAATAAAATGGATTTGCGTAGGAGCAGAAAAGGTTTATGCTACTAGCAGTGGAGATGTGGTTTGTTTAGTAATGGCTAGTGAAGAATGGGCAAAACCTATTTATGAAAGTTTTAAATCATTAGCAGGTACTATTGGGCAAGAATATGAAAGACAAGGAGAACCTCAATATGACGATTTCCCAATGGATGATACTATACAACCATATGAAGAATAATATAATATGAAAAGAATAAAACCTTGATATTGTTTCAAGGTTTTATTTAAAATAAGGGGGGAAACAATATGGTATTTTCAAGTATAACTTTTTTATTTTATTTTTTACCAATTACACTTGCAATATATTATATAGTACCAAATAAATTAAAAAATATAGTACTATTAATTGCATCATTTATTTTCTATTTTTTTGGAGAGCCAACATATATATTGCTTATGGTATTTTCAATAATATCCACATATATATTTGGTTTATTAATAGATAAATATAAAAATACAAAATATAAAAAATTTTTTTTGATTTTATCTATAATCGTAAGTTTAGGTTTGCTAATTTATTTTAAATATGCAGATTTTATTATTCAAAATATAAATTTATGGTTATCAAATAAAATTGATTTAATTCATGTAATATTACCTATAGGAATATCTTTTTATACATTTCAAATGATAAGTTATATTGTAGATGTATATAGAGGAGAGGCAAAAGTACAAAAAAACATATTAAAATTAGCAACATATGTTTCTTTATTCCCACAGTTAATTGCAGGACCTATAGTTAGATATACAACAATACAAGAACAATTAGAAAAAAGAGAATATACAATAAAAAACTTTTCTCTAGGAGTTAGAAGATTTGTAATAGGCTTAGGCAAAAAAGTTATGATTGCAAATGTATTAGGAGAATTAATAACAATATTTTTAGCAAGCAATGAAAAAAGTGTACTTTTTTATTGGTTATATGCCATAGCAGCAATGTTACAAATTTATTTTGACTTTTCAGGATATTCAGATATGGCAATAGGACTTGGAAAAATGTTTGGATTCGAATTTTTAGAAAACTTTAATTATCCATATATAGCAACAAGTATTACAGACTTTTGGAGAAGATGGCATATTTCACTTAGTACATGGTTCAGAGACTATGTATATATTCCTTTAGGAGGAAACCGAGTAAGTAAACTTAAATGGATAAGAAACATAATGATAGTATGGTTCTTAACAGGATTATGGCATGGTGCAGCTTGGAATTTTATCATTTGGGGATTATATTTTGGAATATTATTAATTTTAGAAAAAACATTTTTACAAAAATATTTACAAAAACTACCAAAGCCAATAACAATTTTATATACAAGCATTATAGTAATGATTAGTTTTATAATATTTAATGGAAATGGCATAGCACAAATATTAGAAAATGTAGGTGGATTAATAGGCATTGGAAATATTCCATTATTATCTTCTGAAAGCATATATTATGCAAAAAGTTATTTCATTATCATAATAATAGGAATAATAGGAGTAACTCCATTTATGAAAAATTTATTTAACAAAGAAAAAATGAAAAAAGTACAAAAAGTATTAGAACCAATATTTTTATTATTAATATTAGTAATTTGTACAAGTTATATTATAGATGGTTCATTTAATCCATTTTTATATTTTAGATTTTAGGGGGTGTAAATTTGAAAGATAAAATAATAACAATAGGTTTTATTGTAATTTTATTAGGAACACTTTTAATAAATATTATAATAAAAGATAAAAAAGTATCTACTACAGAAAGAAGAAAATTAGAACAATTCCCAGAAATAACTACACAAAAAATAATAAAAGGGGAATTTTCAGAAAAGTTTGAGAAATATGCAATGGATCAATTTGTAGGAAGAAATAATTTTAGAAGTATAAAATCTATTTTTAATATATATGCATTAGGACAAAAAGACAATAATAAACTATTTATAAAAGATAATGCAATATATAAAATGGAATATCCATTAAATGAAAAATCAATAGAAAAATCATCTAAAAAAATAAAAGAAATATATGACAAGTATTTGCGAGGAATGCCGACATATTATTCAATTATTCCAGATAAGAATTATTATTTACAAGATGACCATTTAAAAATGGATTATTCAAAAATACAAAGCATTATGAATAAAAATTTACCAGATTTAAAATATATTAATATATTTTCTAAATTAACAGCAGATGATTATTATAGAACAGACACACATTGGAAGCAAGAAAATATTTTAAAAGTAGTGCACGAATTTGAAAAAGAGATGAACCTTAAAGATACCTCAAATATAAAATATACTCAAAAAGAACTAGGAGACTTTTATGGAGTATATTATGGACAAATAGGAATTCCAGTTAGTCCAGATAAAATAAATTATTTAACAAATGATACAATTGAAAATTGCATAACATATAATTATGAAACTAAAAAGCAAGGTAAAGTCTATAATATAGAGCAATATAATACATATATGGATAAATATGATATATATTTATCAGGAGCAACACCATTAATTACTATAGAAAATCCTAATTCAAATGTAAATAAGGAATTATTAATATTTAGAGATTCTTTTGGAAGTAGTATTTCACCATTATTTATAGAAAATTATAAAAAAATAACACTAATAGATATTAGATATTTATCAAGTGAATTATTAGGAAAATATATAGAATTTAAAAATCAAGACGTATTATTTTTATATAGTGGATTAGTACTAAATCAAAATATATTGAAATAAAATTCTTTACAAAAATTCACATTAGATATATAATGTAAACGACAAAAAGGACTTAAATTTATTAAATAAATATTTTTTAAATTTACAAAAAATAAGAGGAGAGAAATTTATGATTTTAAGAGAAATTTTAGTAGGCCTAGAGGGTTTAAAAGTTAAAGGAAGTCTTGATATAGAGATAACACAAATAGAAAAAGATTCAAGAAATATAAAAGAAAATGGAATGTTCATTGCAATAAAAGGTTTTGACGCAGATGGGCATGAATACATAAAAAAAGCAATAGAGCAAGGTGCAAAAGCAATTATGTTACAACAAGATTGTGACTTAAAAATTATAAAAGAAATACCAGAAGATGTAACAATAATCGTAGCACAGGACACAAGATATGCACTAGCTATTTGTTCTTGTAACTTTTATAATAATCCATCAAAAAAATTAAAATTAATAGGTATTACAGGAACTAAAGGAAAAACAACAACATCTTTTATGACAAAAGCTATTTTAGAAAAAGCAGGATTAAAAGTAGGTTTAATAGGAACCATAGCAATATATATAGGAGATAAAAAATTAGAAGATAGTGATAGAACAACACCAGAAAGCAATAAATTACAACAAATATTTGCTAAAATGGTAGAAGAAAAATGTGATGCAGTAGTAATGGAGGTATCATCTCAAAGTTTAAAATTACATAGAGTTGCTGGTTGTGATTTTGATATAGGAGTATTTACTAATTTTTCAGAGGACCATATTAGTGCTAAAGAACATCCAGATATGCACGACTATTTTGAATCAAAATTACAATTATTTAAAATGTGCAAAACAGGTTTCATAAATGCAGATGATATTTATTCTGCTAAGATACCAAAATTAATGCCAGAATGTAATATAACTACATATGGAATTGATAATTACTGTAATGTACTTGCAAAAGATATTACAATAACTAACTCATATGTAGATTTTAAAGTAAAAATAGGAGAAAGAAATGAAAGAATAAAAACATGTATTCCAGGTAGATTTAGTGTTTATAATTCTTTAGCAGCAATTTGTATAGGACAAAAATTAGGTGCAAGTGCAGAAAATATAAAAGAAGCACTAGAAGAAGTAAGAGTTCCAGGAAGATCAGAACTTGTTAATAATAAAAAAGAATTACCAATTATGATAGATTATGCACATTCGCCAGAAAGCTTAGAAAATATACTAAATGCAGTAAAATCATATACAAGAGGTAAAGTAATTTCAGTATTTGGTTGTGGAGGAGATAGAGATACAACAAAAAGAGCAATTATGGGAGAAATATCTGGAAGAATTGCTGATTTTACAATTATTACATCAGATAACCCAAGAACAGAAAATCCTGATAAAATTGTAGAACAAATAGAAGAAGGAATAAAAAAGACAAAAGGAAAATATATATGTATAGTAGACAGAACTGAGGCAATTCGTAAAGCCATTAAAATGGCTGACAAAAAAGATATAATTGTATTAGCAGGAAAAGGGCATGAGCCATACCAAGAAATAAATGGAGTAAAATATCCATTTGACGAAAGAATAATAGTAAACGAAATTATAGAAGAAGAAAATAAAAAATCAAAAGCAAAATAGGAGAGAGTTTAATGGATTTTCAAGTAAAAGTATTAGGAATATCATTTGTGGTAACGCTTATTATATCTATAATAGTTATCCCAATATTAAAAAGACTAAAAGTAGGTCAAATAGAAAGAGATGATGGACCACAATCACATCTAAAAAAACAAGGAACACCAACAATGGGTGGAATTATAATGATACTTACAAGTATTATAGTATGCATAGGTATATATATATATTATTTAAAAAGGGAGCCAGCAGTAGCAAACCATTTACTACCAATGCTATTTTTAACAATAGGTTTTGGCTTAATAGGATTTATAGATGATTTTAAAAAATTAGTATTAAAAAATACAAAAGGACTTAGTCCAACAGCTAAAATGATAGGATTATTAGTAATTTCAATTGCATATACATTATATTTAACAAATGTATTAAATATAGGTACAGATATATATATACCATTTGCAAAAATATATATTTCACTTCCTATATGGCTATATGTGCCACTTGCAATTTTAGTTATGCTATCTGCAACAAATGCTATTAATTTAACAGATGGAATAGATGGCTTATCTAGTAGTGTAACAACAATTATCTTAACAGCATTAACAGTTATTGCAATTGTATTTGATATAAAAGAAGTAACAATATTCGGTAGCATGCTGGCTGGTACATGTTTAGGATTTTTAGTATTTAACTTATATCCTGCAAAAGTAATGATGGGAGATACAGGTTCACTTATGCTAGGAGGAGCAGTTGCCTCAATATCTTTATACTTGAAAATGCCATTTATATTGTTAATTATTGCAATAGTACCTATATTAGAAACTTTGTCTGTTATAATACAAGTTGCGTATTTTAAAAAAACAGGAAAAAGAATATTCAAAATGGCACCATTACATCATCATTTTGAATTATCTGGCTGGAAAGAAAATAAAGTTGTAACAATATTTAGCTGTATTACATTAATTGCTTGCATAATTGGTGTATGTGCTGTATAAAAAGAAAGGAAAGAGGTAATGACAAGTAAAATAAAAAAGATAGTAAAAACGCCTAAAAAGCCATTTGATTTTATATTATTTATTACTGTTATATTACTGTTAGCCTTTGGAGTTGTAATGGTACTTTCAGCAAGTGCACCATATGCAGATTCTATAATGGGAAGCAGTTATTACTATGTAATAAGGCAAGCAATTTTTGCAGGAGTAGGAATAGTAGCAATGCTTATTATTTCAAAAATAGATTATAAAATATATAAAAAATTTTATAAAATAGCATATGTATTGGCAATATTAGCATTAATATCTGTTGCTATACCAGGAATTGGAAGTGAAGCAAAAGGTGCAAAAAGATGGATAGAATTACCTATAATAGGAAGATTTCAACCATCAGAAATAGCAAAAATATTATTAATATTATTTTATGCAGGATACCTTACAGACCATAAAAATGAATTAAATACATTTTTAAAAGGTTTTGTAATGCCTTTAGTCTGGCTTATTCCACCAGTATTAATATTATTCTTTATACAAGACCACTTAAGTGCAATAATCGTTATAGGTGCAATTGTATGTGTTATGATGATAATGGCTGGAACGAAAATGAGATATTTTCTAACCATTGGAATGGGAGGCTTGGCTTGTGTAGTTATAGCAATTCTAATTTTAGCACAGGCAACTGGCAAAGGTGGATTTAGAATGGATAGATTAACAGCATTTATGAATCCATGGGCAGACCCAACAAAAAGTGGTTGGCAAATAATACAAAGTTTATATGCAATAGGTTCTGGAGGACTATTCGGAGTAGGACTAGGTGAAAGTAAACAAAAGTATTTATATTTATCAGAACCACATAATGACTTTATATTTGCAATTATAGCAGAAGAATTAGGTTTTGTAGGATGTTTAGTAGTTATATGCTTGTTTGGGGTATTTATATGGAGAGGATTACTTACATCAATGAAAGCAGAAAACACATTTGGAAGTTTATTAGCAGTAGGCATAACATCATTAATTGGAATACAGGCAATTATAAATATGGCAGTTGTTACAGCTTCAATGCCAGTAACAGGTATGTCTTTACCATTTATTAGTTATGGTGGAACAGCACTTTTAATAGTAATTGGATGTGTAGGAATATTATTAAATATATCAAGGAATGGAGCAAAAGTTTAAATTAGGAGGATATTTATGAAAGTTATTATTGCAGCAGCAGGAACAGGAGGACATATTAATCCAGGAATTGCAATAGCAAATGAAATAAAGAAAAAAGAGCCAAATTCACAAATAGTATTTATAGGAACAAATAGAGGGCTAGAAAATGATTTAGTTCCAAGAGCAGGATATGAATTAAAAACAATTAATGCATATGGTATTAATAGAAAAATAAATATAGATAATTTAAAAAGATTTTATAATACAATAAAATCTATAGGAGAAGCAAAAAAAATAATAAAACAGATTAAACCAGATGTAGTTATAGGAACAGGAGGATATATTTGTGTATCTGTTGGTTTAGCAGCAAGCAAATGCAAAGTACCAATAATATTACATGAAAGTAATGCATTTCCAGGTGTAGCAGTAAAAATATTAGCAAAGAAGGCTAAAGTAATATTAACAGGATTTAGTGAAGCAAAAGAAAGACTTTCAAAAGCAAAAGAAGTAATTGTAACAGGAACACCCACAAAAGTAAGAAATATAAATATGCTACCAGAGCAAAAACAACAATTAAAACAAGGTTTAGGCTTTGAAAAAGACTTACCATTAGTATTATTTTTTGGAGGAAGCCAAGGGGCAAAAAGCATAAACGAAAGTTTACTTACAATTATAAAAAATAAAATGAATAAAAATTATAATATATTATGGTCTGCAGGGGCAAATGGATATGAAAACATAAAACAAGAATTAGAAAAAGAAAATATAGATATAAAAAACATGGAAACTACAAAAGTGGTACCATATATATATAATATGGAAGAAATATTAAATACAGTAGACTTAGTTGTTGCAAGAAGTGGAGCAATGACAATAACTGAAATAGCAACTGTAGGGAAACCCGCAATATTTATACCATTTCCATTTGCAACAGAAAATCATCAAGAATATAATGCACGTGTGCTAGAAAAAGTTGATGCTGCAAAAATAATACTTGATAAAGAATTAACAGCAAATTTATTAAATGATAACATACAAAATTTAATAAATAATCCACAAAATATGGAACAAATGGGTAAAAATGCAAGAAAAATTGCAAAAACAAATGTAGAAGAAAAAATATATGAAATAATAAAGAGTAAAATTTAATAAATAAAACTTAAAAAAAGAGTATTAAATACTCTTTTTTTAAAAGCAAAAATTAAAGATTTTCTTATATTACAAGGTTAAATTTTTTTGCCTGTACATATTTACGAAGAAAAATTTACATATGGCGAAGCCACGTTTCTTATAATTATAGTAACTAATTATAATTAAAAATTTCAAAAACCCTTGCAAATTTTGAAAAAATACCTTAGAATATTTAAGTATATTAAATTTTGAAACAAATTAAATGAAAGGAAAAACACATGGCTGATAAACTAATAATTGTGGAATCACCAGCAAAGGCAAATACAATAAAAAAATTTTTAGGTGGAAGTACAAAAGTAGTAGCATCTATGGGACATATTAGAGATTTACCAAAATCAAAAATGGGAATAGATATAGAGCATGACTTTGAACCACAATATATAAATATAAGAGGAAAAGGAGATTTAATAAAATCTCTAAAAAAAGATGCAAAAAATGCAAAAAAAGTATACTTAGCAACTGACCCTGACCGTGAAGGAGAAGCAATATCTTGGCATTTACAACATATTTTAGAAATACCAGAAGATAGTGTATGTAGAGTAACTTTTAACGAAATTACAAAAGAAACAGTACAAGAATCTATGAAACATCCAAGAAAAGTAGATATAAACTTAGTAGATGCACAACAAGCAAGACGTGTATTAGATAGAATTGTAGGATACAAAATTAGTCCTGTATTATGGAAAAAGGTAAAAAAAGGATTATCTGCAGGAAGAGTACAGTCTGTTGCAGTAAAATTAATAGTAGATAGAGAAAATGAAATAGAAAATTTTAAACCAGAAGAATATTGGAATATATATGCTAATTTACAAAAACAGGGTGAAAAGCAAAACTTTATAGCACATTTTTATGGAAAAGATAAGAAAAAACAAGAAATTCATAGTAAAGAAGAAGTAGATAATATCTTAAAAAATATAGAAAATGGAAAATACATTATAACAGACATAAAAAAAGGACAGAAAAAAAGAACACCAGCGCCACCATTTACAACAAGTACAATGCAACAAGAGGCTTCAAGAAAATTAGGATTCACATTAAAGAAAACAATGAGTGTAGCACAAGGTTTATATGAAGGAGTAAAGGTACCAGAAAAAGGTTCAGTAGGCTTAATTACATATATGAGAACAGACTCAACAAGAATTTCAGAAGAAGCAAGAGCAGCAGCAAAAGGGTATATAATGAATACCTATGGAGAACAATATTATGAAAATAGATATTACAAAACAAAACAGAATTCACAAGATGCTCATGAGGGTATTAGACCAACATATATAGAATTAGAACCAGACAAAATAAAAGATTCATTAACTACAGACCAATATAAACTATATAAACTAATATATCATAGATTTATAGCAAGCCAAATGACATCAGCAATATATGATACAGTTTCAGCAGAAATTACAGTTAATTCATATGTGTTTAAAGCAAATGGACAAACACTAAAATTTAAAGGTTTTATGACATTATATGTAGAATCAGAAGACACAGTAAAAGGAAACGAAAAAAACAAGAAAAATCAAGTAGAAGAAAATAATATACCAGAACTATCTGTAGGAGAAGAAGTTATAAAAAATAAAATAGAAGCAAAACAAAGCTTCACAGAACCACCACCAAGATATACAGAAGCTAGTTTAGTAAAAGCATTAGAAGAAAAAGGAATTGGAAGACCAAGTACATATTCTCCTACAATTACAACTATTTTAGAAAGAAGATATATAGAAAAAAATCAAAAACAATTAGTACCAACCGACTTAGGAAAAATAGTAAATGGTTTGCTAGTAGAAAACTTTGGAGATGTTGTAAATGTAGAATTTACAGCAAAAGTAGAAGAAGAATTTGACGAAATAGCAGAAGGAAATGAAGAATGGAAACAAGTAATTAGAAAATTTTATGAACCATTTGAAAAGAACGTAGAAAAAGTAGAAAAAGAATTAGAACATGTTAAACTAGAATATGAAGTTTCAGATGTTCCATGTGATAAATGTGGAAGAATGATGGTAATAAAATATGGAAGATATGGAAAATTTTTAGCTTGTCCAGGATATCCAGAATGCAAAAATGCAAAACCAATAGTAGAAACAGTCGATGTTCCTTGCCCTGTATGTGGAGGAAAAGTTCAAAAGAAAAAAACAAAAAGAAAAAGAAACTTTTATGTTTGCGAAAACAACCCAGAAAAATGTAACTATATTTCATGGAATCCACCAAAATTAGGAGAAAAATGGGAGCCAGAAGAAAAACAGGAGAAAAAGAAAACTACAAAACGAAAATCAACAAAAAAGAAATAGTAATGAACAAAAGAGCACTTTATTTAAAGGGTGCTTTTTTGTGTAAAATCTAAGATGGAGGGAAATATACAGTGAATATTAAAGAATGTATTAATGAAATAATAAATGGAATGAGTTTAAGAGAAGCAGAAATAAAATATGGAGTAGATAGAAAAACATTGAAAGAACAATGTATAAAATATTTTAAAACTAATCCAGAAAGAGAAGAAGAATTTAAACAAACTTTATATAATAACAAAAAGAATAGTACAGAAGTAAAAATTAATCTACAAGTATTGCAAATAGTCTGTAGAGACCTATTTAATAGAAATAAAACATTAAGAGAAATGGCAAAAGAATTAAACGTTGATGAATTTACATTAAAAGAAAAATTACAACAATTTGTATTAGAAAATAAAGAATTATTAAGAGAATATATAGAATATCAAGCAACCATTCATCCAGATTATTCATACATTAATTTCCATACATTAATTATGGATATGTTAAAAAAAGAAGTATCACAATCACAAATAGCAGCAGAATATGGTATTCCAAGTAGAACAATAAGTAGAGAAATAGAAAAATTAAAAAATGATGAAAAATATAGTAAGTTATATGAAATTGCAAAACATTATTCTATGGTAAAAATGCAAAGAAGACCACTTACAAGTTTAGAAAGGGTATTAATAGAAGCAGTGCTAAAAGACTTTGAGGCTGAACCGTTATTTATAGAAAATGCCATAGATAAAGAAGAAGCAAAATATATTAAAGCAAAAGAAATACTAAAAAAAGCAGAACAAATAAAAGGAACAGAAAAGCAAAAAGCAGAAGAACTTGGAATAGGAATAAGTACATTAAGAAGATATAAAATATTTGTAAAACAATATGAAGAAAAAAAGAGTATATTAGAAGAAGATAGATGATTTTTAGTTACTAAGGAATGTCTTGGAATATAAGTTTTTCATTACATTCCTTAAGGTTTACTACGAAATTTAAGAAATTCTAATTTATTTTATGGCACCCTTCCACTAAAAGTGAACTCTTTCCATAAAATGCACAGAATTTCTAAAATTTCTACATAAACATTCGTCATTTCATTTAAAACTTATATTCCAAGACATTCTAGCAAAAATTATAAAAAACCATTATTTAGTAACGATTTCTAAAATTTATGATTTATATGAGTTAAATAATCTGGGGAAAAAATAGAAAGAAAATTTTAAGAAAAATAT
>CAUWFE010000019.1:0-26865 GCA_963558185.1 uncultured Clostridia bacterium
ATTATGTTATTCATATTTTTCTTTCCTTTGTTTTTTCTTATTATACAACATATATTAGTATTTTTCTATATTTTTTTCTTTACAGTTTTATTACAATTTTGTTACAATTGTAAATGGTATAAGTTTATAGGAAAAGCTTATCAAAAAACTAATTAAGTACTAACATTACCTAAACCATTCTTATTTCATATAATTATACTGGTATTATTACAGATCTGAAACCATCATCATATGCACTGCTTCCATGAACGCGGAAGAAATAAAAATTGCCAGAAAATTTTGTATCCCATAAAGCCCCTCCTCGCAACAATAATGGATAATTTAGACCAGGATATAAAGTAATGTAATTATTATATTTAGTAATTACACTACTTTTTCTTAAGTTGTTGACATTGAGCATAGCCGGAAGCTTACAAACAGTATAATTTCATATATTTAAAATGTAGATAGAAAATTCCCATAAAAAAATAACACTAGACCTTTTTATAAATCTAATGTTATTTTTAAATTTTCTAATATACTTTCTTGTATCCTTAAAGTATACAAGAAAAGTATACAAGAAATTTTATTTTATAATCCATATACCCTTTTTTGTTGCACCTTCTCTTATTAAAATTCCCTTATTTTTTAGAATTTGAACATTTTTTCTAATAGTTGGCAAAGCCATGCCTATTATTTCAGACATTTCCTTTTGGGTAATACTAGGATTATCTCTTATCAAATTAATTATTTGTGTTTGTGTATTATTTAATTTTGTAATTTTTTCATTATCCTTTTTAGATAAATCATAAGTTCCATAATTCTTGTCATAATATGATGGTCTTAAAAAGCTCGCTTCAAAGAACTCATCATATTGAAATTTAGGTTCTTTTAGTCCTGCATCTTCCATTAATTCTCTCATTCTTCCTATACCTGTACCAGCTTTTTCTATATAATGTGTTCTTCTTAATAAATCTGCAATAATAGGGTTTCGTGCAATACTTCTTTTACCAAAATTTTCTTTTGTAATTCCTTTTGGAACTCCACCAGGACTTACTATTGAAACTCTATCATCATAAATCTCTACCATTACTCTTGCACCTTCTTCAAAATACTGGCGATGACATATGCCGATTTATGATAGCTTCTTTTAATACATCTTCTGGAATCTCTAAAACTTCTTTTCTCGTTGCATTTCCTTGTTCTCTCATAACTTCTGCATTAATTAGATAAGTTAAATTTATGTGTTTTTTAGCAAATGCTAAAGCATCTTCAATATTAGTTATTATATCTTTATTGCAATCCAATGTATCCAAAATATATACTCTATTTGTGCCTTTAAATGCAATACAAGTTATATAGTTTTGAATTAAGAAGTTTGTAGGATTCTTTGCAAAGAAAACAACTCCAGCATTTGTAAACATATATTGATTATTTACTTTTTCTAAGCAATTTAAATTTATCAACAATTCTTCTCTTTCAATTGTTTCACTTGTATTAGATAATTTTAAAAAGTTTTTATAAGCATTTTCATCAAAGTCCTCTGGGTATTTTGCTTTTTTATTTATCATTCTGTCAAACTGTATTTTCCCACCATCTTCTAAATATTCTCTAATTTCATTTCTATTCATCTTTTGACACATAGCACCTGCTCTTAAATAATACCCATCACTTAAAGAATATGGTTTGTCATCTCCCTCTGGTACATTTACAACCATGACATTATTTACTATTTCAATTTTCACATTTATTCTTGGCTCTATTTGACTTATTTGATTTTGTATATTTGCTCTTTGATTATTAGAGGTATCTGTGCCAATGATATTTCCGTCATCATCAACACCTATCAATATTTTTCCACCCATACTATTAGCAAATGCAACTACTTCAACTGCAAACTTTTTACCTAGATTCTCTTTAAATTCTAATGTATAACCTTCTCCTTGTTTTATCAATATTTTTAATTCTTCTATTGTCATTTTTGCCACCTTTCCAATTATCGCATTACCGACTGCACAATTAATTTTGCTTTCATTGATTATTATTATAACATTTATTTCAAAATTTTTCATTATATTTTAAAAATTTCACACATATATCAATTCTTTTAATATGATTTCTTCTGCTTGTTGTTTAAGTGCATTCATAGTTTCCACCCAATAAAGCATATCTGTATTTTTCATGTCTTCTGTTAAATTACTTTTTGATTTCAAATCATCAATAATTTGATTAACTCTTTTTGTTGCTGTTTCCTGTATTTCTTCTAAATGGTCTATCAATGTATTTTCCATAAACATTATTGTATATTCTGCTTTCTTATGTTCTTTTAAATAGTTTAATCTCATTCTTCCGTATTTATTCAAATGTATTTTCTTTTGTTTTGGTAACACTAAATCTGGAATATAATATTCTCCGTGCATATTCTATTCCTGTTCTTTCATCAATAAATCTTTCTTTTAATTCTTTGTTCTCCATAATTTTTAAATCTCCTCTCAATTTTTAAATTTTAATTTGTTATTATAAAATCAAAAAAAGATGAAATTGTTATTATTTTTTACAATTCATCTTTTAAATATTTGAAAATTTATGATTTTTACAAAATTTTATTCAATTTTATACAATTTAAATTATATATTATCCATTTATTTAATTCAATTACATATTGGTTACATTTATATTTCAATTTTATTACATTGTAAATCATACATATTTGTATCTATCAAAAAAGATAGCAAAACTAACCTGTATCGATTACAGGTATTATTTTGCTATCTTCTTCTATTTTTATTCTATGACCTTTTATTTCATTAAATCTGTCAATATATATATATTCTCTCAAGGGTTTTAGCGATTATGTTATTCATATTTTTCTTTCCTTTGTTTTTTATTACATTATACGATATGCTCCATTATTTTTCAACCTTTACTACTTTAATTTTTAACATTTCTCCATTTATGCTTGTTTCTACATAATCTTCTTGTTTTTCATTATATTTTACTAAAATAGCTAAAGTATCTTTCTTTATTTGTTCTTCATATTTTTTGATAACACTTTCTAATTTTTCATTTTCTGCTACATATAAGTTAATATTATCTAATACTTCAAGTCCATTATCTTTTCTCATATTTTGCACTTTTGATAATATTTCTCTTAAAAATCCCTCTTCTTTTAATTCTTCTGTAATATGAGTATCAAGTACAACTCCTATTTCACCTTCACCACTAAATGCAAATCCTTCTTTTCCTTGCATTGTGATTAATAAATTGTCACTGTTTAATTCTAATGTTATATCATCTGCAAGTTCTACAAATTCAGAACCTCCATTTTGTACTGTTAATGCTAATTCCATTTGATCTCTTTTTGATATTTCTTCTTTTATTTTTGGAATATATCTTCCATATTCTCTACCTAGCACTGGTAAATTTGGTTTAATTTCAAAGTTTACATATTCTGCCATGTTAGCACCTAAATCTACTTCTTTAATATTTAATTCTTCTTTTACTATATCTCCATAATATGTAGGTAATGTTTTTTCAGAAATTAACATTTTTTGTAGTGGTTGTCTATTTTTTATATTAGCACTATTTCTAGCACTTCTTCCTAATTTAACAATTGTGTATGCTAAGTCCATTTCCTCTTCTAATTTTTTGTCTATTTTACTTGCATCATATTCTGGCCACATACATAAATGTACACTTTCTTTTGCATTTTCATCTAAACTAACTACTAAATTCTGATAAATTTCTTCTGTCATAAAAGGAACAAATGGTGCTGCTACTTGTATTAATGTTACTAATACTTTATATAAAGTTGTATATGCTCCTATTTTGTCATCTGATAATCCTTGTTGCCAGAATCTTGCTCTATTTCTTCTAACATACCAATTAGATAATTCATCTGTAAAGCTTTCTATTTGTAAAGCTGCATTTGTAATATCATAATTGTTTAGTTTTTCGTCAATTTCTTTTACTAGAGTATTTAATTTAGAAATTATCCATTTATCCATAATATTTTCTGACACAAAGTCACTATATTTTAATGGATTAAATTGGTCTATTTCTGCATATAACACATAGAATGAATATACATTCCATAAAGTACTCAAAAATTTTCTTTGTGTTTCTTCAACATCTTTTACAGAAAATCTTGTTGGAAGCCATGGGCTACTGCTTGTATAGAAATGCCATCTTGTTGCATCTGCACCCACTGAATTTAATACATCAAATGGATCTACTACATTACCTTTAGATTTTGACATTTTTAATCCTTTACTGTCTAATACATGACCTAGTACTATACAATTTTCAAATGCTGGTTTATCAAATAAACAAGTTGAAATTGCAAGTAATGTATAGAACCAACCTCTAGTTTGATCTACAGCTTCTGATATAAATTGTGCAGGGAAGTTCTTTTCAAATAATTCTTTATTTTCAAATGGATAATGTAACTGTGCATATGGCATAGAACCTGAATCAAACCAACAGTCAATTACTTCTTTAACTCTTGTCATTTCTTTTCCACAATGTGAACATTTTAAATGTACATTATCTATATATGGTTTGTGTAATTCTATATCATCTGGAACATTTATGCCTTTTTGTTTTAATTCTTCTATACTTCCTATACATTCTTGATGACCACATTCACAAGTCCAAATTGGAAGTGGTGTTCCCCAATATCTATCTCTTGATAACGCCCAGTCTATAACATTCTCTAAGAACTTGCCAAATCTTCCTGTTCTAATTGTATCTGGCATCCAGTTTATTTTATTGTTGTTTGCAAGTAATTGTTCTTTAACTGCTGTCATTCTTACAAACCAACTTTCTTTTGGATAGTATAATAATGGAGTATCACATCTCCAGCAATGTGGATAGCTGTGTAAGTGCTTTTCACTACTAAATAATTTATTTTGCTCTTTTAACCATTTGCAAATATCTTCATTACAGTCTCTTACAAATCTTCCTGCCCAAGGTTCTACATCAGATACAAATTTTCCTTCTTTATCTACTAAGTTAACAAATGCAATATCATTTTTCTTAGCTACTAAACTGTCATCTTCACCATATGCTGGAGCAATATGTACTATACCTGTACCATCTGTTAATGTTACATAATCACCATGTATTACTTCAAAAGCTTTACCTTCTACTTGTGCAAAAGGTATTAATTGTTCATATTTTACTCCTAATAATTCTTTTCCTAGCATTTCTTTTTCAATTTCATATGGAGTATCTTTTAATATTGTTTCAATTAAATCTTTAGCTAATATATAGTGTTCATATTTTGCATTTTCTTCATCTCCAACATTTACTTTGACTTGTGCATATGTATAAGTTTGATTAACACATAGTGCTAAGTTAGAAGGTAATGTCCATGGAGTTGTTGTCCATGCTAAAATGTATGTATCTTCTTTTTCTTCTACTTTAAATTTTGCAATACATGTTAAGTCTTTTACATCTTTATATCCTTGTGCAACCTCGTGAGAAGAAAGTGCTGTACCACATCTTGGGCAATATGGCATTACTTTATGACCTTGATATAAAAGTCCTTTATCCCACATTTGCTTTAAAGCCCACCATACAGATTCTATATATGGATTGTGATATGTTACATATGGATTTTCCATATCTACCCAATATCCAATTTGATTAGACATTTTTTCCCATAAAGATACATATGAAAATACACTATCTTTACATTCTTTTATAAATTTTTCAATACCATATTCTTCAATTTGCTCTTTTCCTGAAATTCCTAGCTTTTTCTCTACTTCTAATTCAACTGGAAGTCCATGAGTATCCCAACCAGCTTTACGAATTACTTGGTATCCTTTCATTACTTTGTACCTAGGGATAATGTCTTTCATTACCCTTGTTAAAATATGACCTACGTGAGGTCTACCATTTGCTGTTGGTGGTCCGTCATAAAATGTGAAGTATCTTTTTCCTTCATTCATATTAAAATTTTTATGAATGATGTCTTTTTCCTTCCATAAGTTTTCTACTTTTTCTTCCATTCCTACAAAACCTTTGTCTTGTAATTCTACTTTTTTGTACATATTCTCTCCCCCTATTTATAAATAATTTTTTTGTATTTCTTCTGCTAGTTCAAAACGATATTTTTGACCTGTTTTGTTGTCTGGTCTTTCTGGTATTTGTTCTAAAAACATTTTTTCAGGTCTTACCCATATTTTTCTTCCATCTTCTCTTTCATATAAAGGTTTATATACTACCATTCTTTCTTTTGTTTCTGAGTCATATGCTATATTTTCTACAAAATAGTAGTTACCTTTAAAATGACGATATACTCTTCCAATTTGCACTTGTTCCATTTGAATTCCTCCTTTATGATACAGAACAAAAGAGGCATGATTAATATTTTTCGACATTTTTAATGACTTTTCATGCCTCGTCTTTGTTCGCCCGCCAAATTTTATGAAATAAAATTTGTGTGGAATGTTTAGCGAAGCTTTTTATATAATAGAAAAGTTTAGAGAACTTTCCTATTATATAAAAAAAGCCTTTCTATCCTAAACATAGGACGAAAGACTTGTATTTTCCGCGGTACCACCTAATTTTAAAAAACATAAATATTGTTTTTTCTCTTTATTCTTCTTAACGCGAAGTTCACGTTTAAACTTACTTATTTTCAGTTTAAAAACATAATAAAGTGATAATAAAAAGTATGTTACTTATAAAACTTTCAGCTCCATTTATGGGTTTTACTCTCTGTAAGACTGTACTTTTTATGTTGTCTTTATTGTTGTTTTTTAATATCTGTTTTTAATAATAACACGAATATACTCAAAAAGCAAGTATTTTTGTATTTTTTATATTGCATATTCAATTATTTTTGTATATAATATTTTTATGAAAAAGTTAATTGTTGAAGAAAAATATAATAATAAAAATTTACAAAATTACATACTAAAAAAGTTTCCTACTATAAGTCAAAACTTATTTTTTAAAACTTTAAGAAAAAAAGATTTTAAAATAAATGGTATTAGAACATCTCAAAATACTATTGTTCACACAGGTGATATTATAGAAATGTATATTTCTGATAATTTATTAGGTGATAATATTTACAATTTTGAGAACTTATATAGCCATAAAATTTTTGAAGATGACAATATTTTAATTTTAAATAAACCTGCTAAAATAGAAGTTTTAGGTGAAAACTCTCTTACATCTATATTGAATTCTCATTTTGATTTTATTTATCCTTGTCATAGATTAGATAGAAATACTCAAGGTTTAATTTTATTTGCTAAAAATAAATGTGCATTAGATATTTTATTTAATGCATTTAAACAAAAGGAAATTAAGAAACATTATTTAGCTGTTGTTTATGGTATACCTAAAAAGAAAAATCTAACTATAAATAGTTATCTTTTTAAAGATGCAAAAAAATCTATTGTATATATTTCGGATATTCCTAAAAAAGGATATTTACCTATTATTACTAGTTATACAGTAAAAAAAGAAAATAGCAAAAAAAATATTAGCCTTTTAGATGTTGAAATAGAAACAGGTAGAACTCATCAAATTCGTGCTCAATTGGCACATATTAATTTACCAATTATAGGTGATGAAAAATATGGAGATTATGAAATTAATAAAAATTTCCATCAAAAAGAACAATTATTATGGAATTATTCTTTAAAATTTTGCTTTACTTCTAATGCAGGAGTTTTGAATTATTTAAATAATAAAATTTTTACATTACCTAATATACAAGATATAGAAGATAAATTTGTTTTTTGATAATTTTAAATATCATGTTTTGAATGCTTACTTATTCTAAGAACTAAATAACATAAAAATGATATAAATAGGAGAATAAAATATGGGAATTTTTGATAAAATTGATTTTAATAATTTACCTAAAAATTATAATGAATGTGATGTAAGAGAAGATATTATTACTCCATTATAGATATGTGCTATGTAATGGTAAAGAATTAAATATTTTTGAAGTGAATAAAAAAGAACCTGTATTATCTATTCAATTAGCTAAAGCTTCAGAAGCTGATTGGAATAAATTATATGAACTTTTGAGTCCAATGGCCTTTACAAATCCCCATATATTTAATTTTAAACCAGACTATGGTATATGGTGTTTAAGAAATGGCATAAAAGAAGAAACTATGCAATTTTTTCATAATTGTTATATTTTAGATATTGCAAGGTTAAAGGATAACTTATTTACTTTTACATCAGTAATAACTAGAGATGAAGAATTATTGGCTTCTTTTGATTTTGATATTTCTTTATTTGAAGATTTTATGGCACAAATACCAGATAATTTAAAAAACACTATAAGAAATTCTCTTAGAAAAAGTCCATTTAAATATCAAGCAAATGATAAATCTGAATCTTTTCCATTAAACTTTTCAGCTTGCTTAACAGATATAGTAATAAAAAATGAAAATGAAGAATATTTGCCTTTGTGCGTGCATGAATTTAGACATTAAATTCAATAATTTGTTAAAAATGAGACTATTAAAAAAGTCTTCTAAAAAAATGAGATTTGAAATATTTTTATTCCAAATCTCATTTTTCATACCCATTTAATTATACTGAATTATATTTTTTAAATTATTAAACATCTTTTTTATTATATTTGTAATTTTATTATCATTAATGCATAAGCTTGCAATTGGCATCAACACTATAATATATGGAACTATATATCGTGATTTTGCCTCCCACAAAATATGGAATAAAAAGCCTCCTATAAATATAGTAATTAGAAAAATTACATCATTAGAAAGATTTTTCCTATTTTGAATCAAGAATATACAAGAACATAAACATATTACTATTAAAATGGCTTTTTCATAAAATGTTAAAGGTTCTGTAAAATTTTCTATAGAATCATTTTCTTTTACAATATTACTTCTAATAGCAGAATAAGTATTTTCTGTCCACATTGAAGCAAGCTTATCTCTATAAAATTCAAGAGCATAAATAGGATTATCTAAAAAATAACTTAATCTATTTTTAATTTCGTCTACATATTCAACTTTTGCTTTATCTATATTTTTTAATGCATATTCTCCTCTATCTTCATTATACCAGCCATATCCTCTCCATGATTCTTCCATTGCCATAAGGAAATAACTTATTATTGGATATTCTGCATTTGTATCCATGTCATATTTTTTTAGATAATAATTTTGAACAAATGAAGCTGGTAAAATTGAAATACATATGTACATAAAAATTACAACTATATTGATAATGTTTTCCTTCCACTTTCTATACGTAATATTTGTAAACATATTCCATAGTAAATACATTACTGTAGCAATTATGAAAATTAAGCTATTCATCCTCATCATATATGCTATCATAGTAAATATTGAAGCAAATATAGGATATCTAATTTGTTTAGTTTCTGAATATTTCATCATAAAATATACCGCAAATAGGCATAATGCAATACTTGGAATATCTCCGTAAATAAAAGTAGATAACATTATTAATGGAATAAAGGTCAATATAAATAAAAGTAATCTTGTTTTATTTACTTCGTATTTTTTTGACAAATGCTGAACTATTTTATATAAAGCAATTACAATTGCAATATTTCCAATTACATTTAATATTCGTAAAAGTCCAATACCATCAAAATGTATTATTCTAAAGAATAAACTAAAAACAAAAGCTAATGATATTTGTTGATGATAAGATTGCATATACTGGCTAAGTGGTATTCCAGCATAAGTCATATCTGGTAAAAATTCTTCTAAATTATTGTTATAAAATGTTTGAGCTAAATTACAAGCATGTATTTGGTCTCCCACAATAGGAGGTCTAATAGCAATTATCCATATTATATTTATTATTGCATATACTGAAATAATTATAATTAATAATTTCCTTTTTTTCTTAGAAGTCAAATTCATACATTTTTTATCAATTACATTTG
Source organism: uncultured Clostridia bacterium (assembly GCA_963558185.1). Classification (GTDB taxonomy): domain Bacteria; phylum Bacillota; class Clostridia; order TANB77; family CAG-508; genus UMGS1663. The sequence goes on from CAUWFE010000019.1 coordinate 9,917, forward strand.
TTATTACATATATTAGAATTCCAAACAAGATAATTCCTAAAATATATATAAACGTATTATTTCTAATCTCAATATGTTCAGAACTATCTAAAATTGCTGTAAATAAAATATTTAAAGTAGTTACCAATATTAAACAAATTATCCCTATTACATATATTAATTTTTTCATTTTGTTTCCCCTTTTTCTACCATTAAAAGTGAACCATGCTTATTAAACTTTTTATCTAATAATTTAGGTTCACTTAAAATTTATCCATATCTTTCTATAATTTAGTTTCTGTGCATATTTGCTAATTTTACATATAACAAAAATTATTTTTCAAAAATACTATTAAATTCTTCTTCATAAATTGTTTCTTTAGAAAGTAAAGTTTGTGCTACTGTTTCTAATTTATCCATATGTTCTCTAATAATTGCTTGTGCTTTCATATATGCTGTATCTAATAATATTTTTATTTCTGCTCCTATTGCATCTCCAAATTTTTCCCCTAAAAGTTGAAGTTCATATGGATCTTTATCTGTGTTTATTGATATGTTTCCTACTGTATCACTCATTCCATATACAGTTACCATATCTTTTGCAATTTGAGTTGCAACTTGTATGTCATTACCAGCTCCAGTTGATATATCATGAAAAATTATACTTTCAGCTGCTCTTCCACCCATTAAAACTATTAATCTTTCTTCTAATTCTAGTTTTTGTATATAGTTTTTATCCTCAGATGTTTTTTGCATTGTATATCCTCCAGCCATTCCTCTTGGTATAATAGAAATTTCTTTTACATCTTCTTGTGTTGGTAAAAATTTACTTACTACTGCATGGCCAGCTTCATGATATGCTGTTATTCTTTTATCTTTATCTGATATTACTCTACTTACCTTTTGCAAACCTACTGTTACTTTTTTCATAGCTTCTTCTAAATCTTGTTTTTCAATGACCATATGTCCATTTACAGTTGCTATAATAGCAGATTCATTTAAAATATTTGCAAGTTCTGCTCCTGTTAAACCTGCTGTGTCTTCTGCTATAGATTTTAAGTTCACATCATCTGCAAATTTCTTTTCTTTTGCATGAATGTTTAAGATTTCTTCTCTTCCACGTACATCTGGAACTTGAACTGTTATTTGTCTGTCAAATCTTCCTGGTCTTAATAATGCTTTGTCTAACATTTCAGGTCTATTTGTAGCAGCTAATACTATTATAGGCTCTTCTGTAGAAAATCCATCCATTTCTACTAATAATTGATTTAAAGTTTGATTATTTTCTGAATCAGCCCCATTTCCACCACTACGTCTTGCTCCAATTGCGTCAATTTCATCTATAAATACTATACATGGCGACATTTTTCTTGCTTTTTCAAATAATTTTCTCACACGAGAAGCTCCTAAACCTGCAAACATTTCAATAAATTCTGAACCACTCATTGCTATAAAAGGAACCCCTGCTTCTCCTGCAATAGCTTTTGCTATTAATGTTTTCCCTGTACCTGGCTTTCCATATAATAAAACTCCTTTCGGAATTTTTGCACCCATTTTAGTAAATTTTTCAGGCTTTTTCAAAAATTCTACAATTTCTTTTAATTCTTGTTTTTCTTCATTTAATCCTGCAACATCATCAAATCTTACTTTTACTTTTGTAGTAGTTTCATCATAAACCTTTCCACTTTCTCCAAAACCTTGCATTTTAAATACAAGAATAAATAATGCTACTATTAAAATAGTTGGTAACAATTGTATTAGCACTCCCATAAATGACATAAATCCATTTTGTGGATTTTGTATAAGCTCTATATCATTTCCTTCAGCAACTTTTTCTTGTATTAATTCAATAAAAGCTTGTACATTAGGAACAATTGCATTCTTTTCTTTTTCAATGTCCTTTAGTTTTATTTTAACACTGCTACTACCAACTGTCATTTCTACTTTTTCAACTTCACCATCTGATACACTTTTTATTAATTCTGTATATGCCATTTTATTTTCATCAGATTTGCTTGCAAATACAGTAATTACAATTATTAATGTCAAAACTAATATTGCTGCACATAGGCTAATTAATAAAATTTTATTTTTTTGTTTATCTTCTTTGTTATTCATGATTCCTCCATTTTTCTTAAACATTATCCGCTTGTGGCTTACTTGGATTATTTTCATCTTTTTGCTTTTCTTCTTTTTCTTTATCACGTTTTTTTCTTCTCTCTTTTTCTTCTCTTTCTAGTCTTTCTTTTTCTTGTTCTTCTTCCTCTGCTTTCTTTTCTGCTGCTACTCTTGCTTGTTCCTCTATTATTAATGCTAGTTCTTGCTGTTTTTTTACAACATCTGATTTTATTATAAATAATGCTGCTACTACATAAATATATGCTACTGTTATATACATAACATCAAAATATGAAATTGTAAATCCAGTTAAATTATTTACAGCAATATACAATGCTAATAATAAACTTGGTAATGTTAAAGCATGAATTGCCATTTTTATCATTGCAGTAAATCTTAAACGTAAACGTAAAACCATTGCTGTTACATATCCTGCAAATCCAATAACTATTGCATACATAAGTGCCATAATAAAGTTAATCATAAATGTATATATACAATATGTAAGCCATATTGCTATTGCTATCATAATTTTATTATTACCAGAAAAATAATTTACTATATCATTTTTTTCTAATCTTTCTATTCCATAAATTTCAAAAAAGTCTTTATACATATATTCTATTAGCTGATTATTTGATGGTAATTTAAAATACATTTTATCTTTTAATAGTAATATTGAAGTATTATTTTGTTTTAATTCTTTTTTATAATCTTCAATTTGTTCTTGTGTTAAGCCTTCTTTTGAATCAATAATTACCTCTTGTATCATTTCATCTTCAATTTTTATTTTAATTGGCTCATTATTATTTTGAACTATTAAATTTTCATTTTCATATATCATATTAGGAAGTTCTTTATCTATATATGAAACTGCCTGTCCTATTTTTTGATATATATTTATACTAAAGAAAACTCCGCAAAACATTGTAATTAAAATTATAAGTATAATAAGATAAGAAACTGTTTTTGTAAAATGCTTTGAAGCAAGTAAAGGATATTTATCAAAATCCTTTATACTTGCTAACATTTTTTGAAAAAAGTTCATCTCTTTTACTTCTTGTTTATTTTCCTCACCCATCATTTGCGCTTCCTTCCTATTTTGTTTTTTCTACTTCCATACCATTTTTTGTATCTTTTACAGTATACCCTTTTTCTTCTAATTCATTTCTTATTTTATCAGAAAGTTCCCAATTTTTATTTTCTCTTGCTAATTTTCTTTCATTTATTAGATTTTTTATTTCTTCTGGAAGTTCAATTTCTTTTTGATTATCTAAATATTTTTTTGCATTTTGTAAATCTAATCCTAAAATTTCATCAAAATCTAATAAAAGTTTTGCAAATTGTTTTGATTGTTTTTCATTTCGTGCAACTTCCCATACAATGCCCATTGCCAACGGTAAATTTAAGTCATCATTTACTGCTTCTATAAAACGATTATAGTATTTTTTTATTTCTTCATCTTCTATTATTTCTTCTCCTGAAGAATGTTTTAAATAGCTTTCACGCAATCTATTTAATGCTTTTTGTGCTGAATATGCACCATCAAATGTAAAGTTTAATTTTGTTCTATAATGTGCTGTATAGCAAAATAATTTATATGCTAGTGGTTCTATTCCTTTTTCTTGTAATTGAGCTAGTGTATATGTATTTCCTAAACTCTTTGACATTTTACCACCATCTACTTGTAAAAATTCTACATGCATCCATGTTTTTGCTGGAATTTTTCCTGTTGCTCCTTTACTTTGAGCTATTTCATTTTCATGATGTGTAGGAATATGGTCCACTCCACCAGTGTGTATATCAAATTGGTCACCCAGATATTTTCTTCCCATTGTTGAACATTCTAAGTGCCATCCTGGATATGATAAGCCCCATGGGCTTTCCCATTTCATAATATGGTTTTCAGGAGCTTTTATCCATACTGCAAAATCGTAAGGATTTCTTTTTTCTTTGTCTACTTCAACCCTTGCACCTGCTATTTGTTCATCTAACTTTCTGTTAGATAAAATAGGATATTTGTCTAATTTAGATACATCAAAATATATTGCAGTAGAAGTTTCATACGCATATCCATTTTTTATTAAAGTTTCAACATATTGCTCCATTTCTGTAATATGTTCTGTTGCTTTTGCAATAATTTCTGGTATATCTATGTTTAGCATATGTATATCTTTTAAAAATACTTCTGTATAAAATTTTGCTATTTCATATGGGTTTTTATTTTCTTTTTTTGCAGCTTTCTCCATTTTATCTTCGCCTTCATCAGCATCTGATTCTAGATGACCTACATCTGTAATATTCATTACATGTTTTAAAGAATATCCATTATTTTTTAATACTCTACGTAAATTATCCATAAAAATATATGCTCTAAAATTGCCAATATGTGCAAAACTATATACCGTAGGGCCACATGTATATATTCTAACTTGTTTTCCTTCTAATGGTTTAAATTCTTCTTTTTGTCTTGTTAAAGTATTATATAAGTATAAATTCATAAGCTCCTCCATTCATATTTTGATAATTGCACCTATAATAGATAGGTGCAATCATCTACTTTTATTCAACTGTGTTAGTTATAGTATTTGTTGTGCCTCCGTCTACTGTATTATTTGTTGGTTTTTGTGTATTACTTTCTGGTTTTTCTTCTTTTTTTACTGTTCCAACATATATTGTGACTGTTGTTCCTTTATCTACTTTTTTACCTTTTTCTATACTTTGCTCTATAACTAAGCCTTTATTTTTTTCATTGCTCTCTTTTGTTTTTATTGTAACTTTGAAGCCTTTTGCTTCTAAAGCTTTTTTGGCATCTGCTTGTTTTTTGCCTATAACATCTATCATTTCAATTTTTTCTATTTCAGGTTTTTTATGGTCTATACAAGTTTCACTTGGAACATCAAATTTTGTACCATAGTTTGTTTTCCATAATCCTTTTGATTCTTTTTCTGGTTTTACTAAAAATGTTTTTTCTTCTTTGTTAGGACAAAATTCATTTGCTATTTTTCCTGTATCTTTACATATTTGTAATTTTTGATGTCCTTCACATTTTCCTGGTACTGTTCCTTTAACAAAATATTCTGTTGTTGTTCTTGCACATGAAGATGTAGCTACTTTACCACTATCTTTACATATAGTTGCTGTTACAATATTACTTGGTTTTTCAAAAGATTTTTTTGTTAACCCTGAGTGTACATCTTTCATAATTGCGGCCCATATATTTGCTGCATTGTTTATACTTAATCCTGTTGATGCTTCATTGTCAAATCCATACCAAGTTGCTGCTGCATAATATGGTGTAAATCCACAAAGCCATCTTTCCATATATCTATCTGTTGAACCTGTTTTTGCTGCTACATCCATACCTGATATTCTACACACAGATGCAGTACCATGATTTACAGCAGATGTTAAAACTGATTTTAATATATATGCATTTCCTTCTGTCATTACTTGACGTTTTTCTTGTTTTGGTTCTAATACAACATTTCCTTCTTTATCTGTAACTTTAGTGTAAAATGTTGGTGTAATATATTGTCCATTATTTGCAATACTAGCATATGCTGCTGCCATTTCTAATGGTGTTACATCTAATGTGCCTAATGCTAAAGTTATATCTGGTTTATAATTTTCATTTATTTCATATCCCATTGTTTTCATAAATTCAATTGCATTTTCTGGTCCCACTTCTCTCATTATTTTTAAGTTAACAATGTTCGAAGAACGAGCTACTCCATCTCTTACTGTTGTTAAACCTGGGAAAGCATAATCTGAGTTATGTGGTTCATAATCTCCACCAAAGTTTGTTAACGAATCATCATATACAGTTGCAGCTGTAATAATATTTTTTTCTAATGCTGGTGCTACACACGCAATAGGTTTTATTGAAGAACCTGGCTTTTTACGTCCTTGTGTTGCTCTATTTAGCCCTAATGTACTTTGGTCTGTTCCAAGTCCACCCATAGTTCCTACTACTTGCCCTGTTGTTGGTTCTATTATTACCATTGCAGCTTGAACATGCCCTTCATTAAGTAAATTTCCATTTTTATCTTTTTCTTTACTTGTCACAATGTATTTTTCTTTTTGGAATTCTTCTTCCATCCTGTTTTGAATTTCTGTTTTTTGTGTTGTATGTATAGTATATCCACTTCCGAATAATTTTGTATTTGCAGCTTTATATGTTAAACCTTCTTTTTCAGCTAAATCTTGTGTGGCTTGTTCTATTGCTGCTGCTACATGATAAGAATAAGGACTTGTTTTTATTATTCCTTTTTGGAATGGTAATCCACTTTCAACTTGTTGTATTGCAGCATCATATTCTTCATCTGTCATTTGAATTTCTAATTTTTCTCTTAGTTCTTTCATTTTACCTAAAACTATTTTTGTTTTTCTTTTTATTGTTTCACTATTATCTTTCTCTGGGTTAAATGGATAATATGCATTTGGTGAATCATTAATTCCTGCTAAAAACGCTGCTTCTGCTAAACTTAAGTCTTTTGCTGATTTTGAAAAATAGAATTGGGCTCCTGATTCTACTCCCATAATATCAGAATAGTCATATCCTCCACCCATATATATGTAATTTAAGTAAGTTTCTAATATTTGTGATTTTGATAATACTTTTTCAGTATTATAGGCTCTTGCCATTTCCCTTATTTTTCTTTGAACACCAGCTGAACCTTCTCTTGCATCATCATCAAACATATTTTTAATTAATTGTTGTGTTATTGTACTTCCTCCAAATGATGACTCTCCCTTATTGAAAATATATGTAACAACTGCTTTTCCAGTTCTCAAAATGTCTATACCACTATGTTCATAAAATCTTTCATCTTCTATAGCTATAAACGCTTTTGGCAAATAATCTGGCATTTCTTCCATAGTAATTATTTTTCTATTTTCATTACCTACTAATGTTGCTAATTCGTTTCCATCTGCATCAACAGCTTTTGAATTTTCTATATTTATGTCAAATTTATCTGCTGTTACTTTATACTTATCACTAAAGAATATTCCTGCTACAATTCCAGCTCCTACTAAACAAGCTAAAATAATCATTATTATTATAAATAATATTATTCGTTTTAATACTTTATGCTTTTTCTTCGGTTTTAATTTTTGTTGTTTGTTTTCTTCTTTTACATTTTTATTAGTTTTTGTATTCTTGACTTTTTTTACTTTCTTTGCTTTCTTTAATTCATGCTTTTTATTTTTTTCTTCACTCATTTTTATCCTCCTTAGCATACAATTATGTTGTTATTATATTATATATTAGAAAAAAATAAAAGGCTTTTACTAAAAAATTCACAAAATTGTAAGATTTTATTTTTACTGTATTAAGAACAAAAGAAGCATGATTAATATTTTTCGACATTTTTAATAAGTTTACATGCCTTGTCTTTGTTCGACTGTCAAATTTTATGAAATAAAATTTGTGTGGAATGTTTAGCGAAGCTTTTTATATAATCGGAAAAAAGAACTTTAAGGCATGTCCTTAAAGTTCTTTTTTATTATTTTGCATATTCTATTACTCTTGTTTCACGAAGAATATTTACTTTGATTTGTCCTGGATATTCCATTTCATTTTCTACTCTTTTTGCAACATTTCTTGCAAGTAATGTCATTTCGTTGTCTGAAATTTTTTCAGGTTTTACTACTATTCTAACCTCTCTACCTGCTTGTATTGCAAAAGATTTTTCTACTCCTTCAAATGAATCTGCAATTTCTTCTAATTTTTCTAATCTTTTAATATATGCATCTAAAGTTTCTCTTCTTGCTCCTGGTCTTGATGCTGAAATTGCATCTGCTGCTTGTACTAAAACAGCTTCTATTGTTTTTGGTTCTACATCTCCGTGATGAGCTTGTACGGCATTGATTACTAAATCATTTTCTTTATATTTTTTCAATATTTCAACACCAATTTCAACGTGTGTTCCTTCCATGTCATGGTCTAGTGCTTTTCCTATATCGTGTAATAAACCTGCTCTTTTTGCAATTCTAGGATCTAAACCTAATTCTTCTGCCATTATTCTTGCTAAATTTGAAACTTCTAAAGAATGATTTAATACATTTTGTCCATAACTTGTTCTATATTTTAATTTTCCTAATAACTTAATAATATCTGGATGTAATCCATTAACTCCTGCTTCTAATGCAACTCTTTCGCCTTCTTCTTTTATAGTTGCTTCTAATTCTTCTCTTGATTTTTCTACCATTTCTTCTATTTTTGCAGGGTGAATTCTTCCATCATTTATTAATTTTTCTAGTGCCATTTTTGCAATTTCTCTTCTTAGCGGATCAAATCCTGAAATAACTACAGCTTCTGGTGTATCATCTATTATTAAATCAATTCCAGTTAATGTTTCTAAAGCTTTTATATTTCTACCTTCTCTACCAATAATTCTACCTTTCATGTCATCATTTGGTAATGAAACTATTGATACTGTTGTTTCTTGTGAATGGTCTGCTGCACATTTTTGAATTGCATAGCTAATTACTTCTTTTGCATTTTTTTCTGCTGTTTCTTTAGCCTTTTGATCTAATTCTCTAATTAAAATAGCTTTTTCGTTTGTAATTTGTTTTTCTACTTCAGTTAGCAATTGCTTTTTGGCTTGTTCTACAGATAATTTAGAAATTTTTTGTAATTCTTGCATTTCTTGCTCTTGTAATGCTTGTAATTTCTCTTTTTGCTTTTCAATTTCCTGTTCTTTGTCAGTTACGTTTTTTTCCTTTTTTTCTAAATTTTCTAATTTTCTTTCAAGATTTTCTTCTTTTTGTAATAAACGTCTTTCTTGTTGTTGAATTTCGCCTCTTCTTTCTCTAACCTCTTGGTCAAAATCTTTTCTGCTATTCATAATTTCTTCCTTAGCTTTAAAGATTTCTTCTTTTTTGATGTTTTCAGCTTCTTTATTTGCTAATTCTATGATTCTTTTTGACTCAGCTTCAGCGCTTTCCATTTTTGTTTCTGCTATTTTCTTTCTAATAGCTATTCCAACAAATGTGAAAACTACTGCGGAGATTAGAAAAATGGCAATATTGATTATAATTTCCATAATCATCCACCTTTCCCTATTAAATTTTCAATGTACAATAATATATATCTTAATTTATTTATTCTTTTAGAATATATCTTGTCTCTATATTATTTTACCTTTATTAATATGAACTGTCAATGTTTTTTTGATAATTAAGTAAAAAAGTTGTTATTAGATAATGGCTTCTGTAAATTAATGCAATGAATGCCTTGGAATATAAGCTTTTCATTACATTCCTTAGGTTTATTACGAAATTTAAGAAATTCTAACTTATTTTATGGCCCCCTTCCACTAAAAGTGAACTCTTTCCATAAAATCACACAGAATTTCTAAAATTTCTTCATAAACATTCGTCATTTTAATCAAAGCTTATATTCCAAGGCATTCTAGCAAAAAAATAATAAAAACTATTATTTAGTAACAAAAAATTATTTTATTTGTTGTGTTTCATATGGTTTAAAATCAAAATCAAATCCTATAAAATCATGAAGTTTCATATTTAGAAATTTATTTATATCATTATTTGCAATTTCAGAAACATCTGCTATTCTGTATACTTTATTTTCGAATGATACTAAAGGATTTATATATCTTTTCTTTCCTTTAACACTTGTACAATAACTTTTTTCAGTAGGGAAATCACTTTTATATACAGAATTTCTTGTAGCATTTTCAAAGTTTGTAAATGCATTTTTTATATACACATCTTCACAATTTTTAATTAATTGTAATACATCATTTTCTGACATTTTATATAAATCATCTACTGTGATATATTCCTTGATATTCATAGATTTAATTACATCTGCTATAAATTGCATACATAGTCTATCTTCATCTTCTATCCAACGAGGCCACAATTTTGAAATATTGTGTATAAATTCTTCACATATTTTCATATCTTTAAATGAAAGTTCTATTACATTATCTTCATTTTTTAATATAGTTAGATTATTATAATATTTTTCAATATCTTTTAGGTCAAATATTTTTACTTGGTAAAGCCCTCCTGATAAAGTATATTCAAGTCTATCTGCACTTAATCTAGGAGTATCATTATCTGCAATTGGATATATATGATAATCTGAAACTTCTTCTACTTTTATATTATCCCTTTCTAATAAGTTCATTATCTCTTTTGAATTTTTAATAATTTGCTCTGTTCTTTCTTCTGTAGATTCTTGATGTTCTGAATCACCATTCATAAAATCAATGCAATGCTTAAAAGTAGGAGTAGCAATATCATGAAATAAGCCAGATATAGTTTGTTTTTTGTCATGTGTGAAGTTCCATATAATAAGTGCAACTGCTACACTGTGAGTTAATGAAGAGTAATAATATTTATCATTATAAACTTTTGTATATAATGTTCCACAAGACATACCTATCCCATCCAGTCTAAACATTGTTGGTGTATAAATATATTCTAATAACCATTCTGGAAATTTTGGTGATAATATTGTTAAGTAATTTCTTACTTCTTCATTTAAACTTTTTAGATATTCATTCATTTAATTTTTCTCCTTCTATTAAATTTAAAATTTTACCATAAATTTATATAATGCATGCTAGTTTCTTTTCTGATTTTAAGTATAACATAGTTTTTATATTATTGCTATTCTTATTTCAGATAATCTTAAGATTCATGTTTTAAAAATATTGTAAATATACAATTTTATTCCACAATTAAGAAATAATTTTTTAAAACTATTGACATTATATAAAAAATAAAGTATAATTAAAATCGTTCAGAAGAAAGAAGATGCAGGTGTAGTTCAATGGTAGAATTCCAGCCTTCCAAGCTGGCTATGCGGGTTCGATTCCCGCTACCTGCTCCATTAAAAAGCTCCTATGTTTAACAGGGGCTTTTATTTAATATATGGATATATTTTATGCAGGTATAATTTAGTGGTAGAATGTCATGCTTCCGACCTGATAGCGCGGGTTCGATTCCCGCTACCTGCTCCATAAATTTTATTTTTATTATTTTTTATTAAATTTTATTATTTCTTATTATTTCTCAAAAAGGCTTAAAATAGGGCTTTTTTATTTTTGCAAAAATTTTTATTTTTTATTAAATCTCATTATTTTTCATTAGTTCTTATATAAACTGCATTAAAATTGCATTAAAATGAAAAAAATAATTGCATTAAAAATAATAATTGCATTAAAAAAATTTTTAGACATAAAAAATACCAGTTAAATAATTCTATAAATATATTGTTATCTATATGCAAAGCAGTAGATTTCAATTTAATCTACTGCTCAAGTTTAACTTACAACTTTAATTCTAAAAGCTTCCATTCTTAATGATTTTCCAACCGTTCCTATAGTAAATTCCTTTGCTGTAGTTTTAGGCATCCAGCCCACGTCTTGAATGTGCTCTTGTACTTCTAATAATTTATTACATTTTATTTCTAATGCTTCAATTCTTTTACTTTCTCCTGTTGTCCCTGCTATTTCTCCTGTATTTTTCCAGTCTTGCCATCCAACTTCTCCTACATGAGCTCTATATTTAATTGTTAAACCATTATTTGCAAAAAATTTAACAGCTTCTAATCTTCTATTCTGTCCTTCTGTTCCTGCTCCTTCTCCTGCATTTTGTACTTTTTGCCAGCCTAAATCTTGCAAGTGCACTTGATATTGTAAATCTGGTAAATTACTTACTATTTCATTAAAAGGATAATTCTTCCCTGGACAACTTGTTGCAATAATATCTCTATGTCCTTTTACATATTTTATATTACGTCTTGCTTTTATATCTGCAATTAATTCTCTTGTAGCTTGTATCTGTATTTCTGACATTGTTTCTATATTAAAATCTCCCTCATCACAAATTGCAATTGTTGTACTATTCGCTCCTGGACAATGAGCTCCTGCCATGTTTTCTGGACGACCTTTATATATAGTTCCATCCTTTCGAACATAATAATGATATCCTATACCTGCCCAACCTTTACTTTTATGGTAATTATGTATAGTTTCTACACTTTGTAATACTTTTGTGCCACTGTGATGAAGCACTATCCCTTCTACATTACCCATATTACTATAATTACTGTTAAATTGTAGTTTTTTATCTATTATTTGAATCATCTATTTTTCCTCCTTTTCACTTTTTGTAAAATAATATGTAATTATTGCACTTGCTATTGCCATAAATGCCTCTACGCTGATTACATTTCTAAATGTTAATATACAAGTTGTTATTATTACTGTTAAGCTTAATATTGTTTTTACTTTAAATAAATTTGCTATATTTACTAATAGCTTTTCTATTGCTTTTTGCATATTTATCATCCTTTCATAAAATTAATTATAAACCACACTATAAATATCAATAGACTTGCTCCTATTGCTCCACCTATTGTACTTAATATGTTGTTTTTTATTATCTTTTTATTTTCTTTATATTCTACAAATTCTTGCGAACTTATTGCATCTACTTTTCTGTTTGTTTCTTTTAATGTTCTTTGCATATTTTCCATATTAACAGCCATAATATGTACATCTTCTGCTAGTGATTTTGTAGATTTTATATCTTCTCTTATTTCATCTATTATTCCTACTATATTTTCACGTTCAGCATCACATTTTGCTTGATGTTCTGCTAATTTCATTACTTCTTGGGTTAGTTGTTCATTTGTCACTTTAAACCTCCTATAATATTATTTTAAAAATATTGTTAAGCCATCTAAACTTACAAATTGATCATCAGTAGTTGTCTTTTTTACATTTATGTTTCCAAGTTTGTCTATATCAATTCTTTTTCCTAAGTTTCCCAATATTACTCTCTTATCCAAGTTGTAATCTATTTTTCCTATTTTTTCTGAATTTGTAGTAAATGTTCCATTTTGTTTCCATACACACCCTCTAAAATACAATAGATCTCCACTCTTTTTGTATTGAGGTGTATAACAGTCCAATACTCCTGCAAAACCTTTCTCTAGTTCAATATCTTCCCATTCTTCATCTGTCCATAATCCTTTTCCTTTAGGGAAGCAATTAATTCCAACTCCTAAATTCAATATATCTATATATAAAATAGGTCTACCTTTTTGCAAAATTAAATTATATATAGTTTGTCCAAATTTATCTTTTATTAATATTTTAAAATACCATATTCTATCTTTTGCACAACTCTTTTCTATTTTTTCATTATTTTCTATTGTTTGATAATTTGGAATACTTTTTAAATATAAATATTTATATGATATTGCCTTTTTATTAATACTTTGCACTATATCGCTATTTAAATAGTATCCTGGTAAAGAGTCATTTGATATTATTTTCTGTGTTTTTTTATCATATCTTACTAATAAATACTCTGTTGTATATTGATTTAATGAATTTGGCTCATAATATGCTATTATATCTATATAATCTTCATCTATCTTTTCTTCAATATAATTTCGATTAGAAAATCGTATAACTTCACTATTTTTTGTTATTTTCTTTATTTCACTTTCAGTAATTTCACAAACGATACTACTATCTCCGCTTGGTGTCATGTTTCTTAATCCAACTGCATCTCCTACTATTATGTTATTTTTTGTAGCTTCAAAAGCATTATTCACACTATACATATATTTTATTTGTATCGCATTTTTATTATTAACGCTTGAATAATTACTTTTTACTGTTAAATATGTTGTATCTTCGTAATTATTTAGTCTTTCTAATATTATTTCAGCTTTAGGTAATGACCATTCTAATATTTTAATAGTTTTCTTGGCAGTTGTCTTATTTCCTCTACTATCTGTTACTGTACATTCTATTTGTACATTCTGTGAAGAATTTACCTTTCCAAAATTTAACCTACCTGATGTTGTCATTGTTTTTCTTACTCCGTTTACATTCACATCATACAAACTTATTCCAGCACCTTTTTGTGGAACTGCTGCTTTTATATTTACAACTAATTCTGATAAACTTTGTACTATAAATTGGTCATCTTCTGTTACTTCTACAGTTTTTATATTGTTATCATAATATGAAATATTATTTGTTATAAATTTAGGATTGCATTCTTTCAAAGATCCTTTCACTGTTTTTGAATTACTACCAATTATTTTATTTCCTGCTTTTGTAGTAATTGTTGTTGTAAAATCTATAATTGTTACTAGTTTCATTATTTCATATATTTTATTTAATTCATTTTCTGAAAAAGAAATATTTGAATTACTTATATAATTGTTTATTGTCTTTATTGTTATATTTCCACACTTTATGGTCAAAGTGTCAATAAATTCTTTACTATACTTTGTAATTCCGATTTTTATATTTTCTCCTACAACAAAATCATTAAAATTAGAAATTCTACTTTCACGTGGAATTGTATCTAATATTACAGTTCTATTTCCATTACTATTAGAAAAAGTAGTTCCTGAAATTCCTCCACTTGCTGATATAGTGATAGATTTTGTTCCATCTGAATTATGTGTAACATTTGGTACTGTCATTCTTGAAATTTCTTGATAAGTATCATTACAATTTAAAGTTATCCTCTTGTTTATTGTTTTGATAGTTCCATTTATATTAATATTTCCATTAAAAGTTCCATATGTCGTGGATGTAGATTCACTACTTTTTTTATAATATAAAATAGTTGTAACAGTAGATGCATTTGCAGTTACATTTGCTGCTGAACTCCATACTATCTTTCCTATAATATATCTATTGCTTGTATTAAATTCAAACTCTCCATTTGCCACACTAATTTCCTCCTTTAAACTAATGCTAAAAATCCAATTCCATCATTTGTAATTTTATTGTTTTCATCTCTTACTGTAATTGGTATTACTCTTACTTTATTTGAAATAGTTATTTCTTCTTCTACTACTGATTTTTTTTGATGAAATTCATCTCCTGATGCCCAATATGTTTTTTGCCCATTTGAATCATAACCAGCAAATCCTACTTCAGGATTCATTTTTACATATCCGCCATTTGCATCATATATTGTTACTCCATTTTTATCTAATAAACCTATTAGTGTATTTGTTTCATTATAAATTTCTAATACTCCTTTTTCATTTAATGTAGAACCTAGTTTAAGAGTTCCACCTTTTATCATATCGGCGACTAAATTTATTACATTGATTTTTTGCATATCTAAAGTTCCATCTATTAGCCATGCACTATTAAATATACCATTTATTCCTGTTTGACTGAAACCTATTCCAGCTGAATTTATCATTATTACATTTTTAGCAGATTCTTTAGGTATTTTATCTACTATTAAAATTTTATCTCCATCATATATGATATATGAATTGCCTAAAACATTCCATATTTTTGATGTTGCTTCTTTTAATTCATCTCCTAAAGTTACTTTCACTATTGTTGTCTTTTCTTCTACTATTTGATTAGCTTGTTCTTTTGTTGTTGTTAATAAATTTGATAATGTTTTTTTAAAATTGCCAAACTCTATAGATTTATATCTTTGTTTAATACAGTCGTATTCTACAGAAATAATATTTGTAGTAATATCTATATTGCATTTAGGATGTTGTACATATATTGTATCTCCTACATCTGTTACTTCTTCTAAATGGGCATCTAATTCATAATTTATTAGAGGAAACTTATTATTTTCTAAATATTGTAATGCTTGATTTTTTAAATCTTCTTTTAGTGCTTGTTTATATTCTTCTTCTGTTGAAAAGTCCTCTTCTTCTATATTCTGGTCAAAAGAAACTGTTTTTGTATATGGAGTATCGTATTTTATGTCTGATTCTAAATATATTTCATCTAGCATAATTCCATCTTTTCCTGTAGGAAGTAATTTTGTAACTACATTATCCCAATTTTCTTCTTTTTTGATTTCTTTTATATTTTTGCTATATGATAATACAATTCCATTATCATTTCCTATTTTATCTAATATACTGATATTAAAATTATCTCTTACTAGGTGTCCTCCCCATCTCTCAATAACTATAGAAATAGCCTCTTCAAAACTTTTTCTTACACATCGATAGGAATTTATTGTATTAATATTAGATAATGTAGAAAAAGGTGTAGCTTGATCACAAGCTATATTTAAATGATCTAAGGCATCATTACATTTTTTATCAACTACATATGAATCTTCTATTAAATAATTTCTTGAATCATAGTATATATGCCATGCTTTAATTTGAATTTTGTTATTTTTTATTTTTGGATTATTTAATCTAAATCCTTGTTCTTCCCAGGGAGTTGATACTCTTATTATATTTCCTTGCTGATAGTATTTTATATTTTCAATACTATCTTCTATTTCTAAATAATAATCGCCATTATCTTCTTTATATATTATGGCTTTTGTAGGTTTTAATATCTTTATTCCATTATGATTAAATAATCTTTCTGTTGAATCATATACTTTTATCAAATAATCATCTCCATTCTATAACCAACAACTATTTGCTAGAACTTCTATTTTTGTAATATTATTATCCCATGTAATTATATTTTCTCCTGGTAATAATTCTGGAAAATTTCCTTGCATTTGCCTATTTTTTAATATATCTTCTTTATATGCATCTTGCTGTTTAGAATCTACAATAATATATTTATCATCAATATTTATTTTAAATATTTGTATTCCATTAAGATATATATCCGCTTCTCCATTGCCGAATATTTTTAAAATAGGTTTTGAATTTTTTAGTCCCTTATTGGTTATGGTAGCTTTTTCATTGCTTATATATCGTAATTGTATAATCGGCTTTACTTCATCTTCTGAACTTATATAATTATACCCTTGATATAATGAGACATTTTGCAATTCGTTATACATATTTTTTTGTTCTTCTGTGTATTCTTCTATTT
>CAUWFE010000020.1:0-26244 GCA_963558185.1 uncultured Clostridia bacterium
ATTTTGTGCATTAATAAATTTGAAAAATTGTACATTTTTGTATTGACATTAACATTAGATTACAAACAAAAATTTATGAAAAAGAAAAAGACTCAATGAAAGCATAAAATGAATGAATAGAGCAAGATGTTGCAGAAGATAGATTAAGAAAAATAAAAGATAAAGAAACAAAAGAAAAATAAAAAAGACATTAAAGGTCAGAATGACAACAGTGATATTAGATACAGGAGAAATAGAATATTTAATAACAAATATTGAAGATTTAAAATATGAAGAAATAGTTGAAATATATCATAAATGTTGGGAAATAGAAACAATGTACTATAGCTAAAAATCAAAGTTATAAATAGAGAAATTTACAAGTGGTAATAAAACAATTATAGAACAAAATTTGTTTGCAGGAGTTCTAGTTTTCAATATGATACAAACAATGAAAAATAAGGCAGCTAAAGAAATAGAGCAAAAGAAATATAAACATGAAATGAAATAATATATATAATTCTAAAAGAAGATAACGACGAAAGAATAAAAAGATATGATAAATTATGTAGTAAAATTTTTAAATACAAAACTCCAATACCAAAAGATAGAAATTCTAAAATAGAACCAAGAGTAAATAATAAAAATAGTTATAATAAGCTTAAAAGTTTCTAATTTACATAAATAAAAAATAACCTATATAGGTTTATTTATAATGTCAAAATACCAATATTAGATATTAACAAAATATTTAATATTGGTATTTTTATGTTTTTAAATATTAACTATATTCTTAAACTGATGACATTGATACCTACCCACACTACGGACTTTCACCGATTAGCTAAAAGTTTAATCTTACTATAATATCTCTTCTTTTCTTATATAAGTAATACTAATTGGTGTATCAATATTCATCATATTAATCATTCTTTGTAGTAAAACTAATTTATGATTAGTATTTGTATTACCTTCAATAAAAATATCATCGTCTATTAGTATAGCAGCTCTTAATTTTCTATTATTACTTGTTATTTGCTCCGATTTATATCCATATTCTGTATTAAGTTTATTAGCAGTTTCAATAAAAGTAATATTGTCTCTTCTATATAAATATTTTAATATTTCCACTAACACATCGGTCCAATTTTCAATATTAGAATTTGATTCATCACCTATACTTATTTCTAATGGAATAATATTTATACTATTAATATTAACTTCTTCCTCATTTAAATTTATATAAGCATATATATCCTGCTCTTTAACTAACTCTGGATATTGAAAAATTTCAATAAATTTTTCTGCTATTTCTTCTGATCTTTTATTTATTTTATCCTCATTCCAAATTTTTTCTTGTAAAATATCCTCATTTAACTTAATGTGTCGTGACTTTTTCAACACTTCTTTCTTACTTTCAAAATCTTTATTTCCCATAATAGAATTATCTCTCGAATCAACTAGTGTCAAATTACCAATTCTATTTACAACCTCTTCATAACTACTATTTTCATTAATTTTTTGTTGCCAATAATCAGTACTTGTTTGTGGCATTACATGTTCTATATTTAGATGTTCGTAAGGTATATGTGACTCATTATTTTCTATCTTTTTTAATATCAAAGCAGTCGCTTCTCTAGAATACAAATTAGATTTCTGAAATTCTTCTTTTACAGTTTTATCCGTTGGCATTATTTGATTTGTTAATCTGGTATCATTTACTAAAGCTTTTACAACACATTCATAAAAAGATAAATCCTTTTCCTTAAAATATCTCATTATTTTCCCTAACAAATTGCCAAACATGTTTGAAATTGCTTTTGTATCTTCACCACACACATTTCTTCTTACAATATATGTAGAAAATAATTTTATTACTTTTGAAGCTTCATCATCTGTTATTAAGTTATTATCAAATAACTTTAATACTTCCATAATTATCATTGTTGGCATATTAGTTTTTAAAGCTTGATAATCCTTTAATGCTTGTTCAACTTTTTCATTATTTATACCTTTAAAGTTAAATTTTATATAATAATAATATTTTGAATATTGCTTTATCTCTTCTAAAATTTCATATTCTTCTTTTATTTCTAATTGTCTATTATATTCATTTTTAAATCTTTCATAAACTTCTCTTTCAGGGATAGTAGTTTTTTCAATGATTGATACATAAAATCTAAAAAATTCCTTTAAATTTGATGTCGTTACATTCTCAAACTCAATTATTTTCCAATATTCATTATAAATTTTTGTTTGTTTATTATCACTTTTATTCATTAATACAAAATTTCTTATTAGGTCCGCAGCTGTTAAGTTCACACCCGTTGAATTGATTGATTCAAATACTTGCTGAGGATCTTCACTTTTTGCTAATTGAATCCATACTACTTTAAATTTGTCTAAAGCATTTAATATTGTTTCTATGTCGTATTTATTTTTCCAATCCATTAACCTAGTTTTTATTATGTTATATGCCTTATATATGTTTGAATTTTTTTCTTCATTAGATAAGCCAATTAAATTATCATTTGAAATTTTTAAGTAAACATTATCATCACTAACAAGTGGTTTTAATCTATACCTGTCATACTCATCTTTACTGTTTACAATATCTTCATCATTTAATAAATATTTTTTTGAAATAATTTTATTACTTTCGACATATACTACTTTCATTGCCTGTAACAGTAAAAATATAGTAGTTAATCTTTGTTGTCCATCAATGATTGTCCATTCATTAAATGATCCTTTGTGTATTGTATCTATATATACAATACTACCAAAAAAATGAAATCTATTTTCATCATCTATATATGGTATCATTTTTTCTATATCCTTCAATAATTGATTAACATTATCCTTTCCCCATACATAATTCCTTTGATATATTGGAATAACAAATTGTGTACTATTGTTTCCTCCAATAAAACCATTTAATATTGATTTTTTACCAACTTCCATTTTTATATCACCTCAATTTTTTCATATTTTTAAATATAAAAAGCTAATTGTCTCATGTATATAAAAGATTTAGTTAATGGCGTCAATAATTCTTTTGATAGTTTTTCTGTCTTTAAATCTTCATTAAATTTAAGTGCAGTAGCAGGATTTTTAAACTTTAATATAATTTTTCCATACTCAGAATCAAAGCAGTAATAATTCAAGTCAAATTGTTTATGGTGATTTTTGCATAACCAAACTCCATTATCTCCTGAGTTTACTAAATAATATTTCTTATAGAAGATTTCTCCACTATATTTACTACTCAATGCTATAATTTCTTGTAAATTATTAACTCTTATAAAGTCATTTACTTGCTTTACTGTACTGTTTTTAATCTGATTAACCTCCCATAAATGTGCAGCATCTAAAAGTTTTGTATCATCTTCTCCACAAATAATACATTCAGTAGGAATTCCTTTTTTTCGAATATTATTTCTAAACAAAGTTTGATTTCTTATTTCATTTAGTCCTTTATATCTAAGATATGTGTTATCTGCCTTTATCTTTTCATTCATAAATTCTTTTGTAGTAGTATATTCAATATTAAGATTAGCTAAAGTAAAAATTTCTTTTACGGGTTGAGATAATTCTTCAGCAATTCTTTTTTCTTCTGAATCATAATCAAAATATTGTTTTCCCAATTTAAATTCTATTTTTGTACCTTCCTTATCTGCCAATACTTTTAAGCACCAACATTTTAAAAGACTATCATATTGTTGAGCAGAAAGTGATTTGAAAGTATATGTATATTTCTCTGTCATAAAACTACTATTACCATTTTCATCAATAGTTTCTATTTCATCACATTGTAGAAATGAAGGTACATTACCAGTATTTCTATTAGATATATATGAAATATCTCGCAAATATTTATTAAATGATGCAAATTTTAAATTATTATGATTTATTCTACTATTACATTTTTCTTCATATTCCGAAAAATCTATATCATAAATGTTTAGTACTTTAAAACCAATAGTTTCTAATTCTCTATATGATAGAGAATTAGATAAATTGTTAGGGTAATTCACATTCTTATCTGTATCTAAAAGATAAAAACTCAAATCAGCAGTATTCTTATTTTCAAAATAAAATTTAAATATTTGATTTATTCCTTGTTTTAAATAAGTATTGGCATGGTAATTATCCTCACCATATTTAGAAATGTTCTTATTTGATTGTCCTTGCGAAAATTCATATTTTCTGTCTTCATCATAATTTGTATTACTCATTCCTACTATATGTTTAAGCACATTGTCTTCAAAAATTCTAATTATTCTTCCTCTATAAATAGAATTATCTGTTACTCTTCTTTGAGATTGTATATTTTTAGTATTATTTTCTGAAGTATCTTCTATTTCTATGATTACATTATCAAAATTTATATTTTCACCATATAATAATTTCAAAATACGATTACATATAGGCATATATGTTCTTTGGTAACAACTATAAATCTTCACTTTAACTTGCATAATATCCCCCTAATAATTAATTACTATTATTTCTTTTCTATTTGTTCTATTTCTTTTAGTAATTTTAGAATCTTCAATTACTTTAAAGTTATTCTTTTTAATCCAATCATTTAATTTATTATTAATACTTTTTGTATGTTCAGAATAATTTGATAGCATAAAAAATGCTCCAATTGAGTTTATGTATTCCATAAATGAATACAGTTTTTCTTCATTTTTTTCTGTCCATCCCTCAAATCCTCTTTTTCCATCTTGATAAACTCCATCGTTTCCTAAATATGGTGGATCGAGATATACAAAATCTTCTTTTTTTATACACTCCTTATATTCTTCAAAAGATCCTCTCTTAAATTCTATTTTTTTTTCATTACTTACTAAGTAAAAAGAAATTAATTTTTCATACATTTCATCATTAAATCCAGAATTTCCACAAGGATTGTTAAATTCGAATTTAGAATTAAATCTTATTTGATGTTCAAATCCAAAACATATTAATAAGTATAATAGTATCGGACTTTTTCTATTGTTATAATCCTCTCTCAATTTATAATATGCCTCTTTATTTCCTTTTTCAAGTCCATATTTTTTTATATATTTTTGAATATTCTTATAATTATCTATTGGATCTGTTTTAGAAAGGTAATTTAATAATTCAACAACATATGTATTAATTTCATTATAAATTATCTTTTTTGACTTAAGATTAATGCTTACTGTGGCTCCTCCTCCAAACAAATCATAACAATTATTATAATTATTTGGTAAATGGTTTAATATTAAATCCAAAGCATTAAATTTTCCTCCTATATAATTTAATGGTGAAATATATTTTTGAGAATCACTCTTTTCTATAAAAAATAAGTATTCATAATGAATTTTATCTTTTGTTTCATCTTTTATTTCTTTATTTACAGCTCTCGTTGATTTATATTTTACAAAATTAATTTTCTTAAATATAAATGTTTCAGCTTTACCATATCGCTTCATAACTGCTTCAATAAATTTTGGAGACATTATTCCTTTATCTGAATATGAAAATAGTATATATTTAAATTTACAATTTTTTATAAGCTTCTCAAATTCTAATTCAACTTCACCTTTTTTACACCATTTCGATAATCTATCATTATCTCTATGTGCACCCACGCCATGAATTTCAGGATTGTCATTTCTAATTATAGTCTCTAAAACATGATATTGAGAATTATATTGTGTAGGGGTATATGGAGGATCAAGATATAATATATCACCAGAAATATAATTTATTAAATCATTTGCATCTTTACAATATACTTTATTTTTAAATTTTGTTTTTTTCACCTCAACAGGCATAAATTTCATCTGTTTTACAGCTCTTGGATCCCATTTTTTCAAGTATGCACTATATACTCCTGCCACATTAGAAACTTTGCTAATTGACTCTAATAAGCACATAAGCAAATATGACTTTTCTTCTGTTGTTATTTTTTTCTCAAAATACCATTCATCAATAGTATTTCTAATAAAATCTATATACTTTGCATTATCATCACTAAAATATTGTCTTCTTCCATTTGGTGAAAATGTATTATAGCAAAAACCGTTTATATAATTTGAATAATCTATATTTTCAAAATACTCAAAAGGATTAAATCCTAATTTTTTAAATTTAGCTTTATACCCTTGAAGTACTCCATTAGAAAATTCATATGAAAAATCCAATAAATCATTTGCAATAATTTGATAAAAACCGTTATAATAATCGCTAACCGTTGCTGTCCCAGAAAATATATCACAAAAGATTAAACCTTCTCTTTTTAAATCTTTTTTTTCTAACAATTCGTCTATTTCATTTAACAACTTTGCTTTATTGCCTATATATCTCACTATAAACTCCTTCCTATTGTTATTACTTGATAATATTTTAATTAATATCTTGTTACTTTATATCATAAAATTTGTATTTTAACAATGAAAATAAGAAAATTTGATAAAATAAAGTCATATTATTCAAGTTTATATTTATCAAATTAACATAATAAAGATTAAATTTATTTTTCATATCTACTTTCTTTTTTGATTAATTTTTTCTCTTTCATTATTTAATTTTTGCCTTTTATAATACAACATATTTCTTATATTCAAGACCTTCTATAATTCTTCTTTTTCTACTCAAAAATTAGTAATCTAAATAGTTTTACTATTTTAGTAAAGAGAAAACCTGCTAAAAATTTATGATAGTAATTATCACCCAGCTTAGCCATGGCTTTTTACTCATAACACCTATTTTGCCTACTGTATCTACATAATAGCCTTGACACTAAAAATGTCTATTTCCATATTTATATTTTAAATTTGCATGTCTATCAAATATCATTAAGCTGCTCTCCCCTTTTAAATATCCCATTATACTTGCTACAATATATTTAGGTGGTATTGCTACTAACATATGTATATGGTCTGGACATAGTTCTGCTTCTATTATTTCTATTCCCTTTTGCCCACATAATCCTCTTAGAATTACTCCTATATCTTTTCTAATCTTTCCGTATATTTCCATCCTTCTATATTTTGGTGCAAATACTATATGGTATTTACAATTCCAAGTACGGTGTGCTAAACTATTATTGTCTTTCATGACAAATTCCTCCTTTTTGATTTTTATTTGCGGTTGGCTGACCACATTTATTATATCAAAAAAGAGGAATTTTTCTCGCCATAGCTATGAGCTTTCAGACCCCTGCGTATAGCACGGGGGTTTCAATACTCAAAAAAATCGCTAAAACTGTAACAGTTTTAGCGATATATACTTTGGTTGCGGGAGGAGGACTCGAACCTCCGACCTTTGGGTTATGAGCCCAACGAGCTGCCAACTGCTCCATCCCGCGATGTACTTATTTAGTATAACTCTTTTTAAGAGTATTGTCAACCGTTTAGCCATTATTTATTAAAATTTTATTTTTTCAAAAATTGTATTCTAATTTTATCCTTTATAAAATCTTGTTATTTTAATCTTACATTAGACATTAGTTTTGCAAACTATATTTTATCTTTATAATTTACTAATTTCTTATTTTAATTTATCACAACATAAGAGACTATAAATAGCTATTTATACATTTTTGCTATTTCTTGAATTATAATACTACATATATTTCATATTGTCAATTTTTTTGTTTAAAATGATAGTGTCAATTTATTTCGGGAAATTTTATAAAAATTTTTCACCCTTCAAAATTGCTCTATAAATGAACTGTTTTAAACAGCTTTATATTCTAATAAATTTCTAAAAAATATTTTTTCCTCTTGTGTTCCAAAATTCATTATTGGTACACTTACTGGCTTGAAATTTATACTTTCTTTTATTTTTGCGTTTGCTTGATTTCTTATTTTTTCTATTTCTTTAAATTCTATTACTTTTCCTTGATTTTTTAATATTTCTTTTACTTCAATTTTATCTTCTCTAAGTAATCTTAATTTGCTCATATTGTTTACATTTTCTGTTTTCCATCCCATTGGTCTTGAACTCATTCTATCTGAATATATATGGCTTACATGTCCTTCTGCACTGCATCCATGTAATTCTTTTTTATTTCTATATAAATTTTTTATTCCTTCTACATTATTTAATATATAATTCATTAAATCTTCTTTTCTCTTTCTGGTAGTTTTTTCCATTTCCTCTGTTAATATTTCATAGCATATTTCTTTGAATTTTACAAAATTTAATCTTCCTAATGCTGTTCTTAACTCTTTCTTTTGTTTTTCTTTTTCCTCTTTGTTCGTTTTTGTTATCCTTCCCACTATTCCATTTACTGCTTTCTTCATATGGAATTCATCTAATACATATATACTTTTTAATATCCATTCTTTTCCTGTTTTTATCCAACTTGCTCCATCTCCTGATATATATACTTTTTCTAAATATTCTACATCATATGTTTCTTCTATATATGTCATTACTTCTTCCCATAAGTCATCTATTTTCTTTGTATATATCCCTCCAAAGTGTTTTTTGTTTTTTAATTCTATTCTTTTTCCTTTTGATACAATTTTATCGTATACAATAACTACTCTTGGTTCTTCAATTCCTCCTTTTTGCAAATGCACATGGTCTTCATCTGCTATGATATACAGTGTCTTTACTTGTTTTTTCTTCTCTACCTTTCTTTCTATTATTTCACTTTTTAATTCTAAATTTTCTATTTCTTTCATTACTGTTTCTTTTGATATTTCTACTCCATATGCTGCTTTTTCTCCTGCTTTTTTGTATGAACTTTCTATTGCTTCTTTTATTATTCTTTCTCTTACATTTGTTAACATTCTTTGGCTTGGTTCTAATTGTAAAAATTGGTCTAACAAATATATTCTTTCTTCTGTTTCTTTATCTTGATAATATCTTCTTTTAAAATTAATCTCTCCAAATATTGTAATTATTGTCCTATCATCTTTTTCTAAACTTTCAAATTGTTCTTTTCTTTCTTTTAATTTAAATATTGTTTCTTCTGCATAATTTACTAAAAATTCTGCTGTTTTTGTTCCTAATTTTGCAAATTCTTTTACTAAATCATCTGTAAAATTTGATAATCCTCCATCTGATATTGAATTTTTTAAATAATTTGTTACTAAATTGATGACTTTCTCGTTAAAATCGTGTAAAATATTTTCCATAAGATACCCCTTTCAATTAGTTAAAGATTTTTTTGTTTTATTTATTTTAACACAATTTTGAATTGGGTATCTTATTTTATTAAATTAATTTTCCCGAATTTATTTTACACTAACGTTTAAAATCAAATTTTAACAAAATGGTAATTTAATTTTACCATTTATAAAAATTAAATTTTAAATTAAACTTAATATTATTTTTTAATTTACTTTTTTAACAATTACTATTAATATTTTAATTTACATTAATTATTATATTCATTTATAACAAATTTATGCAAAAGGAATCTACAAACTTTATAGTCTCTTATTAATATTTCATCTTTAAATGAAATGTGTACAATAAAACTAACTCACTTTTTTAACAATTTTATTCTATCCACTATAACTTTCTTTTTTTATATCTTTTAAACATTAAAATAAACTAATTTGTGGATTCAAAATATCCTTTAATTTATTATATACATGATATGTAATTTCAACATCATTTAGCCCTCTATGTGCATTGCTATAATCTATTTCAAATCTTTTAGCTAATGTCCCTAGTTTATAATTTATACTATTTGGTATTGCTCTTTTTGCTACTTGCATTGTGTCTATATAATCATTTATTACATATGTACCTAAATATTTTTTGCACTTTTCATAAATGAAATTAATATCAAAATTAACATTATGCCCTATTATTACATTATCACCTAAAAAATTTAAAAATTCTTTTAATACAATTTCTGTACTTTTACCTTCTTTTAACATTTTATCTGTAATTCCAGTCAGTTGTATAATAAAAGGGTCTAACTTTCTGTCTATTTTAATTAAAGAACTATATTCATCTACTATCTTATTTTTTTCTACTTTTATTGCCCCTATTTCAATAATATCATCTTTTAAAGGTGATAATCCTGTTGTTTCTATATCTAGTAAAACATAATTATCTACTAGTTTTGTTAAACATTTTCCTTTCTTATCTCTTATATAATTTTGCATTTATTTTCCTTCTTTCTCAGTATATTTTTAAATATAATAATTATTATTTTATCATATTTTTACTTTATACTTCAACTTTTTCTTTAATTTTATTAAATTTTGCATCTCCTATTCCTTTTACATTTTTTAAATCTTCTATAGTTTTAAATTTTCCAATTTCTTTTCTATATTCTATTATTCTATCCGCAGTTGTTTCTCCTATTCCTTCTAAAGTTGTTAATTCTTTTTTACTTGCTGTATTTATATTTACTTTTCCGTTTCTTTTTGTAGTTTGACCACTTTTGTCAGTCATTTCACTATTTTGATCTACTTTTTCAAAATTTCCTTTTCTTTCTTCTATGCTAGGAATATATATTTTCATTCCATCTTCTACAATACTTGCTAAATTTACGTCTTGTAAATCTGCTTTTTCTAAAATTCCTCCTGCTGCTGATATAGCATCTGTTATTCGTGCACCTTCTTCTAACTGAACTACTCCCGGATTTGCAACTTGACCTGCCACATGAATAATTATTTTCTGTACTTCTTTTTCAGTTTGTTCTTCTTGTGTATTTAAAATTGTATTTTCTTCTACAAATTCCTCTAACTCTTGCATGTTTACTTCTTTTTGCGAACTATTTGTATATATATAATATACTGCTAATACAAATAATATAATCGCTCCTAAAATCCATTTTTTATGGTTTTTAAAAAATTCCATTTTACCTCCTATTTTTTTCCAATTTCACTTGCATTTTTTTAATTTTTAATATATTATTAATTGCATATTGTTTTATTAAGAAAGGATTTTTTATGAGAAATAATGATAAATATACATATTTTCCATATAAAGAGAAATATAAAAAAAGACGACATGGTAAGCGTAAAGCTAAAAAACATTTTTTCTCGATTTTTATTTTACTTTGCTTACTGATTTTATTAATTTTCTATATACAAAAGAATTTTTCTGTAGTATTAGAAAATTTATTTAGTATTCAAACAGCTTCATTGAATAGTACTAATAGCAACTCTATATCAAATAACTTAAATAATAATTCTACAGCACAAAACACTTTAAATAATAGCACTAGTTATACATTAAATACTAATCAAAGTGTACAAGAAAGTATTGACCTTACAAGTAATCTTCAAGTGAGTATGTCTGTATATTCTAAATCAGCTATTTTAATGGATAGTTCTACTGGAAAAATTATGTATTCTAAAAATGCTTTAGATAAGATGTATCCTGCTAGTACTACCAAAGTTATGACGGCTATATTGACATTAGAAAACTGTAGTTTAGATGAAATTGTTACTGTAAGTAAAAATGCCACTTTAATTCCCCCTACATATACTCATGCTGCTTTAAAAGAAGGAGAGCAACTTTCTGTAAAAGATTTGCTGTATACTCTTATGCTTCCTTCTGCTAACGATTCTGCAATCGCTCTGGCAGAATATATTGGTGGTTCTGTAGAAAATTTTTCTACTATGATGAATAATAAAGCTAAAGAAATTGGTTGTACTAATACTAATTTTGTAAATCCAAATGGTATACATGATGAAAACCATTATTCTTGTGCATATGATTTAGCTTTAATTGGAAAATATGCTATGAAAAATGATACTTTTAGAGAAGTTGTTAAAACTACTACATATGAATTACCAGCTAATGAGACTATGGGAATTGAAACTAGATATTTTAGAACAACTAATGATTTGATACGAAAGTCTAGTGAATATTACTACCCATATTGCACTGGTATAAAAACTGGATATACTGACCCTGCTGAAAATTGTATTATTGCTAGTAGTAAAAAAGATGGCTTAGAATTAATTGCAGTTATCTTAGGTGGAGAAAAAACACCAGAAGGCAAAAGTGCAAGAAATATAGATTGTATTAGTTTGTTTAATTATGGTTTTGATAGTTATTCTTTACAAACTGTGTGTTTTGCTAATTCTTCTATTAAGTCAATTGATATACAAAATGCTACTCCTGAAACAGAAAATTTAAATTTAATTGCTAAAGATGAATTAACTGCATTAATACCTAAAGATTCTTCTATTTCTGATATTGAACCTGTTATAGATTTAAGGCAAGATTTAAAAGCCCCTATTCAAAAAGGTGATAATGTTGGAAAAGTTACATATGTTATAGATGATATATCTTATTCAAGTGATTTAATTGCTGGTTCAGATGTTCAGCCTAAATCTTCTTTATTTACTTATTTAAGTATATTAGGAGTTATAATTATTCTAATGTTAATTTATAAATTAACAAAAAAATAGAGGCATTTGCAATGATATTTTATATCATTGCTTTTTTGCCCCCATCTTATATTTTTATTATTTTGTTTGATAATTTTTTCCTATAATAATTGTAAAATCTACTTTTGCATTATCTTCTCCTGTAGATATAATTCCCACATTTAAAATATCTTTTATTTTTTCTTCTATATTTGCTGGATTACCTGTTCTATTTATGATTGCTGTTTTTGAAGTAGTTGATGTTTTCCCCGTTTTAACAATTTCAAAACCTGCTTTTTGTAATTCTTCTGCTGCTTTTTTTAGTTTACTAGTATTTCCACTACCATTTAATAATTCTATTCTTTTTCCATTATCTTTAACGGTTTCTCCTGTAGTAGAATTTCCAACTATATTTGCTACATCTTCATCTGTCATGTCTATTTCATCTTTAAATAGTTGTTCAACTAATTTGTTTGTTTCAGTTTTATTATATGTATATATCCATATTCCATTTACTTGCTCTGGTACTCCTGGTAATGTTCCTGTTTGTAAGTCTTCACTATTAAATTCTACTGCATATGGAATATAATCTTTAACATTATCTACTTTTAAATTTGTTTTTAAATTACTGAAACATAAATCTATAATTTTAGTTAGTTTTCCAATATTTTCAAATTTTAACACTTGTGACATTGTTGCTTGTATAAACTCTCTTTGTGTTCTCATTCTACCAATATCATTATCACCATACTCTACTGGATATGATGTTCCATCATTATTATGCCTAAAACGTAATAATTGTTCTGCTTTATTACCATCTATTAGTTGTTCTCCTGCTTTTAAATTAATATGTAAATCTTGTGTAGGATCATCATATTTCATATCTATTGGTACATTAAAAGTAATTCCACCTAATTCGTCTACAATTTGTATTAGTAAATCTGTATTTACAATAGCATAATATGGTATATCTATCCCTAACATATTGCTTACTAAATGTAATGTTTCGTCTATATTAGTTCCATTTCTATATGCTGCATTCATTTTATAACTTGCTAAGTAATTTTGACTTGCTTTATTTTTATTTTGACTTCCTACATATGTATCTCTTGGAATTGACATTAATGACGCTTGTTGGTTTTGTGGATTATATGAACAAACCATTATACTGTCTGCTAAAAAGTATCCATCTCCAACTCCACTTTCTCCTAATACTAATATATTTATTCTTTTTAGATTTTTTAAAGTATTTTCATCTTGTCCTAATGCTGTTGCTAAAAAACTTTTTAATGTAAAACCACCATTTTTATGCATTCTATATCCGAAAAAGCATACAAATATTAATAATGCAATTAATAATATTAATAATATAATTTTTACTACTTTTCCAACTTTACTTTTATTTTTTACTTTTCCCACTTACATACCACTCCTAGTTTTATCCTATGTTCTTTGTAGTATATCAAAAAGATTTTTATTTATCAATAATTTTTATATAATTTTAAAAAATTATTGTCATTAACAAGTTATTGTTGTATAAGAATCCTCCTATAAATGATTCTGAAATAGCTTTTATTATTCCTGTACTTTCCAATGCTGGGCTTATTAATGATATTATTGCAAGTAAAATCCATACAAAAATTAAACCTGCTATTATTCCATATATAATCCCTCCTGTTTTGTCTACTTGTTTTAATATTGGTAATTTTGTTATAAATTTTAGTAAAAAACTTACTACTATTAGGACTAATCTAGCTATTATAAATAAAGCAATTGCTGAACCTGCATTTATTATAGTATGTGAAATCTGTGTTGATACTGTTGGTATTACTTCATCTTTCGCTTCTCGTACTACTTTTTCAATATTTTCGTTAATATATTTTATCATTTCTTTTGGTAAAGATGATTGCTCTTCATCTACTTTTCCATCTGATGTAGTTTCTCCTTGTAACATTTCTTCAATTGATGTTTGTAAATTATCATCCCAATTGGTATTTGCTATTACTAAGTCTGCTACTGGTTTATATAACATAAATGCTATTAATAAAGCAATGAAAAATGATATTATTTTTATAATAGAACCTGTTAACCCTCTTTTATACCCAACTATTATATTTCCTAATAATATTGCTAAAACGATTATATCAATTATTATTGTCATTTAAATTCCCCCTATCTTTATAAAGATACTAATTCAATCTTGTTTCTGTATACTATTCCTGCAAAATTACTGCTTAATACTATATTTTTTATTTCTTGAGTTGAAGTATACTTCTTTTTTAGCCATCCGTTATTTCCAATAAAATGTACTTCTGAACCTAAGTTAATTGCAATTGTGTCTTCATAGGTATATATTTCTTTTACTGCACCAGATACTGTATAGCTACTTTTCGATTTATTTGCTATATTCATAATCTCTGCTGTACTTTGCGTGCTTAATAGTACATTTTTTTCTGTAATTGTTACGATATGATTATTTAAATTAATATCTGCAAATTTATTTTCTGCTTCTTTTATTGATAATAAAGTCTCATCTTTTCCTTCATACATAACATGTATTTCATTATCATACATACAAATTAATTTATTTCCATCTTGATATTTTATTTTTACACTTAAACAATTTGATGGAGCTGTATATGTATATACAATAGAATCTCGAGGACTTTCTTGTGCTTTGGAAATTGATATTGTTTTTATATATGTTTGTAATAATGTTCCAGATGTATTAACTTCTGCAAAGCTTAAATATTGATTATCTTTTGATATTTCTATATCCATTGCAATTGAATTAGATAAATATGTTTTAAATAATTCTTTTCCATTTGGATTAAAAATTTGAATTACTGACTTATATGCTGTTCCTGTTATAACAACTGCACAATAGCCATTTTGATTTATTGTTATTCTTGATATATTTCCTTCTAATTGTGATTCCCATACTTTATTAGTTTCTGAAAAAACATATATTTTTTGTCCATCTTTATTCGCTATTGCCATATAGTTCCCATTTGTAGCTACTAATGGTGTCGTTATTTCAGCTGTTTGTGTTGCTTCTTTTTTTCCTGCTGAATTAAAAAAACTAAGTTCATTTTTATTTAATAGAGTTATATATCTTCCTAACGCATATACTTGGTAACTTTCATTTTCATTTAGCGAAATATATGGTAAATTATTTTCTTGTACATCTTTCATTAATATATATTTATCTACTTGCCTTCTAAAGTTTGCATCACTTATGTACATTGCTATTAACACTATTATTATCATTACAAATATACATATAACACTTGCTGTAATTATCTTTTTTTTATTTAACTTTTTTGAGTATATTTCTTCATCATAATTATATAAATCTTCTGTATTTTCTATATCTTTTTTCATGCATTTCTCCTAATTATATATTTAATAAATTTATACCAGTTTTACCCTTTTTTTGCAATACTTATTGCGTAAATTTATAATAATATTGTTACTATTTAATAGTTTTTTATTATTTTTTGATAGAATGCCTTGGAATATAAGCTTTGAATGAAATGACAAATGTTTATGGAGAAATTTTAGAACTAGTCACGTAATCTTTTTATTTGCAATATTATTTGTATTAATCCTAATATTCCGAATAGTGGATATAAAACTTGCACTAACTTAGTAAAGCTAAATGAAGACATTAAAATTGCACCTATTATTATACATATATATGTATATTTTTTCTTTCTAGTATTTTCTAAAAAGCTATATTCTGCTGATATTGCTGATGTTATTATTGCTATTATCATAATAATTCCATATATTATTATATAAATTCCTCCCATATTTTGCATAATTGCTAAAATTGGTAATTCTAAGTCTGATATATAAAATATCCCTCTTGATAGAATTAGTTGTATCATAATTGACAATATAAAAAATAAAATTGCTGATACGCTTGAAATACTAATTATTTGCTTTTTATTTTCTATATATTCCTTCATGCCTATTAATACTGGTATTAATAATATACTGTTATAACTCATGTATAAAATACTAGATATTATTACTGTTAGTATATTTACACTTTTATTTGTAACAATATTTACCGCAAAACTATTATTTTTAATTCCTATTATTATAATAAATAGAACTATAATTGGTATTACTATTGTATTAAATTTCATTATTCCTTTAACATTTTTTCTTACAATTATTGTACATATAATAACAAATATTCCACTTATTATATATATTTTTGTTAAATTGCTTTCTAAATGGAAATTTTGAAAAATATATGCAGTAAAGCCTGCTACCATTATGTAAAAAGATACTAATGAAAAATACTTAACTATTATTTGTAATAATTTTGCTCCTTTTGAATTATTAGTTAATTGTTTTGACATTTGTATATAATTTGTTATATTAAATTTTTTTATACATTGTAATGTAATAAAAATTACTAATCCAAGTAATATACTAGATATTGCCATTCCAATAATACCTATTTTACCATACTGAGTAAAAAACACATATATTTCTTTGCCAGAAGCAAAGCCAGCTCCTATAGATGTGCCTATAATGACCAATATAATTTTAATAATATTTTTCAACTCTATATAACCTCCTATTCATATGTATGCTTATTTATTAATGTACATTCATATAAATTAGGCGCAAATTCTAGTAGAAAATAAATTCCACTTAATATGCAAAAGGAATAGAAATGTATTTTTTACATTCCTATTCCCCAAGATTAATTATTTTTTTCTTCTTCTTATTTGCCATATTATTATACCTGTAACAATTACTAATATTGGTAATGCACATATAATAATTATTATTACTTGATTTTCTGCCTGTGTAGCTGTATATGTTACTACTCCAGTGTCTTTTCTAATTGTTATGTTATCTGCTCTTTCTGTTAAATATGATATTGAATTTATAACTATATCTTTATTATTATATAATCCAATTCCTACAACTCTATTTGCTTGTGTATTACCATTTAAATTTATAATTAAATCACTAGCAAAAGTACTACTTGCAAATATAACTAATTTAGAAGTTTGTGTGTCATTAATTTTTTTATCAATTGATGCTACTAATGGCTTTCCTGCTGCATCTTGATCTTTTTCAGTTTTTACTACACTTGTTTGTGTATTATCTGTTCTTAAAAACGCTGTATCACTTGCTGTAGCTAGATTTTGTACTGTTACACCTAAAGTTTTTAATTTTTCATCATCTTGATATTCAATTGCTCCTGAATCAATTAATGCCATTGCTCCATCTGTTGCAATATATTTTGTAATGTCATTTACAGTATTTATACTTGGAAGCATTATATTTGCATATCCATTTATTGTTCTTGATGGATTTGCTTCATATACTATTCCATTTGATATTTTAACTCCATATGTATCTAATACTGTTTGGAAGTTTTTAAAATCTACTCCTGTAGTATTTGGTTCTTTCATTATTAAAAGGTTTCCACCTTTATTAATATAATTTAAAATTAAATCTCTTTCATATTCAGTGATATCTTCTTTTAATTCTGTAATCATCAATACATTACAGTCATCTGGTATTGCACCAGATACTAATAAATCTAATGTTTTTACTTCATTTGCTTCATTTCTTAAATATTCTGTTAATATTTGATAATTATTTGCATATTTTGCATGATTTGTTATCATATATATTTGTGGTTTTTTCTCTAAGTTTACATCTAATATTGCATTTGTAATAGCTTGTTCTGTAATATCTACTTCTTCATATGTTGTGTAGTCATATGAATATAAGTCATTATATGTTAATATCTTTTTTCTGCTTCCTGCTTCTATTACTATAGCCTGTGTTGTAGTTGTTCCTACTCCATATTCATCTTTTAAGTCCTGCCTTGCTGATATATTTTCTGTTAAATCTACACATTTTATATGTTCATTTTCTTTTTCATATAATTTTGCAAAGTCTTGCACAGGTGTTCCAGTATATCCGTATAAGTTAATTGTTATATCTTGATTTATATTTTTTAACTTATCTTTTGTTTCTTGTGATATTGAATATAGTTTTTCTCCTGTTAAATCTATATCTGAAATTTCTATACTTTCTACCCATAAGTTTAATGCAAAGTATGCTAATACTATAATTGCAATTAATAATATTGTTACAAGTACACTTCTAAGCCATTTTGTTTTTTCTGATAAATATTCAAATATTCTTTTCAATGTAATTCCTCCTATTTTACTAATTTTCTTCTTTTTAATACAATAATTGTTAGCACTATAAACATTGCTGTTAATGATACTAAATTAATTGTTTCTGTTATTGGAAATACTCCTGTTACAAATGGAGTAAATTTTTCTAATAGTGAAAAATTAGCAAAGCTTGTAGAAAGATTTGGTAATAACCATGTTAATACAAATGCTGCAATTGTTACTATTGCTGCTACTATTTGATTTTCTGTTAGACTTGATATAAACATACCAAATGCAATATATGCCATTGATAATAATAAGAAGCCTAGCATTGTTACTGCAACTGTTGGTAAGTCTGGTAATTTAAAATAACATAATACTCCTAAATATACTAATGTTAATAATTCTGTTATTACTACAACTAAAGTTGCTGCTAAGAATTTTCCTATTGTAATTCCAACCATACTTCTTGGTGAAGTAATTAATAATTGCTCTGTACCTGTTTTTCTTTCTTCTGCAAACATTCTCATTGTTAGTAATGGAACAATAAATATTAAAATATACATAACAGCATTGTAAAATACTGCTTGATATGTAACTGTTCCAGAATAAATAGTAATTATATAAAATAGCAAGCTAAACATTGCTAAAAATAACCCAATGAATACATATCCTATTGGTGATAAAAAATATGTTTTAAATTCTTTTTTTAGTACTGCCCACATTATTTTTTACCTCCTTCTTCTTTTTGTTTTTTATTATCTGTTTTATTATTTTTTTCTTGTTTCTTTTTTTCTATTTTTTCAGCTTTGGCATTTGTTTCTTTTTTATTTTTGTTTTCAATTTTTACATTTTCTTCTTTTTTATTTTTTTCTGATATGTTATCTACTTTTCTTTCTTCTATTAAAGAAATAAATGCATCTTCTAATGTATTTTCTGCTTTT
The DNA here is from genome assembly GCA_963558185.1 of uncultured Clostridia bacterium. Taxonomy (GTDB): domain Bacteria; phylum Bacillota; class Clostridia; order TANB77; family CAG-508; genus UMGS1663. The sequence continues at coordinate 19,429 of CAUWFE010000020.1, forward strand.
TTTAGCTCAAAAATTGTAATTTCTTCTTTTGGTAAAACCTCAAATAATTTTTTACGTAAATCAACATTTTCATTTGATTCTACCATGTATTGTTTTGTTCCATCTTCATTATCTTTTATGAATTTTATATTTGTTATTTCTGGAATTTTTTCTTTTAATTTTTTCATTTTATTTTGTTTGTCTTCAACTGTAAGTATTATGCTATTTTTTTCTTTTGTTTTTTGTTCTAAGTTTTCTGGTGTATCTACTGCTACTATTTTTCCATGATTTATTATTACTACTTTTTCGCAGATTTGACTTACTTCAGATAATATATGTGTACTTAATATAATTGTATGTTCTTTTCCTAAGTCTTTTATTAATTTTCTAATTTCTGTTATTTGTTTTGGATCTAATCCAACTGTTGGCTCATCTAATATTAATACATCTGGATTTCCTACTAAAGCTCCAGCCATACTTACTCTTTGTTTATAACCTCTTGATAGGTTTTTAATCAATTTATTTTGAACTTCTGTAAGCCCTGTTTTTTGCATTACTTTTTCTATTTCTTGCTTTCTTGATTTTCTTTCTACTAATTTTAGTTCTGCCATGTATTTTATAAATTCTTTTACAGTAAGTTCTTGGTATAATGGTACATTCTCAGGCATATAACCTATTTGTTTTTTTGCTTTTTTTGGTTTTTTAGAAATATTAAAACCATTTACTATAATTTCTCCCTCATTCGGTTCAATAAAACCTGTTATCATGTTCATAGTTGTTGATTTTCCTGCTCCATTTGGTCCAAGAAATCCCACTATTTCACCATCTTTTACATCAAAACTGATATTATCAACTGCTGTAAATTTACCATATTTTTTGGTAACATTTTTAACCTCTATCAAAATAATTCCTCCTTTAAACTTCTTATTTCCGTATGGTTAGATGAGTTTTCATTCTTTCATAGACTATCACAACTTTAATTGTTATGCAATAAGTTTCACATAACTTTCACATTTTTTGGTTAGATAATGGTTTTTATTATTTTTTCGCTATAATGTCTTGGAATATAAGCTTTGAATAAAATGACGAATGTTTATGGAAAAATTTTAGAAATTCTGCGTAATTTTATGGAAAGAGTTCACTTTTAGTGGAAGGATGCCATAAAATAAGTTAGAATTTCTTAAATTTCGTAATAAACCTAAGGAATGTACTGAAAAACTCATATTCCAAGACATTCTTTGCATTAATTTACAGAAACCATTATCTAGCAACATTTTTTTGTTACTTGAAAATTATAATATAATCTTTATTTCTTTATTTTCTTCTAATTTTAATTTTTCATATTTTACATTACATTCATCAAATAGTTTTCGGGATGCTATATTGTTTTCACTTTCTGAGTATTTATCACTTAAATATATTACATGTTTTATTCCTGATTGAATAATAATTTTTGCACATTCATTACATGGAAATAAATCTACATATATTTTTGAATTTTCTAAATCTTTTTTACTACCTCTGTAATTTAATATTGCATTCATTTCTGCATGGCAAACATATGGATATTTTGTATCTAAATTACTTCCTTCTCTTCCCCATGGAAATTTTTCATCATCAAATCCATTTGGTGCACCATTATATCCTATAGATAAAATTCTATTGTCATTACTTACAATACATGCTCCTACTTGCGTAGATGGATCTTTACTTCTCATTGCTGAAAGTTTTGCAATAGCCATAAAATATTCATCCCAACTTATATAATCACTTCTTTTTTTACTTATCATATCAATTTACCTCCTTGAGTTATTAAACACTATTAACTTAAAAATGTCAATTTTCCGCATTTATTTGCAAATATCCATATTTAAAATTCATCACATAAGAACATGCAAAATATACATATTACAAGCATTTTTATAACATTATGTTTTATCATAACACAACAATTTGTTTTATATATATAATTTAACATATTTATCAAGTTATATCCATATATTAAAAAAACGTACTTTAAACACACTAATTTAATGTAGAAAGGATTTTTCATGAATACACGAATTCGAGATTTAAGACAAGATAAAGATTTGAGTCAAAAAGAACTTAGTAAACATTTAAACATTTCACAAGTTGCATATTCTTATTATGAATTAGGAAAACGTAATATTCCATTAGATATTTTAATGAAGTTAGCTGATTTTTACAACACTAGTACTGATTATTTATTATGTAGAACAAATAATCCTCATCCTTATAGGAAGGCTCAATAAAAACTTATCTTTTAAATAAAAGCACACATTTGTCACTACAAAAAAATAGATAACTTATGATTTAACTTTCATAAATTACCTATTACTTTTTATGTTTATAATTCGCGTCTTCCTTCTAAAGCTTTGCTTAAAGTTACTTCATCTGTATACTCTAAATCTCCACCAACTGGAATTCCATGTGCTATTCTTGTTACTTTTACTCCTAATGGTTTTACTAATTTTGAAATATACATTGCTGTTGCTTCTCCTTCTACCCTAGGATTTGTTGCCAATATTACTTCTTTTACTTCTCCATTCATTAATCTTGAAAGTAATTCTTTAATTTTTATTTCATCTGGTCCAACTCCATTCATTGGAGAAATTGAGCCATGAAGTACATGATACTTACCTTTAAATTCATGAGTTCTTTCCATTGCAATTACATCTTTTACATCTTCTACTACACAAATTACAGAAGAATCTCTTGAAGGGTTTGAACAAATATTACATGGGTCTGTATCTGATATATTATAGCATTGTGAACAATATTTTAAATTTTTCTTCGCATTTACAATTGCTGATACAAATTCATTTACTTCTTCTTCACTTCTATCTAACATATAAAAGGCAAGTCTTGCCGCAGTTTTATTTCCTATACTTGGTAGTCTTTCAAATGCTTCTATTAGTTTTTCTATTGATGGTGAATAATATGACATGTTTTCCCCCTATTTTATGCTTACATTAAACCTGGTATATTATATTTACCAAATTCAGAAGCTGACGCTGAATCTACTTTTCTTAAAGCTTCGTTTATACATGTTAATATTAAATCTTGTAACATTTCTACATCATCTGGATCTACAGCTTCTTTTTTTATTGTAATTTCTTTTACTTTTTTATCTCCTGTTACTTTTACATATACAGCTCCTCCACCTGCTGTAGCATCAAATTCCTTTGTTGCTAATTCCTCTTGTGTTTTTTCCATATCCGCTTGCATTTTCTTTGCTTCTTTCATTAATTGATTTATATTAAATCCTCCCATTCCTCCTGGGAAACCTCCTCTTTTTGACATTTTATTTTCTCCTTTCTCTATTCTATAATATTTATTGGTAAATCCATATCTTTTGCAAGTTCTTGCAATGGATCTATTTCTTCTTTTTGTACTTCTTTTTTAGAATCTATAAATTTTACACGCATTGGTTTTCCACATTGCACAGATATTCTTTCTTCTAGCTCTTTTATTGTTTCTGGCTTTTCCATTATTCCTTTTACAAATGGAGTCATTCCATTTATAAATTCAATTCCAACTGTCATATCATTTATTATATATGCTTTTGTGTTTATTAAATTTGTATATAACATAATTTTGCCAGTTTGCTTAAAATCTTGCAATATCTGAGACCATGCCTCTAATTTTTCATTTTCTTTTAGATTTATTTTTACTGTTTGACTTTGCACAGATTTATTTTCAGTTTTTACTGTTTTTTGCGGTTTGTTTTCCACATTTTGTGATGTTCTTGTGGAAACTGCAATTCCATTTTGCATTATATATGATAATTTTTGTTCTAATAATTCTATCTTTTTACTTAATGTATTTATTATGTTGCGGTCTTGATTTGATATTTTTGGTTCACTTGCATAATCACTTGTTTTTCTTTCTTCTTGTAATTCATTTCTTTTTGTTCCTAATTTTATAATTCCTACTTGAAATAATAAACTTTTTTGTGTTGACCATTTCATATCATTTTCTAATTCTGAAAGTTCATATATTATTTGTAATAGTCTTTCTGCTTCTACTTGGTTTGATAATTCTTCTATTTGTTTTAACTCTTCTTCATTATATATTTGTAATTGTTTACAAGTTTTATATACTAATATATCTTTTACATATTTTATAGTTTCCCATAATAAATTTTGAATATCTTTTCCTTCATTTATTACATTATTACTTGCTTCTATTGCTGATGTTATATCATATTTTATGATAGAGCTAACTACATTATGTACATATGTAAGTTTTGGTATTCCTACTAAATCTCTTACTTTTTCTTCATCTATTTTTATTTCACCATCTTGCAGGCATCTTTCTAAAATGGATAAAGCGTCACGCATTGCTCCTTCTGATAAAGATGATATTATTCGCATTGCCCCTGGTGTAATTTCTATATTACTTTGATCACAAACTATTTGTAGCCTTTTTTCTATATCTTCATTAGAAATTTTTTTAAAGTCAAATCTTTGACACCTAGAAAGTATTGTTGCTGGTAATTTTTGTGGTTCTGTAGTTGCTAATATAAATTTTACATGTTCAGGTGGTTCTTCTAATGTTTTTAAAAGTGCGTTAAAAGCACCTGTAGACAACATATGAACCTCATCTATAATATATACTCTATATTTTGCAAGTGTTGGAAGGAAATTTACTTCATCTCGTATTTGTCTTATATCTTCTACACTATTGTTTGATGCTGCGTCCATTTCTACTATATCTGTTAAACTTCCTGCTAAAGCTGCTTTGCAAATTTCGCATTCATTACATGGTTCTCCATCTTTTGGATTTAAGCAATTTACAGCCCTTGCTAAAACCTTTGCTGCTGAAGTTTTACCAGTTCCACGCCCACCATTAAATAGATATGCATGTCCAACTCTTCCTGCTATTATTTGGTTTTTTAATGTTTTTGTAATATGTTCTTGACCAACCATTTCTGAAAATGTTATTGGTCTGAATTTTCGATATAATGCTGTATAAGCCAAACTTTTCACCTCCTAAAGATTTAACTTTATCACATAGAAAATGGTACAAGTTTTGCTTATCCCTCTATGGAGGATATTTCACACATAAGTATCTACTTATTGCTGCTTCCTCCCGGACCTGACAAGGTTCATAGGCTTACATTGAATCATCCTCCATACAAGAATAAGAGTTTCTTGTACCATTGCTATTATATACTGAAAATTAAAAATGTGCAAGTGTTAAATTAAATTTTCATGGTCATTTTCGTAATATTTTATGAAATGACCCTGAAAATTTTTAGCTTTGTATCAAATAATTTGAATATCCATTTTACTATCTAATTTTCCCTGTATTAGTATTTCTTCATTTTGTTTTAAATTTTTGTACATATTATCTGCTATATTATCATATCCATATATATTTATTATACTATTATTTTTTAGCTTTGCTTTACATTTTGCTATTGATATATGTTTTTCTTTTTTTCTATATATAAATTTAAATTCTACTTTTGTTATTATTTTTACATATAATATTACTATATTCATTTTTATTTTTTCCTTTATAATTACTGTAATTATTTTCATAAGTTACATATTTTCTACATTATTGTTTACTAATACATAACTTATTGATTCTTTTTTACCTATCTTCAGGAAGGAATAAATCCCTTTAATATCTAATATTTTTACTGTATATATTCCGTAAAATATATAATCTGAATATAATATTAGAGCTGAACCTAAACCCATTGTTGTTATTGCTGTTAGTGGCATTATTGTTGTTGCGGTTGGCTGTGTAATTGTTGGAATTGTTGTAGTTACCACCTCTATTGGTACAAGGGTTGGCATTACTACTATTAGTGTTAGTAGAGTTTTTGATTTATCCCTATTTATGTTTCAAATATTTTTTGTGTTAGATTATGTACATTTGCATATTTTATATATCCAAAATGTCCACATAAATATTTTTTTGCATCTTTACTTTCTATTTCCCCATTTTTTATTTTATATTTTAATTCTTTTACTTTTTTCTTTAGTTTTCTTTTTCCTTTATCTCTAATTTTTAGTCTATATGCATTTATTTTATATCCACAAAAGTTTACTCCTTGTTTGTTTTTAAATATTTGTGTTTTTTCGTTTAGTTCTAATTCTAAGTTGTTTTTTAAAAATTCTTGTATTTTATATAATGCTTGTTTTGCTTCTTCTTTTGTTTTAAACATTGCTATTGCATCGTCCATATACCTATAAAAGTATTTACAATGTAATTTATTTTTTGCATATTGGTCTAATTCATTTAAATAAATATTGGCAAACATTTGTGAGGTATAATTTCCTATTGCAAGTCCTGTTTTTCCTCCATTTGAATATATTATTTCTTTTAATAACCATAGTAAGTTTATATCTAATATTTTTTTACTTAATATTTTATATAGTATATCTTTATTTATGTTCTGAAAATATTTTCTTACATCCATTTTTAATATGTAATAGTTTTCCCATGTTCTTTCTAAGTGTTTCATTGCATTTTGTACATCTATACATGCTTTATGCATTCCTTTTTTCTTTAAACACGCATAATTTGTGTTTATAAAGGTTGGTACAAAATATGGTTCTAAAAAATTATCTACTACCCATCTATGTACTATTCTATCTATATATCGTGATTTTTCTATTTTTCTTATTTTTGGTTCTTTTACATAAAATGTTGTATATTTTCCATGTTTATATGTTTTATTTTTTAGTGATTTATATAACCATTCTATATATTCTTCTTTTTTTAGATTAAATATTATTATCTCTTTTCTATAGCCTTTTCCTTTTTTACTTAGGTTATGTGCTTTCATTAAGTTTT
>CAUWFE010000021.1:0-25760 GCA_963558185.1 uncultured Clostridia bacterium
TTTTTATGTTAGTTGCACTAATAATCCTATTTATCTGCTGCTAAGTCTTCTTGTAAATTAGCTATAGGATCTCCTTTTGCCGCAATATATGCTGCTGTAAATGGTGTTCCTGCTGCTGACTGAGGATATACATCTACACCATGATCTGTATAATATGCTCCTAATCCTGCTTTTTCTAAATCTTCTGGACAAACATTTTTAGTAAGTTGGTGTACTATAGTTCCTACCATTTCAAGATGGGCTAATTCCTCTGTTCCTATATCATTTAAAATTGCTTTTGCATTTTGATCTGGCATTCCAAATCTTTGTGATAAATATCTTAGTGATGCTGCAAGTTCTCCATCTGGTCCGCCCATACTGAGATATTATAAATTTTGCAAGTCTTGGATTTGCACATTTTATATTAATTGGATATTGTAATACTTTGTTATATGTCCACATTAAAAATCACTCCTTTCCCAAGGCCACCCTTAGTATAGAAAAGGAGTATTTCGTTTATATTTAATAATTAGGTACACTAAAATTATATGATATGCTCTTAACTTTTTTATTTTCTATTACGATTTTATCTATTAATTTTAACAAAATTGTTCTATTTATTTTATCATCCTCTTTAAATTCTAATGCATTCTTAACATATTTTTCTATCTCGTCATCACTAATTTTTCTATTAAATTGTTCATTTTTCTTCTTTATATCCTCTAATATTATAACTAATTCATTTTTCTTTTCATCTAATTCTTTGAACATTTCTATTAGCAATTCTGTAGAAATAATATTATTTAATTTGTCTTTATATATACTTTTCTTTTGTTCTTGTAACATATTAATCTGCTTCTCAATTTCTTTTGTATTATCTTTTATTTTAATTTGTTTTATTTTATAATTTAACTTCTTAAAATCTAAATATTTTTTAATATTCTTTCTTATATTATCTATGACTATAGATATTAATTCCTCTTCTTTTAGGTATTGAATATTATTACAGAATTTTGAACCAGTTTTTTTATAACTACTACACACACATCTGAAATCTTTTCCATGATTTTTAGTATATGTGACTTTTCCTCCACAACTACAATATACTAGACCTCTTAATATATGTGTATATTTTGAATTACTGTATGTCCACTCATTTGATTTTTTATCTAACATTTTCTGTACAATGTAAAATGTATCATTATCTATTATTGGTTCATGGTTATTATTAACAATAATATATTGAGATGGATCTACCATCATACTCTTATTTATCTTATAATTAATTTTAGCATGTTTATGTTGTACTAAATCGCCTATGTATGTTCTATCTCTTAAAATTTTACTAATTGTACAATTTGACCAAAGATATGTACTTTTATTTGGATTTTTATAATTTGTAGTCTCTTCTTTATACTTCAAAGGTGTAGATATATTATTATCATTAAGATAATCACATATTTGTTTTTTAGATTTTCCTGATTTATACATATTAAAAATCTTTATCACTATCCCTGATACCCTTTTATCAATTATAACCTTATTTTTATTCTCTGGATCCTTCATATATCCATATGGTTGAAATGCTTTTATACTCTCTCCATTAATTGCTTTATTCATTAAAATTGTTTTAACTTTTTTTGATGTATCTTTTGCATACATGTCATTAAAAACTGCTTTAAATGGCGTTATATCATTATTTGTATTATTAAAATCAAAAGTATCAATATTGTCTGTAATAGCTATATATCTAATATTTTTAGCTGGAAAATATTTTTCAATATAATAACCAGTTTCTATATAGTCTCTTCCTAATCTTGATAAATCTTTTGTCACTATCATATTAATTTCTTTATTTTCTATATCAGAAATCATATCTTTAAATCCTGGTCTATCAAAATTTGTTCCACTAAATCCATCATCTTTATATATTCTCTTTATTCTCCATCCATGTGAATTTATAAAATTTGTAAGAAATTTTAATTGATTTTCAATACTTTCAGATTGTTTATGAAGATGCTCTTTTTCATCCTCTCTTGAAAGCCTACAATATAATCCTATGTTCCAATTTATATTTTTAGCTGAGTAATCTATATAATTGTTATACAATTCATACATTTTTTCTCCTTCCTTTATATAAATAACATTTGAAATTACTATTTTATTTATATTATACTTCTTTATTGGTGCATTTTGAAATTATAATCTCTATATTTTCATCTATCCATTCTTGCACTAAAGTTGTTAATTCCTTTTCTTCTTTTGCATATATTTCTATAATTTCTTTATCTATTTAAATCACCTCTATAAACTATATGATTTAAATGCATTTCAAGTACAAATTTTATAAAATAATTTTTCTTAATGTACATATAAAAAAATATTCTATATTTATAAAAAACATAGAATATTTATAACTGTTATTTTCTTTTTCTATTTAATATTAAAATTATAGTAGATATTATTAAAAATACAATTGCAGCAATTATAATATATTTTACTAAGCTTTCTCCTGTTTGTGGTAATTTTCCTTGTGCCATATTATCTATGTTATTGTTTACACCATTTATTGTATTTGTATTATTTCCACTTTCTGAATTTCCACCATTTTCTGTATTTGTATTATTTCCACTTTCTGAATTTCCACCATTTTCTGTATTTGTATTGTTTCCACTTCCTGAATTTCCACCATTTTCTGTATTTGTATTATTTCCACTTCCTGAATTTCCATTATTTTCTGTATTTGTATTGTTTCCATTTTCTGAATTTCCATTATTTTCATTTTGCTCATTACTTGTATTTATAACTATACTACATTCATTTAAAGATACTTCTTCATCTTTAGATGTTGCTCCTGTTAATTCTGATACTGTAATTTTAGTATTTCCCTTCACTTTTTCATTAATCTTAAATGTAAATTTTATAGTTTCAACTGGTTCTTTTACAGTTTCTGAACTTATTAATAATGTAAATTTTCCACTTTCCTTATTGTATGAAGGTTCTTGCCATTCTTCACTAGCTTTTTTTATATCTACAAGTTCTAACTTAGATTTATCATATTCTATTTTCCCTGTCAAAGCATCTATTCCATCTTCTATTTTAGGCAAACTTAATGTTACCACTATTATTTTGTCTTCTCTTTTCTCTAAACTTAAAGTTACTTCACTACTTGATGCATTTACAATTAAATAATTAGAAAATAATACACAAATTGCAATTACTAAAATTATTTTCTTTTTCATCATTTTTTCCTCCAATTTTTATTTAAACTTTAACTATATATTTTTTTATTATTCTACTTTATTATTTTTTTATTTAAAATAGATAAATCTAAAATACTAATTTTACCATCTTCATTTACATCTGCCGCTAATTGCTTAAATTCATCTTCAATTATTGATGATTCGATTAAATGCTTATTTATCATAGATAAATCTACTATATCTATATTTCCATTACCATTAATATCACTATTTACAACTAAAGTATAGCTAACTTCATCATTAAGTATCATTGTACTTCCTGTAGATATAATATCCACCTGTTTTCCATCTTTTAATATTTTTATACTTTTTGCATTTGTTTGTATATTAGACATAAATTCATTTATTGTTGTATTTGCTTCAATACTTGATATTATATTTTCTTTTATTTGATAAATATTTGTTTTTACATATAATTCTTCCTCTTGAGTATCCTCATTATTTTCTATCCAAGTTACTACTGCTTTTACATAACCAATATTTCCTGCTTGATCTTGTATTTCAAATATAAATTCTCCATTTTCAACAAAAGTATGGCTTCCATCTTCATCTGCATTTAATATAGTTACATTTTCCTCTGAAAAATCCTTTAATGTTGCTTTTACTACAAATTTAGTTGTTTCTGTAATATCATATTGTACTGTTGCTGTTGGTGCCTCTTTATCTATCCAATTTACTTCTGCTTTAATTGTCTTTTCTTTATTATTTATATCTCTATATTTAAATATATACTCTCCGTTATTTTTAAATATATGTGTTGTATCTCCAATGGCGGTAAATCCTGCTGGAAGTTGAAGAGTTGCAATAACATCTTTATTTGTTAAAGAATTAATAGAATATTCAATTACTGGCTCTTTATATTCCTTGGTTAAATCTTCATAATAATTAAATCTTTTTCCACTTACATACTTATTTGGACCTTCTGCATTTCCATATGTTTCATTCGCTTCTATTTTTACATATTTAGCCGGCATAGATTCTGATAATTTAATTACTTTTCTATTTTCATCATTTGCAAGATTTGTATTTTCTGCTACTAATTTCCATTCTTCTCCATCTAAGCTAACATATATTTTAGCAGATTTTATTCTTCCATTTAGTCCTGCAGGATCATATGTTATTTGTGATAAATATTTTACTTTATCAAAGCTAACAATATAAGATTTATCATCAGCTATTTGTCCATATTTTGTATGCCATGAGGTAAATGGGCTAGCATCAATCATATTTTCGGGTGCATATCCATTTTGAGAAATTCCTGCTGAAACAAACTTTATATTTTTTATACTTACATACTTATTTGTTTCAGGATTTGTATCTTTTGTAAATTCAAAATCCATAATATTACCATTTAAATATGTACCATATGCTTTATATCTTACTTTAACAGTTTGTGTTTCACTAAATTTAATATTGTTATTATAATCTTGCCAATTTTTTCCTTCATCTATGCTATATTCTAAATTATTTGTTTTTCCTACAAAAATATCTTCTTCATCATTTATAGTAAGAGAATCTAAAGAAACATTTTCTCCATTAAGAATATCAATTGTAAATATTTCATTTGAACCAGAAATTTTTACTTTTATATCATTTTCAGCAGTTATATTATTTAATTGCTCTTTTGAAAGCATAATTTGATGTTCTAATGTAGCTTGCCAACTTTTTCCTCCATCTAAACTATATTGAATTTGAAAATCATAATCATCATATTTTGAATTAATTACAATTTTCCCTGCATTATCCCCATCAAACGAAAATGATGCTAAATCTACTTTATTACTTCCAATTAATGCATTTGCTATTTCTTTGCAAGCATTTGCTTGTAAACTTTCTTTATCAGTTGCTTTTGTAGCCTTATTTAGTGCTGCTGTTTTTAATATATCTATCTCAACTATATCATCATTATTTAAATATGGTTCTATAATTTTTAATAAATCTACCATTGCCATTGGATAATATGTATATACATCAATAATTTTTTTTGCTAATTGCTTCCAATCTTCACTTGTTTTATTTTCTTGATTTTTATAAACATTAATCATATTATCATATGTATCTAAATTTATATCCAACTTTTCTAAAGATTTATTATAAATCTCTTCTTTTTTATTTAATTCTTCATATGAATTAGCAATCAAATTATAGTAAAAAGACTCTTGATAATTATCATAATTATTTAATGCTGCCTGTCCTAACAATTGATATCCTGCATTGTTTCCTACCTGTGTATTATTCATATGCATATTTGTAAAATATTTATTATTCCAATTAAATAATAGTCTGTAGCGGTTTCCTCCATACCATGTAGTACAGCTTTGTCCCCATCCTGAAATATTATTTCCTATATTCCATATTCCATTTCCATTAATATCTTCACTATATGTTAAATATGCTTCATGTCCTGGTTGATATACTCCTACTGTTGGAATCCCATGTACTTTATGTAAGTTTTGACCTAGTCTTGAAATATTCCAACAAATTCCACCTGCTTCCATTACCATCCATGTTCTTGGAGTTTTAGTTCCATCTTCATTCAATCCATATGGTATGTTATATTCACTTAACTTATATTTATTATTATAGTTTTCATAATTATTTTGGTCATATAATTTATCCTGATTATAGTTAGGAGAAACATATGGCATATAACTATATGGATTTAAACGTTGATTTAAATTATCTGGATATTTAAATTGTGAATATCCTCGTAACCACTCTGTTTCACTATTATCAATAGAATCATTCATAACAAATCTAATTAATTCCATACTATAATTTTTAAATTCTTCTTTGTTTGGAAATAAATTATCATCATATAACTTTTTCATAATCCTATATCTTTCAGAAATATCATAAGAAGCTTCTGGAGAATTAAATCTTAGTGGAGATACAATTTTGTCTGTACTATAAGAAATTGCTAAAGCAATTAACATTTTTTTATATACAAGGCCATTTTCTTTATCATTTAAAATATCTTTATAATTTTTATATAATATCTTTAAAGAATTTAAACACTTTAAACTATCTCCTATATTCCCTGTTTCTATAAATAACTGTAAAGCATTCTCATCATTTAAAAGCCAATCAATTGCCTCTTTCATATCTCCTGTTGTGTCATCTTTTATACTATTTTGTAATGTCCAATATCCAATTCTATTAACAAATTCTCTTTTTAAAACTAAATCTAAATGATTTTCATAATTTTCCTCTGGTGTATTTTTTGAAAGTAATTCATCATAATAAGAAATTTTTTGTATCCCTTGATACAATTCTGAAGAAATATCATAATCTTCTTTTACAATTCTTGCATCTGCATAAACAGAATGGTCATTTGCATTTGCTCCATTTTTATCAGATGATAATCTCAAATATTTATAATTTTCAATATTAATATCAACTTCTAGTGCATTTTGGCTAGAAGTAATTGGGTCTGACTTGTAAAGTTCTATCCATTCTATTCCGTCATTAGAAGCTGTTATTTTAAAACAAACTTCTCCTTTTCCGTTCATTGAACTATCTATACCAAGCTTTGCTACAAAACGTGTATATATATCTGAATATTCAGATATATCATAAGTAAGTTGTGATGATGCATGTGCCCCCATTCCTTTAGTGAAATAAACTCTTGTCCCATCAATTAACAAGCTAATTATTCCACCGTCTATGTTTTTATCTTTCATTATATTTCCATAGCCAACATATGACCAATTATTTTCAGTTATATAGTCTAAATCTGAAATATAATAATAGTTGTTTTGTTCTACATTATTTTTAATTTGTTCAACTGCACTAGACACAGTTGGAAATGTTATTTGAACTATCATAAATATTGCTAATATAGCACTTAAAGTCTTTATCCTTTTTTTCATTTATTTTTCAATCCTTTCTCATATAATTGCAAAAATATAAAGCCTATCTATATAATAGCTTTAACAAGTTTTCTTATAATGTTCATATATTTACATAATATATATTAACATATAATGTATTATTTGTCAATTTATGTGATTTTTTAATATTATTTTACTTTTTTGTTATTATCTAATATCCATATTTAGCTTTTATAATCCTTAACTGAATTATATCTAATATTTCATAATGAAAATGAACCACAATTATTAAATTTTTTTGTCTAATAATTGTGATTTACTACATTTCTTTATCTTTTATTATTTTAGTTCTATAATAAAGTTAGTGTTCCATTTTCGTCTACACTTACTTTAACTCCCCATGCAGTTTCTATTGCTTCAGGTGCACTATGTGTTTGTACAGCATTTACTTCTACATCAATATGAAATGAAGAATCATCATATTTATTAGCTATAGTTATATTATTACCATTTTTTATTACTTCATATTCTCTTTGTATACTTGGATCAATTTTAATTGAATCCATAAATGGTGGACTTTCTTTTCCTCTTTCTAAAACATGTCTATAATATAAAATCACTCTTGCATCTGTAGTTGCATTGTTGTCTATTATCCATCCATTATCTGTTAAAATACCCAATTGTATTGTAGCTAGATTTAAATTAGTACCACCTTTACCCCAACTTTTTGTTATTATCACTCTCACATATTCATCGATACTTCCTGAATTATATACAGCCATTTCTTCTTTATATTTTTTTCCTATTCTAAAATTTTTATCATTACCGTGGAATTTCAGTTAATATCATTTTATTAACTTCATTCCAACTATCTCCATCATAACTTCTATCTGCAACAATCTTTCCATTTTCTAATATAGATACACTTATACTTGAAACTGGATCAACTGCTTTTGAAATATTGCACTTACTTAATGTTATTAAAAATATCATTAATATTATAATTATTATTGCTAATAAATTTTTTAAAAATCTTTATTCTAACTGCACATTCAGTTTCTCCAGCATTAATTGCTTTAAAATATTTAGTAGTATTTTCTTGGCGTTTTTCTATTGTTCCTTCTGGTGCTTTTAATGATATTCTAACTTGTCCTTCTGTAGTTGCATAACTTGTAAACACTGCTACCACTACACCTGTTAATAATACTATTATTAATATTGTAAAAAATATAATAATACTAATTTTAGTTTTTCGTTTCATATTCTATTTCTCCCTTCTATTGAATTCCTTTATTTGCTATAATCTTGCCATTATAATTATATTCAAAGTTAACTGTTTGTATTGCACTATTATCTGCTTCAAGAGTAATTGTTTGTGTAGGCTCACTAGCTAAATTATAACTTGCTCCACAATATATTGGCTGTATTGTTATTGTTGTTTCAGAAGGTACATTAAAAACCATTATGTTATTATCATTATTTCCGGTTTTCCCATTGTTAGTAATACCATATCATCATATACATTCTCTCCGTTTTTCACTCCTTTAATGCTATATATCACAGGAAACTCTCCAAAACTTTCATTATACATTACTACATTTGATTGTATTTTAATTTCATAATCTTGACCTGCTGGCAATACTGGTTTTGTCATATCATTTACAATTTCTTGTTCTAATTCATTAATATCTTCTTGTGTACTTTGTTCCATTTCATTAGCTTTTCTTGCTGTTTCTTGTGCAATTGTTATTATTCCATTATCTCCAATTGTCATATTTATTGCAATTAAAGCAACTATTATTAAAACTACAATTGTTACTATTAATGCTATTAATGTAATACCATGTTCTTTTTTCACCATTGTTTTTTCTCCTTTTATAATATCTAAATTCTATATTTTTATTATATACTGTATACTTTTATATTTTCAATTATTTTTAAAATTTGTAATATATATTTAATATTTATGTAATTAATTTGTAATATTTTTATAATTCATACTTGCTACAATTCTAATTAATAATATTATTATCCTAAAATATACCAAGACCATGGTTCTTCTAGCCATCTCCAACTATTACATGGATAATAAATAGAAAGTGGTCCATATACCTTTTGGTATTTGTCTTTTAAATCTTTTAATCTTTCACTATATTCTCTATGCAAGCATAAAGCTTTTTTGTCATCTGGATGTGTGTTTAAATATTGAGAGATATCTACCACCGCAAACCCTAAGCAACGAATTTGTTGTAGCATTTCTCCTCTATTTTGCTCTTCTTCTGGTTCTTTACACTCCATATTAGTAAATTCATATGAATATGTTGCTGTAGGTTCTTGTTTTGAAGGTTTACAACAGCAACATGAATTGTTATTCATATTATTATTCATTTGCATATTTGCAAGCATCATATTATCGTTCATATTACAATTGCACTGCATGTTTCTGTTCATATAATTATCTGTTACATCCATCATTACATCCCTCCCCTGGTTCATTGTTTGCTTCTATAAAAGCATTTTCTTCTAAAGATTGACATGGTTTATATGGGCTTATTAATTCTGGAAATATACTTCCCATTTTTAATCCTACACATGGTGTAAAAGTTTTATCCATATATTGAATTGGAACATAACTTTGACCATACATAGGATTTGCTGGAAATTGCATTATTTCTTCTTCAAATCCACAATGGCAAGCATTTTTATATTCGCCTGGTGTATAAAATTGTGCTGTAGTTCCATAATCATTGCATACATTTTCTATGATTTTTTTATCATAGTTTTTTTGACAACAACATTGTTGATATCTACGTCTATACATAAAATTTCCTCCTTGTTAATTTTTATACTATAATATATGTTTTTTAGTCGAAAACTGTTACTTTTTGTAGATATTTTCTAGCACAAAATATGTATATTTACTATTATTTTTATAATATATATGTTATAATAGACAACGCGCTTTATTAAAGAAGGTGATATTTCTACATGTATATTTATTTCTCAAATATACTCTACTCTAAGGAAATATCATTTTCTATGTAATAAAAATAATATAAATTTAAAGAAAAAAAGGAATGGAGTCGATAAATTTTTATGACAGATTTTAAAAATAAATATCAAGTTCAACTAAGTACAAAAGAACAAATTATTAATAACTTTTTAGCATTAAAATGTAACCCTTACTATAAGGCAAATGCTATTAATGCAATGCAAAATATAATAGAATTATTTTGTTATATTTATCCAGATGTTAGTATTGAAGATCCTATCTTTCGTGAAAAGTCTATTAAAAGTGGGTTATTTAAATTAAAAGAATTAAAAATAGAACGTTTTGCTAAATTATTTACATTTCATAAAACTACACAAAGTGATATGGAAAACTTTTACAATATGATTAAAGACCGCGTGTTAGAAACAATTCCTCAATCTGAGCAAAAAAATATTTTGCAAAAAATACAAACATTACTTTATGATAATTTACAAAATATTGACCTTCATGATTTAGAAAATATTTTAATGAATTGCAATTTGAGTGTTGATAATCGTAGAGCATTAATTCGTATTTTATATCAACGCATCAAAGATTCAAATTTGCCAGACATTAGTGACCAATTAAAATATATAGAAGATAATTATGGTTATGTTTCTTCTGTTAAACAAAATAAACCTGAAAATGATATCCTCAGATATTGTAGTATACAAAAATTACATGATAATCCTTCTTTACTAAAAAATGTTATGGATGAAAGAAAATTCGTTCAATGTCATGATTTGAGGGGCGGTACTCTTGTAATTACTAATATTCCTTCAAATATTAAAACAAATAATATTGAATTAAAAAAGTTACTAAATATCCGAGATTCTTATGATAAAAATTCTATAGAGTATAAAACTTTGGATCATCAGTGTATGGTTATACTTTCTGAAGAATTTATGAATTATCTATGTAATTCTTCTATGTATAACAAAAAAATTGTTCCAGATACACTTAAGCATAAAAATAAATCTAATGGTTATGAAGCTTATCACGTTGAATTAACAGTAGATGATGAACCTAATCACTTTTTAGAATTACAATTAAAGTCAAAATATGTAGATAAAATTTCAAAAGGTAATGGAAGTGCATCTCATTGCAAAAGATTTTCAAAACAAAGAGTTATTCCTAATATGTCTAGTATTGCCGAGTTTAAAAAATCTTTAAACCATATGTTACCACATTATATTGAATTTCAAAAAGATAATGGTTATAAACCTTATGAATACTCTTTAAAAGAAGATGTTTTTAAATATCTTATTGATATTTTAGCAACTGATCACGATTCAGCACTACAAATTTATAATTTATTAAATCAAATTGAACACAATGAAAAAGTTAATTTATACAAAGAATGACTATTCAAATAAATAGTCATTCTTTATTTCTATTATATAGAGTTATATTCTAACAACTCCACCAATTGTTCTGTTCATTGATTCTTGATTATTTGATAAAGCTGTTGCTCCTCCAGCTAATACAACTATATCTCCTTTTTGTACAAATCCCATTTCTTGAGCTTGTTTAATTCCATTTTCAATTACTTCGTCTGCATTGTTTCCTTCTTTTACAAGAATAGGAGTTGTTCCCCATGCTAATGATAATTGTCTATATGTTTTTTCATTTGTAGTTAATGCATAAATTGGGCAATTTGGATGATAGCTTGCTAATATTTTTGGAGTATCTCCTACTTCTGTATAAGCAAATATTGCTTTTGCTTCCATATCCATTGCTGTTTTTGCAATTGTATGACCTATTTTTAATTCATAGTTTTTTTGTTCTAAATATACGTCTTTTTTAGATAATCTTTTCCAATAATTAATATCATTTTCAACAGCTTCTGCTATTCTTGCCATAGTTTTAACACATTCTACTGCATATTTTCCCATAGCACTTTCTCCAGATAACATTGTTGCCCATGTAGCATCATATACAGCATTTGCAACGTCACTTATTTCTGCTCTTGTTGGTCTTGGATTTGATGTCATTGTTTCTAACATTTGAGTTGCTGTAATAACAATTTTTCCTGCATTATTACATTTTTTAATAAATTCTTTTTGAAGAATTGGTACTTGTTCAAATGGAACTTCTACACCTAAATCTCCACGTGCAACCATAACACCATCTGATACTTCAATTATTTCATCTATATTATCTACACCTTCTTGGCTTTCTATTTTAGAAATAATTTTTATGTCTTTTCCGCCATTTTCTTCTAATACTTTTCTAATTGCTAAAACATCATCTTTGCATCTAATGAAAGAAGCAGCAATATAGTCAAAGTCTTCTTTACATCCATCTACTAAATCTTTAATATCTTTTTCTTTTAATGCTGGTAAGTTAATGTGTGTTCCTGGTAGATTAATACTCTTTCTGTTTCCTAATTCTCCACCATTTATAACTTCACATATAATGTCTTTTCCTTTTATTTCTTTAACATCAATTTCAATTTTTCCGTCATCTATTAATATAACAGATCCAACTTTTACATCTTTATATAAGTCTTTATATGTTATTGTTGTTTTTGTGTTATCTCCTACTATATCTTCATTTACTAATGTAAATATTTCACCTGCTTTTAAAGTAACTGGTGCTTCTTCTAATTTTCCTGTTCTTATTTCTGGTCCTTGTGTATCTAACAATAAAGAAACTGGTAAATTAACTTCTTCTCTCGCTTTTCTAACAGCTTCAATGAATTTTCTTTGCTCTTCAATCCCTCCATGAGAAAAGTTGATTCTTGCAACATTCATTCCTGCTAACATTAATTCTTTTAATACCTCTACATCTGCAGAAGCTGGTCCTATTGTACAAACTATTTTTGTCTTTTTCATTTTTTTAGTTCCCCCTAACTATTATTTGTAATAATTTTATTCTTTATTCTTAAAATTCGCTTATTATTATATATCTTTTTTATTGATTTTTCAACATTTTTTTTAATAATTTTGCTTTTATTTTCATAATTTTGTACCACCATTTTTTATATTACGTACTTTCTTAAACAAAATTTTTTACCTTTAATCGCATTGTTATTTACATATGTACCTATATAAAAAATTGTATTTATTTTTTATTACCTTTATATTGAAATAAATATTATATAATCTTAAATGTGGCAATAGGAGAATCTCATTTTTAACGAGAAATGCAAGAGTGCATAATCTAGTGTGTGAAATCCACTAGATTATACACTCTCCAAGTTTTTCTATATTTTCAATTATATTTCTTAAGTTCCTTCTTACAATTGTAACAGCTTTTCATCAATTTACTACACTGCTTAGGTTTCAAATCTTTTTAATCAGAATCTCCTGCTTAGACGTATATTCGCTTCGGCGTCAACTGGGTTCTTGCTGATAATACAAGTGTTGAATACGGCACGGTACGCATCGCTCGAATCTTTTATTGAAGATGACCAATAATGAGGACTAAGTCCAAACTCAACATATTGGTTCCATGTAAGACCAAGATCGTATAGGACATCCCCAAAAGCCGACCATTCTGACTTGGATGGAACAAACCAACCTTTCTCAAATTTAGGGGTTAAGGCGCCCCACATATCTGGTTCCCTTCCACCGTCATGTGCACCCCATGGCAATTTATCTGAGTTCCACTTACCCATGACATATTCTGAATTTGTCCTTCCTTCCCCAAAATCATTATATTCTGAAGCTATCCCCTTATCTAACTTATATCTTGCCTCCGCATACCAACAATACGGCGTTCCCAGATTTACATCCTCTAATGCCATTACATAAAACCTATCTGTTGTATTTTTTTTAGATAATTGTATTATTCCATTTCCTGTTTTAAATGGATCTAAATTTGTCGTTTCTGATTTTACTATATATTCATTTAATCCACTTTTTACTGCTTCATATTGATAGACCCCCGAGGGCTGGTTTCTCCACGTACCACTTCCACCTACTGAGATATCAGCATATATAAATCCATCATCAGCTAATGTAATTTCTCCATCATTATTTAAATCTGCATAGTATCCAACCATCGATTCAGACTTGCTTATCCATTCATCAGAGGACTCCGAACCATCATTCTCACCTAATATTTTATCTATTTCACTTGACATACTATTAAAGCCTTCTTGCGTATTCGCTTCTGCTGATGCCATAGAATTTGCTCCCTTTTGTGCCTGCGTAAATATTCCGTTATTTCCTAGCACCATTGTCATACTTACTGCCGCTAATATTATTAATATTACTATTGTTACTACTAATGCAATTAGCGTTACACCTTTATTTTCTTTTGCAATTTTCTTCATATTTTTCACTTTCCTTTCTTCATCTTAAGTTCATTTTAAATTTTAATTAAAATATTTTTTACTCTAATTATTATTTTTTTCTATTTTATATATTATTTTCTTATTTGCATCATTCTTTGAATAATATATACCTTTTTAAGCTATTTTCTTTGTGCTTTTTTAGTAAGTATTAACTTTTCAATGTAAATGTTATCTCATTAGATATATGTATTTTATTATAACTCCTTTTTATTGTCAAGACTTATTTTTCATTATAATTTCTATTATAATATTATTTTTTATTCTTATTTTATTATACTTTTGTTTCCGAAATATGTAGCTATGAAATATCCTCCATATATTAAAATTATAAAACCTGCTGTCATTATAATTGATGTAATTAAATCTTGTTTTCCAAAAATACTTAAAATTCCGTTTGCCACTTGCATTCCGAAAATTGAATGCACACATGCTAGAAGTAATGGTATTAAGAAAAATATTGCTGTTTGTTTAAATACTGCTTTATTAATCATTTTTTCATCTACACCTATTTTTCGTAATACTCTATATCTTTCTTTATTATCAGAGCTATCTGATAACTCTTTTAAAGCTAATATTGCGGCACTAGAAATTAAGAATATTATTCCTAAGTATAGTCCTATAAATGTAGCTACTGCAGCTAATCCAATACTTGAATCATATATATAAATTTTTGTCATAATATTACTTATTGCTGTATTTTCTACAAGTGAAGAACTATCTATGTAATCTTCTATTTTTTGTTTTTCTTCATTTGTATATCCCATATAATTTGCACTAAGCATTTGCATACATTTCCATTCTTCTTTTACACAATTATCTGGTACTATAATTTTCCCAACTTCTTGAGGTTGAGGAGCCATCTCTACAATTCCTTTTGTATAACATTCTGAAAATTTTGGTTTTAATTGTTGGCCATTTAAATTGATTACATGACCTTCTTTTAAAGCTTTATCTCTGATGTTTTTCATTAAATCATAATTACATAATATTACATATTCATCTGCTTGTAAACTTAATGTTTCTCTACCATACAAACGTGCAAGTTTATTATAATCTGAAAGCTTTATAATAGTTTCTTTTTGATCTGTTAATAAATTTGGATATTCTGTTTTTACTTCTTTTAATACATTTTCTCCTATTGTGTCTTCAAATGTTAGTTCTGGAGTATCATATTGTGAAATTTCTTCATAACTTGAAAAATTTTTATCTATATCAAAATTTTTATTTTTTAAAGTTTGCTCTATTGTTATTTTTGCATCATTTTTAACTTTTTCTGAAGCTTTTCCACTTACATCACTGTATTTTCTTATTATTACATCACATGGGGTATTTTCTTCCAATTGTGATGTCATAGAATTATTTAATGATATTGCTGATGAAAAAATACATATTGTGAAAAACAATAATAAACAAATTATACTCATAGAAAATACTGTAGAATTTATTTTGCTGTCTATTTGTTTTACTACAAACATATTTAAATTTTTCATATATATGCTGTTAAAAGATTTTACTACTTTTAGTATAAATCCTGATAAAGAATAGAAAAATAAAAATGTTGCTACAATTCCCATCATGGTTGCTGTTATTAAATCACTTAAATTTCCATCTGGTGCTACGGAATTTACTGCAAGATAATATGCCACACTTAAAATTATTACTGAAATAATAAATAATATTACTGATACAGCAGTATTTTTAATTTTTACTTTTTCATTTTTTCTATCTGATGTAATTAACTCTATTAACTTATATTTACTTGTTTTTATCAAGTTAATAATTATAACAGCTATATATATAACTCCAAAATATACAATAGTTTTTATTAATGCTGAACTTGAAAATACAAATTTAAATTCAGTCATATCTGCTGCAAACAATTTAGCTACCAATACAGACATCAATTGAGAACCTAATACTCCAACTGCTAAGCCTATACCTAAAGATAAAATTCCTATTAATAGTGTTTCTAATAATAATATCCAAGAAATTTGCTTTTTTCCCATTCCTAAAAGCATATATAAGCCAAATTCTTTATTTCTTCGTTTTATTAAAAAATTATTTGCATACATTATTAAAAATGCTAAAACAATTGATATAAATACTGATAATACACCTAAAACTTGTATCATTGAATCTATCATAACTCTTTTTGATTCTGATATTTGCAACATTGCCTGCTGTCCATCCATACTATTAAAAATATAAAAAACTGCTACACCAAGAATTAATGTTAAAAAATATATGACATAATCTTTAGTATTTTTTTTCATATTTTTGAATGCAAGTTTAAATGACATCATTTAACTCACCTCCTAAGAGGCTAACTACTTCTATTATTTTTTCAAAAAATTCTTTTCTTGTACTATTGCCCTTTATTAATTCATTAAATATTTTTCCATCTTTTATAAATAATATTCTACTTGCATAACTTGCAGTAAAAGCATCATGTGTTACCATTAAAATTGTTGCATTTAATTTTTCATTTAAATATTCAAAATTTTCTAACAATTGCCTTGCTGATTTAGAGTCAAGTGCTCCTGTTGGCTCATCTGCTAATACTAATTTTGGATTAGTAATCATTGCTCTTGCAGAAGCAATTCTTTGTTTTTGTCCTCCTGATACTTGATATGGATATTTGTTTAAGATGTCTGCAATTCCTAATTTTTCAGACATTTCTTTTACTTTTTCTTTTATAACACTTGGCTTTTCTCTACGAATAGTTAATGCTAGTGCTATATTTTCATAAGCTGTTAGTGTATCTAATAAATTAAAGTCTTGAAATATAAATCCTAATTCTTCTCTTCTAAATTTATTTAAACTATTACCCTTTAATTTTGTTATATCTTGACCATTTATTAATATATTACCAGCTGTTACTCTGTCTATTGTAGATATACAATTTAGCAAAGTTGTTTTTCCACTTCCAGATGCTCCCATTATACCTACATATTCTCCCTCTTCTACTGTAAAACTTATATTATCAATTGCTTTTGTTAAATTTGATTTGTTTCCGTAATATTTTTCTATTGATTTTACCTCTAATACTTTTCCCATAAAATAAAACTCCTTTCCATAATTTACATTTATTATACTCGGTGTCTTTATTTTATACAATTTATTTTCATTACATGAACCTTACATTTTTGAAATATTATTTAAATTTTGTAAAACTATTTTCTGGGAATGTAAGTATTAATGTTGTTCCCTCATTTTCAATTGATTTTAGTTTAATTCCAATTTCTAATTTTTCACATAATTTTTTACATAGATATAAACCAATTCCTGTTGCCTTTTTTTCTGTAACTCTTCCATTTGTTCCTGTAAATCCTTTTTCAAAAGCTTTTTCTACTTCTTCTTTTTTCATTCCAATACCATTATCTCGTATATATAAGGTTATACTATTTTTTCTTTTTTCTGCAAAAATTTCTATTTTTCCTTCTACTTCTTTTACATATTTAATACTATTTTGTATTATTTGATTTACAATAAAACTACACCATTTATTATCTGTTAGAATTTGATATTCTAAGTCTCTTATTACTATTTGAATTCTTTTTTGTAGCAAAATACTTTTGTTCCTTAGTATTACACTATTTATTATTTCTTGTAATGAAGTACACTTTATACAATAGTCTTTCTCAACAGTATTACTTCTTGCATAATATAAAGCTTGTTCTATATAATTTTCTATTTTATCTAATTCTTCTCCTATGCTTTTTGTTACTTCATTTTTATTGTTTTCTATCAATAGTTTTCCAGTAGCAATTGGAAGTTTTACTTCATGAATCCACAACTCTATATATTCTTTATAATCTTCTTGTAAGTGCTTATAGAAGTTTACGTTTTCTATCATTGCTTTATCTGTTTGCCTTATGATGTCTAATAAAATTTTACCTTCTATAAATTCTGGATTATCCATTACTTCAGCTATTAAATATTTCTTATCTATATCTTGCAATCTTTTATATGTTTCTTTGTAAAAATTATTTTTAATTTTATATTCTGTTATTATCCCTATTCCATATGCTACTATTATAGAAATTGGTACATATACTTTTAAAGAAAAACCAAAATCATATATTAAGAAAAATATTTCTATTGTTAATATAACAAATATAAGTAAAATAATTGTTAATAATTTTTCTTTTATAAAATCTAAAAATCTCATATTTACTTAATCCTTCCTAATGCCACCAATATATTTGTAAAAGAATTATAATTAGTTTTGCAAACATTTCCTTACTTTAACATATATCCTTGTCCTCTTTTTGTTTCTAATAATTCTTTTAAACCTAATTCTGATAATTTATTTCTTAATCTTGTTACATTTACTGTTAATGTATTATCATCTATAAAACTTTCACTATCCCATAAATATTCCATAATTGCATCTCTTGATACAATTTCACCTCTTTTTTGCACAAGATAGTGTAATATTTTTAATTCATTTTTTGTCAATTCTATTTTTTGTTCTTCTTTTTCTATCATACTCTTAGATATATTTAAAATAAATTGATTACAATTTATTTTATTTTGATTTGTATTTCCTTCAGAACTTCTTCTTATTATATTTGACATTTTTGCTAATAATATTTGTAAGTTAAATGGTTTTGTTATGTAATCATCTGCGCCATAATTTAAACTTATTAATTCATCTAATTCACTGTCTCTACTTGTAATCATTATAATTGGAATATTAGATACCTTTCTTATTTCTTTACAAATGTATTCTCCATCAAAGTTTGGTAAATTAATATCTAATAGTACTAATTGACATTTAGAATTTAGTATATCTTGTAATGTATTGTCAAATTTTTCTATTATTTGCACCTCATATCCATTTTTACTTAAAAATATTTCTAGTTCTTTTCTTAACTTTTCATCATCTTCTACAATTAATATTTTTTGCATTTATTCTCTTCCTCCTTTGCTAGATTATAATACTTTTTATTTTATTGTTCAACCTAAAAACTTGCCTTTTTCTTATTTTTTATATATAATACAAATTAAAGAAAGGATTTTTTATATGAAGTGGTTTAAAAGATTTTTATTAATTTTTACCATTGCTATTGTAATTATTATTCCTGGTATTTTAATCAGTGGCTACAAATTATATTCTCAAGCACTAGAAGAATGTAGTTTACAAAATAAAGTTACTGATATACGTTCAAAAGAAAATTATACACATATTGATGAAGTACCTGAATATTATAAAAATGCAATTATTGCGGTAGAGGACCATAGATATTATGACCATGGTGCTATTGATATTATTTCTATCGGACGTGCTATCTTATCTAATATTGAGCAACGAAGTTTTCGTGAAGGAGGTAGTACCATTACACAACAAGTAGCTGAAAATTTATATTTTGTTGGAGATAACAATCCAATTATTGAAAAAGTTGCTGAAATTTTTATGGCAATGGATTTAGAAAAACATTATTCTAAAGATGAAATTTTAGAATTATATTTTAATATTATTTATTTTGGTGAAGGTTATTATGGTATTTATGAGGCAAGTAATGGTTATTATCAAAAAGAGCCTAAAGATTTAACTTTATATGAAGCTACTTTACTTGCTGGTGTTCCAAATGCTCCTTCTGCATATGCTCCTACTGTTAATCCTGAACTTGCTAAAAATAGGCAAAGCAAAGTTATTTCTTCTATGGTTAAGTATAATTATCTAAGCCAGGAAGAAGCTGATGCTATTTTAAGCCAAAATTAAAGAGGCACTTTTATAAATCCATTTTTATGGATTTATTTTTATATAGTAATAAATTGCTCCTTATTTATTACTATATAATTGTGCCCCCAATATTTTTTACATAAAGCATAATAGAATAACTGCTGATAATAAAATTGCTCCTTGCATTTTTTCATCTGATTTTCTATCTTCTTCTGGTGTTTCTTCTGGAATTGTATCTACTAAATCTGCTTCTACTTTTCTAACTCTTGTATAGTTAAAATGAATTTCATAGTCTTTATAATTTCCTTTTTCTACTTTTCCTGTTTCTATATATTTTGTGCCTAATAAAATGTTATCTTTTGAGTAACAGTCTAATTTTATGTATTTTCCTTCTATTGCATTTTCTTCTATTCCTAGTATTCGTACATTTGCTATACCTGCAACACCTGCGGCTTTTGCAAATACAATTACATCTGAATTATTTGATTTACTTTCAATTTCACTATATCTTGTATTTATGGCAAATGAAATCATAATTTGTGAAAAAATATAAAATGCTATAATTAGAAGGGCATACATAAAGAATTTTTTCATTTTATCCATGACTTTACCCCCGTTTATATGCTATTATCTAATTTTTCTAAATACACCTGCTACTTTTCCTAATATTTCACAATTTGGAACAATTATAGGATCCATTGTGCTATTTTCTGGTTGTAGTCTGATATGGTCTTTTTCTTTATAAAAAGTTTTTACAGTTGCTTCGTCGCCTATAAGGGCAACTACTATTTCTCCATTGTTAGCTACATTTTGTTTTTTTACTAAGATATAATCCCCATCTAATATTCCTGCTTCAATCATACTTTCGCCTCTAACAGTCAACATAAAACTTTCACTATTTCCAACAAAATCAATTGGAATTGGAAATGTATCTGTAACATTTTCTACTGCTAAAATTGGCTCTCCTGCTGTAATTTTACCAATAACAGGTACTTCTACCATTTCTTTTCCTGTATACAAGTTCTTTTCTGATTTTACTTTTTCTTCGCCTTTCTTTTTTATTCCTTTAAGTAATTGTAATGTTCTACCTTTTTGGTTTTCTTTTTTGATATACCCTTTTTCTACTAATTTAGATAAATATGTATGTACTGTTGCTGTTGATTTTAAACCTACCGCCTTTCCTATTTCTCTTACAGATGGTGGATATCCATTTGCCTCTATTTGTTTTTGTATAAATTTTACTATAGCCTTTTCTCTTTTATTTAATTCCATAGGGTCTTTTTCTTGTTTCATTTGACCTCATCCTTTCTATCTCATTATTACAATTACTATAATATCATACAAACAAAATAATGTCAAACAAAAGTTTTATTTTTTTAAAAAAATTACTTTAAAGTTAATTTTCCTTTAAAGTAATTTTTATTTTAATCATACCATTCTAATTCATAGTCACCGATTTTTACTACATCTTCATCTTTTATTCCAGCTTTTTTCAA
The DNA here is from genome assembly GCA_963558185.1 of uncultured Clostridia bacterium. Taxonomy (GTDB): domain Bacteria; phylum Bacillota; class Clostridia; order TANB77; family CAG-508; genus UMGS1663. The sequence continues at coordinate 21,595 of CAUWFE010000021.1, forward strand.
TGCATCATCTAATCCTAATTCACTCATATGTTTATGGAAATAGTATAAAGATTCATTATCAGATATATTTACACTTCTCATTACCTTTTCTACTGCTTTTCCTTCTACAATAAATATTCCTTCTTCTTTTCTTATTGTGAAAGGAACTTCATTCTCTTCTAATGTATATACTTTTTTATCTTCTATTTGTACCAATTCCTCTTTTGGTAATGTTTTTAGTACTTCTATAACTCTATTTAATAATTCTTTAATTCCTTGCCCTGTTACTGCTGAAATTTTATATATTTCCATTTTATTTTGTTTGGCTATTTTTTCTAATTCTATATACATATTTTCATCTTGCATAATATCAACTTTATTTGCTACTATAATTTGCTTTCTTTCAGCTAACTTTTCACTGTATTGTTTTAATTCTTCATTGATAGTTTTAAAATCTTGTGCAGGATTTCTACCTTCTATTCCAGAAACATCTATAACATGTAATAATAATCTAGTTCTTTCTATATGCCTTAAAAATTGTAAACCTAAACCAGTTCCTTTACTTGCCCCTTCTATAATTCCCGGAATATCTGCTATAACAAAGCTATCTCCATATTCTGACTTTACTACACCTAAATTGGGTTCTAATGTTGTAAAGTGATAATCTGCAATTTTAGGTGTTGCCGATGTTGTTTTTGATAAAAATGTAGATTTACCTACATTTGGAAATCCTATTAGTCCTACATCTGCTAATAATTTTAACTCTAATATAACTTCTTTTTCTTCACCTTTTTCGCCATCTTGAGCAAAACGTGGAGCTTGTCTTGTAGATGTTGCAAAATGAGAGTTACCTTTTCCTCCTCTTCCCCCTGGTAAAATTAATGTTTTTTGTCCTTTTTCTGATAAATCTGCTAATATTTTTCCAGTTTCTGAATCTTTTACAATTGTGCCTATTGGAACACCTATAACTAAATCTTCTCCGCTTTTACCATATTTATGTGCCCCTTCACCATTTGAACCATTTTGTGCTTTAAATTTCTTTTTATATCTAAAGTCTATAAGTGTGTTGGCATCTGGGTCTACTTCGAAATATACATTTCCTCCTTTTCCACCATCTCCACCATCTGGTCCACCTGCTGCTACATATTTTTCTCTTCTGAAAGAAATGGCTCCATTTCCACCATCTCCAGCTTTTATAAATATTTTTACATAGTCTGTAAACATGCTTTTTCTCCTTCTTTATTGTTTAAAATAATCTAATTTCATCGCTTTCTTTACTTTTTCCATTGTTTGCTTTGCTTGCTTTTGTGCTTTTAAAGTTCCTTCTAATAATATTTTATCTACTAATTCTATATGTTCTTCATAATATTTTCTTTTTTCTCTAATTGGTTTTAGTTCTTCTACAATGTTTTGAGCTAATTGTTTTTTGCAAGCTACACAACCACGTTGTCCATTTTTACATTCTTTGCATATTTCTTCTACTTCTTCTGGTTTTGAAAATAGTTTATGATAATAGTATACCATACATATATCTGGATTTCCCTTATCATCTTTACGAATTCTTGCTGGATCTGTTACTGCTCCTGCTACTTTTCTATATATTTCTTCTTCTGAATCTGATAAATAAATGGCATTTCCTAAAGATTTTCCCATTTTTTCATTTCCATCTAGCCCTTTAATTCTTTTTCCTGATGATAATACAGCTTCTGGCTCTACTAACACCTCTCCATATATACTATTAAATTTTCTAACAATTTCTTTACATTGCTCTATTAGTGGCAATTGGTCTTCACCTACAGGCACAATTTCACCTTCAAATGCAGTAATATCTGCTGCTTGACTAACTGGATATCCTAAAAATCCATAAGTTACACTTTCTCCAAAAACTTCTCTCTTTTGGGCAATTTCAGTTTTTACTGTAGGATTTCTTTGTAGTCTTGAAATTGTTACTAAATTTGAATAGAACACTGTTAATTCTGCAACTTCTGGTATCATAGATTGAATATATATAGTTGTTTTTTCCGGGTCTATTCCACAAGACAAGTAGTCTATCGCTACTTCTCTAACATTTTTTCTTACTTTTTCTGGGTTATTAAAATTATCTGTTAAAGCTTGCACATCTGCAATTAATATATATGGGTCATATTCTCCTGAATTCTGTAATTCTACCCTTTTTTTTAAAGAACCAAAATAATGACCAATATGTAATCTTCCGGTTGGTCTATCTCCTGTTAGTATTCTCTTTTTTCTATTTTCCATAATTTATATCATTCCTTTATTGTAAACATCTTGATGTATATTATACTCAATTTTCCTTATTTTTACAAGTATTAAATTATTATTTGGATATTTTTTATACATTTTACCCAAATGCTTCAAATATAAGTTTTAGATAAAATGGCAAATATGCATAAAAAAATTTTAGAAGAAAATACTGTTCCTGTAGATTTAATTCAAATTTTACTTTTATGTAATTAATAAACTTGGTATATTAGATGCTTTTGTTTACTTTAATAATTCAATTTTTTAATATTGAACTTTAAATAATTTCTGAAGCTGATATTATTATGAAATCTTTATTCTTTTATAAATAAATGCATGTTAATCGACTTAATTTTCGAGCAAAGAGTATTGACATTTCTTATTGATATATATAACAGAAAAAGTAAAAATGATAATAGTAGAATCTCTTTTTTAATAAGATTGACTATTACCATCTTTTTATTAGTAAATATATACATATACTATAAATTTTTTCTACATATATAAGCTGAGCCTAAAACCAATACCCCAAAGGCTACCAATTGCACTTCCATAATTACGGTTAGCCGTATAATAGTGAGAATAATAGTAGTTACCACCTCTGTAGCTACAGGCACAAACATAACCATTAGAAATATAATTACAGTATTCTGTTGTCCATTCTAATACATTTGAAGCCATATCATTTATTTTACATACCTCATCTCCTGTTTCTCCTGTATTCTTTAATGTTCCATTTCCATCTTTTTTATTTGCATAATTTTCATGTCCAGCTTCCTGAATATATACTATTGCTGTATCCCATGCATAACTATTCATCAAGTCGCTTTTGACTGTTTCTGAATTATTATATGTGTTTATTGATACTCTTGATGCACCTATCTGCGGAATCCAGTTCCATAATGTATCTACTGTATCATTCATATATATTGTTGAATTAACTTTTGATTTCTTACTTGCTGCTTTATAATTTTCTATATTTGTTCCACTTGCAAAACTAGCTTCATATCTTGCTATATAATATCCTCCATTGGTTTTGGCACTATTAATAAAACCTGCTAAATCATTGGCTGTTGCATTTAATCCACCTATCTCACTACTTGCAACTCCTTTTTGATAATCTGGTAACTCTTTATATTTATATCCATTAAAATTTACTTCAACTTTACTTTTATAATTTTCTGGATTTTCTTCTGTATATGCTTCTTGTACTAATATTGGTGTTCCATCTGTTTCATCAAATGTATATCTTCCTAACACTATTTCATTACTTGTACTTCCATCATCTTTTACAAATATTCCTACTGGTATCCATACGAATTGGCTTCCTTCTACATTTTTATCTTTTGAAGCTGATACATCTTCTATTACTATTCCTTGCTGAACTGTATCTCCTGAATCTTCTGCTATTTTAAAACCTCCTGGGATTACTACTTTATTTCCTTTTGAATCTGTTACTTCTGTTTTGATCTCTGTAAATTCTTTTCCTGAATTTTTAGCTTCTACTATTTCGCTTTTGTGTTGTTCTGAATTTGTTGAACTTTCTTTTTCTTCTAGCAACATCTTTAAAGCTACTGTTACTGCAATAGCTAATATTACAATTATCACAATCAGTGCAATTAATGTTACACCTTTATTATTTTTTAACTGTTTTTTCATATTTTCCTCTCATTTTTCTAATTATTTTTAGTTTTTCCTTATTAATAATATATGTATCATCCTTTTTATTCATTTATGTATTTACATTTTACTATCATTTTTTAGTATTGTCAAATATTTTTTTAGCTACAACAGGAAAATGTTTTGCCTAAAAAATTCTTTGCCATAATAGATTTTTTCCGTATTTTATAGTATAATAACACTTAAATACATTGAAAGACTAACTATTAATTGTCAATAGAAATATTAAAAATTTTTTAATATTT
>CAUWFE010000022.1:0-23957 GCA_963558185.1 uncultured Clostridia bacterium
ATTTTTGTACATTTTTAAATTTGATTTTTTGTACATTCTTATATTATCATTAACATCAAATGACAATAAAAGAATATAAAGACCCTTTTAAAGGGTAGTAAGTAATAGAAACGCAAGCGGAAGTGGCGTAAGCTGTCAAACTGGGACGCTTAAGCGTCAGCTAGTATCAAGGCCTTATAGGCCGATATGAAAATCCCCCAGTTATACTGGGGGATAATTATTGCCTATTTTACGTTACATAAAATAAATTGGGCACCATTTGGGCACAAATCTATATAAAAAGGTTTTTGGTAAACCTTGAATTTTCGATATTTATAAATATATTTGATTAAATTCTATTTGAAATAAAATAAAAAAGTTTCTGCTTAAATTATAAAATATTAAATTGTGAAATTAATTAAAAGTATTTAAGCAGAAAATATTATGTCTTGATTTACTTCTTTATTATTATAATTTTTCATAGAATTTCTTCCTTTCAATTTTTTGTATAAATTTATGTGATAAGCCTTTAATTGGCTTTAAAATATTTTTTTGTATCTTCCCTATAAAGAAGATTATCAAGTTTATCCGATGCCTCTCTGTCCATTCTCGCAAATGCATGGGCATAGATATTTAATGTTGTAGATGTTTGAGCATGTCCTAATCTATTACTAACAGTTCTAACATCTAATCCTTGTGAAATAAGCAAAGTTGCATATGTATGGCGTAAACCATGAAATGTAATATGTGGCAAGTTTTTATCTTCTAGGAACTGCCTAAACCATTTTGTAATTGTATCTGGATGCATAGGAGAGCCATCCCATTGTACAAATAAACGATTAGTATTAATCCATTTGTCTCCTAATTTTAATCTTTTTTCTGATTGTTTTCTTTTGTATTCTTTTAATAATTTAGTAATTGAATCAGGAATACTAATAACCCTGTTTGATGTTTCTGTTTTTGGATCTTTTGTATAAATTCCAATAGAAGAAACATATTGACTAGCTTGTCTTACTGTAATTGAAGAATTTTTTAAATCTACATCTTGCCATTCTAATCCTAAAACTTCTCCACGTCTTAATCCTGTGAAAATTGTTAAAAGAATAATGACTCGAAATTTTAATTCTTCGCCTTCCAATGCCTTAATTAATGCAATTGTTTGTACATCATCATAGAAATTAATACTTGGCTTTTTGGCTTTAGGTGGTCGTACTCTTGATGCTGGATTATATGGAATCATTTGCCAATATACTGCTTGTTGTAACATAGAATGTAATAATCTGTGATGTTCTAGTACTGTTTTTGAAGATAACTTATGTTTAATATTTTTTCTAATATAAGTTGCTTCACTTAACTCTTGGTATAAATACATTAATTGCATTGGTTGAATTTTGTCTAAATACATATTGCCGAGATAGGGGAGAATTCTTGCTCTTAACATACTTTTATATCTTTCATAGGTTTTAGGGGATAAATTTGGAACAGCATAATTGTTAATCCAAAAGTCAACAAAATCTCTAAAACGCATTTTTTTAGCAGACAGTGCTTGTCCAGTTTCTATTTCAGATATAAACAGAGCTAATTCTTTTCTAGCTTCGCTTTTATTTTTAGCTTGAACAGTTTTTTGTACATTATTCTTTTGCCTTCATCAGTATATCCAGCAGAAACTCTTAATCTATAAGAATTCTCTCCACGCTTTTCTATATTTCCTACCACACCTTCATCACCTCCTTTCATGTGGTAGGGAATAAAGATTAATTAAATATATTTAAACACTTCTTCAGGGTAAAGTATTTTGTTTTTATTTTTAAATTCATTAATATCTATCCATTTAGCAATAGTTTCACCATGATCATCTATTACTTTATATTCTTCTTGATAATTTTCATCAGATATTTCAATTGAGTAAAATAAAATCAATTCATGAGCTTTTTTTCCTTGATATGTAAAGATATTTTCTGATATTCCTAAAAAATCTTTAACTGTAATATCAACATTGATTTCTTCTAAAAACTCACGTTTTAAAGCTTCTTCGCTCTTTTCTAGAAATTCAATACCTCCACCTAAGCATCTGTAAAATGTTTCGTTTTTTACTTTATCAAAACCTTCTGAAACTAATAGCTTATTGTTTTTGATAGCAAGACCTAGAGCAATTGGTCTGATTTCTTTAAATTTGTCCATATTGACCTCCTTATTTATTGACAATTAGTTATTTCTTAGCAACTATTCCATATAGGACTCTTTTTAATTCTATTCCCTTATCAGTAGTATGTTGAGAAATATATTTGTTAAATAAATCTGCTTCAATTTGATTTCTATGAGTATTACTTAAAGTATTTAATTCTGAAAAGTCATCTAAAATGGGAGTTTTAAGAAGTAAAGCAAGTAAGTCATTTTCGGTTTTATAATATTCATATTGTACTATTTCTTGTAGATTTATTTCAGAAAATCCAGCTTCTTTTAAATCATTGTAATCTTTTTGACTAATTGAAATATTATCATTAAATGCTTGACCTCTATTGAAGAGTGTCTTAAGTTCCCAGCAATCATATTTGTCTACCCCTTCAATGATTAATATTCCATTATTATCTAAGCAATTATATATTTGATTAGCATCAATAATAGTATGTCTTGCTGTTATAATATCAAATAAATTATTAGGAAATTTCATATTAAGATTATCCATTGTTACAAATTTAATTTTTTTATTAGGATAATTTTTCTTATTTATATTAGCGGTCTCAATCATTTTAGGAGAAAAGTCAGTTGCAATTATCATTCCTGCATCTGGCATTTGTGATAAAGCTTTTTCACCACCACCAGTACCTAAATCCAAAATTAATGAACTTTTACTAGAATATTTTGATATTTCTTTGTAAAAATTCCAATCGCTATCTTGTTCTACAGTATATTCTATGTCAGAAAAATCCCAATTTCCAATTTCTTCATACCTCTTATATTCTAAATCTTGCATAATTAAATTTTCCTTTCTCCTAAATCTTCTGAAAATCTTAATAAATATCCATCAGGATCTTGTATTAAAAATTCTTTATTACCTAATAATTTATTATCTTGTCTATACCAATTTTCTTCGATATCAAAAGTTATTTCATAATTTGCATTTTTTAAATTGCTATATATGTCTCCTATATTATCCACCTCTAACTGAAAGTTTATTCCATTACCAAAAGGATAGGCAATAGGGGCAATATTCCATTTATCAGTAATAGAAAATTCTTGTAGCATAAATTGAATTTCACCTAAACTTATAAATGCAAATTTGTTTTCTGGTCTATCATATTCAAGTTTAAATCCAGCAGTTTTATAAAATTTTAAACTATTTTCTAAATTAGTGACAGATAATTCAGGTATGTTTTTATTAAATTCTAAATAATTTGAATTTCTAATTATTTCACTTGTGTAAAATTTTTCTTGAAAATCCGTTAGTAATTTTATTTCGTTATTAGTAAAAGTTTTATTTTCTGGAGATATAATTAATTTATCATCGTTGTCATCTAATCTATGTATTATTGCAATACACTTCCCTTTATACTCTTTCAATGGTTTATATTCCCCTAATACATAACAATCTAATTCTTCACCATCTCCACTTATTGTATTTGGAATATATCCATAATTTACTAAATAAATATGATCTGGATAATCTGGATGACTACTTCCTATAGGTCTATCGATTTTTACTTCTACAATTTTATCTAAATATTCTATATTATTCATCAATAACCTCCTAACTTTATATTTTTTATTATAATTGATTCTTCATGATTTCCAATTAATTCAATTGAAATTTCATCAACCATTGTTTTAAATTCATAATCAAATGAATCTATATTTTCAATATTATTAGCTTTTCCTAAAGTAATATGAGGAACATATTTGACAGATTTTTTAAAATGTGATGGTAGCAATTGTTTGTAAATTTCATTATGCAGTTCTATAATTTCTTGCTCACCTTTTATACAATTTAGAAATATATAATTGTCTTCTGATAAAGATATTCCTTTAAATACAATAGTAAAAGGTTTAAAGTTTTTGAGCAAATTAGTTAACTTTTTGATTAATTCTTCATTAGATATATTATCTGAAAAAGGAAAAGCTATAGTAATATGCGGTGCTATTAGATTGGCTAATGGATCATATTTATTTCGTAACTCATGTATTTTATTAATATTTTTAAACTTTGGAAAAATTAAAATATCTCGTTTCCCTTTATTTATATACATAAATTTCCTCCAATTTTAAGTTTAGATTGAAAAATAATACAATTTTTCCCCATTACTCAAATTTTCTAAAAATATAGCACCAAATTTTTCGTAATAATTAATTAAGTCTGTTTTTAGATATAATTTCTTAAATCCTCTTTTTCTAGCTTCTTCTAAAATTGCATTATTAAGTATTTTAGAATATCCTTGCCCTCTAAATTCTTCTTTTACATACATAGTGGCATACCATGGTGATAAATCTTTCCTTTCATCTCCATCTGTTGGAAATATAGATATAAAGCCTATTAAAATATCATCATCTAATAAAACTAATTTACAATATAAAGGGTTGTTAAAGTTATTAATAATTTTAGATATTTTTTTATTTATCTTTGCTCTAAATTCTTCTTCTGAATTTGTTTTACTGCCCCATTTTTTTTGAGTAAGTTCAGCAACTTCTCTTAAAAATTCTTGATTTTCTTTTATATTATATATTTTTAGCATATTGCCTCCATTAGAGTATGTTATTATTTATATTTTTTGACCAATGTATTTTATTACACCTGCATAATGAGGAGTTTCTCCACCTTGGTCTAAGCAGTATTCTTCAGAAATAAGAATTGTTTTAAAATCATTGAATAATGTTAAAACTTCTTCTTTTGTAAAGAAACTAACATATGTATCATTGATTTTATTGTGTAAAATATTATTATCAAGTATTTCGAAATCACTAGATGTAGAGTGTCTAATATATTTTGGATCTTCTAATGAGAATATATGAATATACACTAAACCTTTATATTTAATATTGTCTTTAATATTTTTAATAATTTGATAACTATCAGCTTTATGTAAAAAATGTAATACGCATCTTGAAATAATTAAATCATATTTATCTTTTTCTATATTAAAGTTTCTTATATCACTTTGAATTAGATTTAATTTAGGACAAGAGTGTTTACAAATTTCTAAGCATTTAGTAGAGTAATCTACACCGGTGACTTTGAAGTCTAATTTAGATAAGGGGATAGAGTTTCTACCTTGTCCAATCCCTAAATCTAAAACTTCTTTTCCTGGTACTAAATTTAAATATCTTTTTAACTCAGAATCAAACTTGGCAGGAAATATAGGAAAGTCTCCTTTAAATTTTTTATCATAATCAACTGGATTACCTATCATAAATTACCTCCTAATTTTTAAAAATTATTTTTTACATTTATGCTTACTGTCAGGTAAATAAAATTTATTACACTCAAAACAGTAATTTGGAATATTACCATTCTTTATATCCAAAAACAATTCATAATACATCAAAGAAAGTAAAGATTTATAAGAAATACTTTCTACAATTTCACCTGAATCAGTTTTTACAAAACGTTTTCTAATTCCACCAGTTCTATAAGAAATTTGCTCTAAAGTTTTTTCTAACAAGCTATTATCACAAGATAAGTTATAAACTAAACGGTGCATTTCTGATAAATAATCTATATAAGAAGATATAGGTTCAAAATACCCTGTTATTTTATATTCTTCTAATATTGAATTAAAACTATCTTTTCCAGGAAAGTCAACTGTTTTAAAGTTTAGGTCAAATTGAAATAAAGAAGGGTTATAATAATCTGTGTCAAATATTCCTAATTCAAATGGTTTAAAGATTGGAAAAGAAACATTAAACTTTTCATTTGTAGATTCATAAACTTCTCCAAAGAAACCATATTTACATGCAAAATTATAAATAGTTTTATAAAAAGTTTCTCTATCTGTTGCATAAGAATTAATATTTAAAAACTCTAAATATATTCTTGAATTTTTTTCTTTTTCATCCAATGGATTAAAGAATATAATTTTAGAATCTTTATTAGGACCATAAACTTCTTTACCAGTAAAAGAAGAATATTTTATGGGATTTTTTATTTTTAACCATAACGGTTTTTCATTAGATAGTATATCGATATAATCTTCTAAAGTTTTAAAACTATATTCACTAACTAAAGAATTATTTTTTCCAGTTAAATATCCAACAGGTACATTAAAAAAGTTAGATAATTTATTTAAAACTTCAAATCCTGGTGTGGAATTATTTGATTCGTAATTTGCTATGATTGATCTTTTTTCTCCAATAGCATCTGCTAATGCTTGTTGTGTAATACCTTTATTTTTTCTTAATTGCTTTAATTTTTCACTAAAATTTATATTCATCATAAACACTCCAATATATTTTTATGAGAATATTATAAAACAATAATTGGCATTTGTAAATAATTAAAACAAAAATATTTTAAAAATGTATTGACAAAAAACAAAAATACAAATAAAATGTTTTAAAATAAAACAACAATGTTTTTGTTTTAAACAAATCAGATAGGAGGTGATTAGATATGGATAATGAAAAATTAAATTCAAATACAAAAGAAAAAAGAGTTTTAGATTCAGTAGAAGCAGCACAATATTTGGGTATTTCATATTGGTTAATTCGTAAATTAGTTAGAGAAAAGAAAATACCATATTACAAAATTGAATCTAAAACACTATTTACAAAAGAAATTCTAGACAAATACATTCAAGATAGTCTAGAAGAACCAAAGAAAAAAGTAAAATATAGTTTTGATGATTTTTAAAATTAAAAAATATTTTATTAAAAAGGTGGTGATTACTGATGAAAGGGGGAAAGAGATATTGGTTTAAGTTGTACAATAATTTTTTTGACAACGAAAAAATCAAGCAAATCAAAAGAAAAAAAGATGGAGATAGACTTATTGTAATTTTTATAAATTGTTTAGCAATTGCAGCAAATTGTGAATCTGGAGGATATTTAAAAATAAGTGAAAACAAGTTTTTTACCATAGAAACAATAGCACATCATATGGGTAGAAATCAGAAAAGTATCGAGAATGCGTTAGATATTTTCCAGGAATATAGCATGATAGTACAAGATGAATATGGCTATAAAATTAAAAATTGGAATAAGTATCAAAACTTACAGGAGAAAGGGATAAAGGATAAAAAAGAATCCACAAAAATAGGAAAAAATGTGGATACAGAAAGAGAAAAAGAATTAAAAAAAGAAATAGAAACAGAAGGAGGTGAATTTTATGCAAAACAGAGTTATGGAAAAATCAAAGATTTTATATAATATAGAAGAAATCTTACAAAATGGTTATCCAATAAAAGCAAATATACCTGAAGATACTAGATGTAAATATTGTAATAAAGTTTTAAAACCAAGAGGAATATTAAATCCAATAAATAAAACAATAAATGTATTTATAGAAAATGAAAAATGTGATTGTAAACAAGCAATAGAAGAAAGAAATAAGGCAAAAGAAAAACTACAAGAAGAATTGATGAAACAATATGAGAATTTTAGAAAAGAAGAATACAACAAAAAAATAAAACAATATTATGGAACAGATTTTATAACAGCACAATTTAAACAAAAAACTTTAGAGAATTTTATTACAAATGAACAAAATTCGAAAACGAAATTAGCTGCAGAGAAATTTATATCAGATTTCAAAAACTTCAAGAATGGTATTATATTTGAAGGGAAAAGTGGAACAGGAAAAACACATATATCAATGGCGATATGCAATGAATTATTAAAAGAAAATACGCCAATAATATTTGGAACATTAACAGAATTAGTAGATAAGTATGCTAAATTTTATACAAATCATACAGAAAGTGAACTAACAAAATTATATACAAAAGTAGATTTATTAATTATAGATAATTTAGGAGTAGAACCAATGAATGATTGGTTGTTATCTAAATTATTTACAATCATAAATGAAAGAATATTAAATGAATTGCCATATATTATCACAACAAATTATGGCATGGACAAGCTAAAACAAAGATTAAGCATACCAAACAAAGTATGTGAAACACCAAATTCTATAATATCAAGATTATATAATATGTGCTATAGAATAGAGTGCAAGTAGAAAAAATTATAGAATATTAAAATTGAAAATAATGTAGCTATTTAATAGTGATGGATATAAATTGAGAATAGTTTGGAAAATTATGATTTCATTATTTAACTTTATTTTAGAATTATAAAAAAATTTAGAATTAAAAATCAAGATGCAATAATATTAAGTTTTTCAAACTAGCAAAAGAAAAATAGCTAAGTAAGGAGGTAAAGATGTTAGAAAGGAGAATTGCAACATATGATAAAACTAATTTTAGGAAAAGACTAAATGAGTTTTTAGAAGTTGCAAAAATATATAAGCAAGATGATTTGAATGAACACAATATTTATCAAGTTTTATATAAAACAGAACAATTTAGAAATGCAATATATAAATGTATAAAACTAAAAAGACCATTAATAGTAGATTCACCATTGCCAGGTAAAGAAGATGGAATAAGTGAATATGAGAGTAAATATTCAGATGAAATTTTAAAAATAAGAATTAATGAATTGTTGCCACCAGTAAGAACACCATATAATAATAAAAGATTAGAGAATACTTGCCAAGCAATAGGAGAAAAGTACAAAGGATTATTCACTAATAAAGAAGTTATTATTAGAGTGCAAGTAAGTGTACCAAGAAATAATTGGGATATAGATAATAGAGACTTAAGATATATTTTGAATGGATTTGTTTATGGTGGACTTATTACAGATGATAATATTAAATATGTAAGTTATATGTTAGAAGGTATTAATGACAAAGAAAATTATATAAAAATATTTATTGGAGACAGAAGAAATATTTTAAAAATTTGCAATATAAATCCAAAAGAATATTTTGAAAAAGTGTGATTATTTATTAATTTCAAAATATCCGACTAGTCACACTTTTTGTACTTTCAAAAAATCACACTTTTTAACAAATATATAAATACTTAAAAATAAAGCAAAACTGACATTTTTTATACTTGAAAATTGTACATAGGTAGGGAGTATGTAACAGAAAAACATATAAATACATGTGAGGGCGACAGGAGGCACAAAATGATAATCTTGTGTCTTCTGTCGCATAAAAGTAAGTTGGAAGATAGGTGAAAATGTAAAAAAGGTAGGAGGTGATTTAAGTGGAAAGAGAAAAGAGGATATGTTTAAGAAGTAGAGATTTTGATTTTATAATGTATTTATCAGAATATGGAATTATAACAAATGAGAATGTTAAATTATTTTATGATTCAAAATACTATTATAAAAATAGATTAGCAAGTTTAGCAAAAGGTGAGTTTATTGAACGATTATATGGAAAAGTTGTATTAGGAAGAAAAGGGAAAAGTTATTTGAATGAAACAGGATTAGGGTATAGAAATATAAACAGAAATGAAACGTATAAAAATAGAATGGAAAGAATTAGTGACGTATCTTGTAAAGTACAATTAGCTGGATGGTTCTTTGAGCCAAGTTGGAGGTGTAATATTAATACTTTCACTAAAAGAGGTAATAGATTTATAGGTGTCATGTCAAGAGAAAAAAGACATTGTGGAGAAAGTGATGAAGATTATTATAATAGGTCTTACATAGTTTATTTTCTACATAGAGAAATTACACCAAGAGAATTAAAGTATATAGATAAAGAAGTAGATAGAAATAAAAATATTTTTAGAGGTACAATGATATTTATAGAAGATAAATGGCTCCTAAAGCATCCAAAATTTACAAGTCTAGGTTATAGAGAAAATTATACAATTTTATACCAAAAAGAAATATGGAATATTTTTAAAAATATAAAAGATAAAGATTATATGAAGAATAGAATAGTTGATATATTTGGAGAAGATATTGATAGAGTTAATGGTTATATATATGAAATGTATTGCAAAAAGGAAGATGATTTATGTACATATATTTTTCCAATGCCTTTTGCTGATTTTAGTATTATGGATTGGATTAATTATATGGTAGATAGTAGTATTCATGGTGATATTAATTGCAAGGTTGTTTGCAATGAAATTTGCATAGAGGAGGTTAGAAATTTTTTGGAAGATAAAGTTGAAGTGATTTGTCTGATGGAACAATAGAAGAAAATGGAAAAAATAACACAGAATCATTGAGAAAAAAGTCGTTTTATGGTATAAAGTATATAGAAACAATTGGAGGAATAAAAATGGATAGTGCAATAAAAAGTATAATAGATAGAATGTGGAACAATTTTTGGGAAGGTGGAGTAACAAACCCACTAACAGTGATAGAACAAATAACATACCTTTTATTTATAAAAGGATTAGATGATATAGAAATAGCACACGAAAAAAATGATGTTATGTTAGGAATAACAAGTAAAAGAATATTTGATAAAGAACATCAAAATTGTAGATGGAGTAAATTTAAAGATTACCCAGCAGAGAAAATGTTTAAGATAATGCAAGAAGAAGTATTTCCTTTTATTAAAAATTTAGGAAAAGACAAAGAATCTGCTTATGCAAAATATATGGAAGATGCAATATTTATAATACCAACACCAATTATGTTACAAAAAGTTGTAACAGCAATGGAGAAGCTAGAAATGAAAGATAAAGATACCAAAGGTGATGTATATGAATATTTATTATCTAAATTAAGCCAAGCAGGTGTGAATGGGCAATTTAGAACACCAAGACACATTATAAAAATGATGGTAGAATTAATGAAACCAACACCAGAAGATGTAATAGTAGATCCAGCATGTGGTACAGCAGGATTTTTAGTGGCCGCAGGGGAATATTTAAGAGAAAATAAAGGGGATTTATTTTTACAAAAAAATTTATTGGAACATTTTAATAATACAATGTTTTATGGATTTGATATGGATAGAACAATGCTTAGAATTGGAGCAATGAATTTAATGCAACATGGTATAGAAAATCCTAATATTACATATAAAGATTCTCTATCAGAAGATAATGAAGACAATGGAAAATATACATTAGTTTTAGCCAATCCACCTTTTAAAGGTTCAATAGATGCAGAAAGAACATCAAAAGATTTATTAGCAATAACCAAAACTAAAAAAACAGAATTATTATTTTTAACACTATTTTTAAGAATATTAAGAATTGGAGGAAGATGTGCTTCAATAGTACCAGATGGAGTTCTATTTGGAAGTTCAAATGCTCATAAAGCAATTAGAAAAGAAATAATAGAAAATCATAAATTAGAAGCAATTATTTCAATGCCAAGTGGAGTATTTAAACCTTATGCAGGAGTTTCAACAGCGATAATGATATTTACAAAAACAACACAAGGAGGAACGGATAAAGTTTGGTTTTATGATATGACAGCAGATGGATTTAGCTTAGATGACCAAAGACAACCTGTAAAAGAAAATGATATTCCAGATATTATAAAAAGATTTAATAATAGAGAATCAGAAGAAGAACAAGCAAGAAGCAGAACAGAAAAATCATTCTTTGTAACAAAAGAAGAAATAGTAGAAAATGATTATGATTTATCTATTAATAAATATAAAGAAATAGTTCTTGAAAAGAAAGAATATGAAAAGCCAGAAGTTATTTTAAAAAGAGTAATTGATATGGAAGATGAAATCCAACAAAAATTGAAAGAGTTGGAGGGAATGTTATAATGGAAAAGCTAAGATTAGGTGATGTATGTATTGATATGCATCAAGGAATAAATACTGTTGCAGATAAAATACAGTATTGTGAAAAGGGGTATCCTATTATTCAATCTAAGAATATAACTAAAGGCATTTTAGATACAGATGATGTTAGGTATATAGACAGAGATAAATACATGTTTTATAAAGAAAAATATCAGCCTAATAAAAATGATATATTAATAGCTAATATAGGTACAATTGGAAAATCTATTGTTATAGACGAAATTAAAGAGTTTTTAATTGCTTGGAATATTTTTTTGATAAAAGTAAATCAAAATAAAATAAATTCTAAATATTTAAATTTTTATTTTAATTACTTATATAGAAATAATTATTATAATAAGTTTTTAACAGGTGGAACAGTTAAATTTATTAATAAAAAAACAATGAGTAATATAGAAATTCCCAAAATAAATTTAAAAGAACAAATAGAAATAGTAAACAAATTAGATAAAGTTCAAGAAATAATATATTTAAGAAAAAAACAAATAGAAGAATTAGATGAACTTATTAAATCTAAGTTTGTAGAGATGTTTGGAAATTTAAAAAATACTAAATATAAAGTCTATAAACTAAGTGAATTAACAAATTTGATTACTGACGGGGAACATAAAAAACCAAATTATTCAGAAAAAGGAATTCCTTTTATTTCTGTGGTTAATATTACAACAGGAGAACTGATATTTGACGGTTGTAAATTTGTAAGTGAAGAGGATGCTTATAAATTTAATAAAAGATGTAATCCAGAAAAAGATGACATCCTTTATACTAAAGTTGGTGCAACTTATGGTAGATCTGTAATAGTAAATACGAATAATAAGTTTACTTTATATGTAAGTGTATGTCTCATAAAACCTAAAAAAGAGTTAATAAATCCAATATTTTTAAATTATACAATGAGGCAACCCTATGTAAAATTACAAGCAGATAAATGTATAAAAGGAATTGGAGTGCCGGACTTGCATTTAATAGAAATAAAGAATTTTAATATTATAGTTCCACCAATAGAAAAACAGAATGAGTTTGCTAAATTTGTAAAACAAATAGATAAACAGAAGTTAGTGATAGAAAAAAGTTTAAAAGAAGCAGAAGAATTACAAGAGAGTTTAATGAATAAATATTTTGGAGGAGATAAACATGGATGAACAAACAGGAGAGATTATAAAAGAAGTTGGAAAAGAAATCGCAAAAGACATGTATGAGGATGTAGGAAAGCCAGTTTTAAATCCATCAGGTCAAGCAGTAGGTTTGATTCCGAGAGCTATTAAAGCAGCTTTATTACCAATAGAAAAATGGATATTAGCTAGAGAATATAATTTAAAAGAAACAGAAAAAATATTAGAAAAAAAATTAAAAAATGTGAAGCCAGAAGATATTTTGACACCAGAACCATATATTGCAGTTCCAACACTTCAATATATAAGTTATTGTATGGATAGTAATCAATTGAGAAATATGTATGCTAATTTATTAGCAAGTTCGATGAACAAAAATACAAAAAACAGAGTACATCCAGGTTTTTCTGAAATAATAAAGCAATTATCATCTGATGAAGCAAAGATTTTAAAAGAATTTTATAAATTGAAGCAAATTCCTATAATAGGAGTTAGATGTGAAAATGAAAAGGGTCATGGTATAGATATTATTAAAAAGTTTTCTAATATAGGAGAAAAGTCAAAATGCGAATATCCTTACGATATACAAAAATATTTTGACAATTTAGAGAGATTGGGATTAATTGAATCAACGACAATGAATTATTTCACAGATGATAGTATATATGATGAGTTAATAAATCATAAAGAAATAAAAGGACTAGAGAATATCCCAGAGATTTTTAGAGGTACAGGAAAAGAAAAATGTAAAATACAAAAAGGAATAAGTAAGTTAACGAATTGGGGAGTGAGTTTTTGCAATATATGCGTAATAAATAATGATTAAAAAATAATTAATGGAGATTTTTAGTACATGGATTTAGCTATAATTAATATGATTTCGGATTTGAAATTTTATTATAATTTAATGTATTATTTAGTTAATACAAAAATAAATGAGAATTTAAAAATTATACTTGTAACAGATATAATAAGATATGCCGCAATGGTAAATTTTGAAGTTAATAAGTTTTTTAAAAAAGATTATAATCATGAGATAGTACCATTAAAAATATTAGAGTTAATAAAAAATATCCGAAACCAAACAAAATTATATGATAAGAAAAAAAACAAATGCACAAAATAAAAAAATTCTTATAGATATACATAAACAATTTATGTCTAACAGAGATATTAGTTTATTTAAATATGAAAAAGAAGTTATAAGCTCGAACTTAATAATTTATCATATGCTTGTTAGGCAATTTAATATAAATGAGATGAAAGGTGAAGAATTTAGAGATATATCAGAAAAAGTGTCTAGCCTAACAAGAATATTGATAGAAGCATTTGAAAAGTATATAAAAATAAACCTAGATACAAATTTGAATTTTTTTAAAGTAGAAAAAAATTTGAAAATTATTTTTGAAGATAATAGTATTATAGAATTAACTAAAAAAAATAATATTAAAGAAGTAGAACTTTATAAAAGATTATTGATATTAAATGATATATTTATAATAAGATTTTGGGCTTCACACATAGATTTTTCAAATATAGATTATTGTAGTTTTTATAGTTATAGTAAAATGATAAGTATAAAATATAGAGAAATTATAAGAGATTTAGAAACTCTTGATTCAAATTATAATGATTATAAAGAAATGTTTGAAAAGATTAAGAAGTTTAGGAACACAAATCATTATAACAAAAAAGATGGAATAATAAATAATATTAATATAAATGAAATTATACATAAATGGTGTGAGCAATTAGATATAGAAAATTTTGATGATATAGTAGAAATAAATAGTTATATTCTGAAACAAATATGTTATATAAGTAATATAGTAAAAATAGTTGATTAACAAATAAAATAAGTAGGGAGTAAAATATGTCAAATTTTGATTTTTTAAAACAAAGTAAAATATTTAATAATTTTTCAGAAGCATGTTGTGAAGCAGAAAATGGAATAGGATTAAACACAGTAACATGTAGCATATTAAGTAGAAGAGCATTAGAATTAGCAGTAAAATGGTTATATGCAAATGATAATGATTTAAGAATTCCATACAATGATAACTTATCAGCATTAGTACATGATATAACATTTAAAAATATAATAGATGAAAAATTATTAAAACAAATTGAATATGTTATAAAATTAGGAAATTTTGCAGTACATAATAATAAAAAAATATCAAGAGAAGAAGCAATACTTTCTTTGAGATATTTATATAATTTTACTTGTTGGATAGCATATTGTTATTCAGATAATTTTGAAGAAAAAGAATTTGACGAAAATATTTTGCCTAAACAAACTGTAAATTTATTAGCAGTAAAAGAAAGAGAAACTTTATATCAAGAGTTAGAAGCAAAGGACAAAAAATTAGAAGAAACAAGAAAAGAAAATGAAGAATTAAGAAAGAAACTAACTCAAACAAGAGAGAACAAAAAGCAAAATTATGCATTTAAGGTTAAAGATATATCAGAATATGAAACAAGAAAAAAATATATTGATTTAGAATTAAAACTTGCTGGTTGGGATTTTGAAACAAATATACAAGAAGAATTAAAATTACAAGGTATGCCAAATAATCAAAATGTAGGATATGCAGATTATGTATTATTTGGTAAAAATGGACTACCATTAGCAGTTGTTGAAGCAAAAAGGACAAGTGTAGATCCAAAAGTTGGACAAAATCAAGCAAAGTTATATGCAGATTGTATTGAACAAGAATATCATCAAAGACCAGTTATATATTACACAAATGGATTTGAAATATATATGTGGGATGATGTAAATTATCCACCAAGAAAAGTAGCAGGATTTTACACACAAGATGAATTACAATTATTAATAAATAGAAGAAGTAGTAAACAAAGTTTAGAGCATATATTTGTAGATGACAAAATAACAAATAGAGAATATCAATTAGAAGCAATAAAAAGTGTTTGTGAAACTTTTGAAGAAGGACATAGAAAAGCATTATTAGTAATGGCTACAGGAACAGGAAAAACAAGAACAGCAATTTCAATAGTAGATGTATTAACTGATAAAGAATGGATTAAAAATGTCTTATTTTTAGCAGATAGAACAGTTTTAGTAAAGCAAGCTAAAAATAATTTTACAAAGTTATTGCCTAATATGTCTTGCTGTAATTTATTAAGTACGGTAGATAATCCAGAAGACTCGAGAATTGTATTTTCAACATATCAAACAATGATAAATGTAATAGATAATACCAAAAGTAAAACAGGAAATAAATTATTTACTCCAGGACATTTTGATTTAATTATAGTAGATGAAGCTCATAGAAGTATATATAAAAAATATCAAGCAATATTTGACTATTTTGATGGTTTAGTAGTAGGATTAACAGCAACTCCAAGAAATGATGTAGATAGAAATACATATAGATTTTTTGAAATAGAAAATGATGTACCTACATTTGCTTATGAATATGAAAGAGCAGTAAAAGAAGGATATTTAGTAGATTATCATACTATAAAAACAAGTACAGATTTTATGGATAGAGGAATTAAATATAATGAATTAAGTGCTGAAGAAAAAGAAGAATATGAAAATACCTTTGCAGATGATGAAGATAATATACCAGAAGAAATAGATGCTACAGCAATCAATAGTTGGTTATTTAATAGGGATACCATAAAAAAATTGTTAGAACTTTTAATGGAAAAAGGACTGAAAGTAGAAGGTGGAGATAAATTAGGAAAAACTATTATATTTGCAAGAAATCACAAACATGCAGAAAGAATAGTAGAAATATTTAATGAGTTATATCCAGAGTATAAAGGTGAATTTGCAAAATTAATAGATAATCAGGTTAAGTATAATGAAAACTTAATAGAACATTTTAGTATAAAAGATGATTTCCCTCAAATAGCAGTATCTGTTGATATGTTAGATACAGGTGTTGATGTGCCAGAAATATTAAATTTAGTATTTTTCAAACCAGTAAAATCAAAAATAAAATTCTGGCAAATGATTGGTAGAGGAACAAGACTTTGTAAAGATTTATTTGGAATAGGACAAGATAAAAAAGAATTTTACATATTTGACTATTGTAAGAATTTTGACTTCTTCTCTGAAAACCCAAAAGGTATAGAGGCAAACACACAAATAAGTTTAACAGAAAGAATATATGGATATAAGCTAGATTTAATCGTAGAATTACAAAATTTGAAATACCAAAGTGATGAGTCATTTAAAAATTATAGAGAAGAATTGATAGAAGAATTTATTGAAGAAATAAACAAACTAAATAAAGAAAGTTTCTTAGTAAAAGCAAAAGTACATTATAGTGAACAGTTTTCTAAAAAAGATAATTGGATATATATATCTACAATAGATTTAGCTGATATAAAAGAAAATTTAATTCCATTATTTATAGCATCAGATGAGAATGAATCTGCTAAAAGATTTGACAATTTATTATATCAATTACAAGTAAAAAGAATTAGAACAGAAAAAACTAGTAGATGTGAGAATGCAATAATAGATACAGTATCTGAATTAGAAAAATTAGGAACAGTACCACAAGTAAAAGAAAAACAAGAATTGATTTTAAAAGTAGCAGAAACAGATTATTTGAAAGAAGCCGATTTCTGGAAAGTAGAAGAAATTAGAAAAGAATTAAGAGACCTAATACAATTTATAGATCCTTACAATAGACCGCCAGTATATATTGATATAGAAGATACTTTAAATGATATTGATGAAGAATATGTATATGTAAGTACAGGAAATAACTTTACAAATTACAGAAAGAAACTAGAAAAATTCTTAACAGGTAATTTAGAAAACAGTATTATATGGAAAATAAGACATAATATAAGATTGACAGAATTAGAAAAAGAAAATTTAGAAAAAATACTATTCGAAGAATTAGGAAGCAACAAAGAATATGCAGAAACATTTGGAGATACAAATGTAATAAAAGCAGTAAGAAATATAGTTGGACTTGATAAAAGCGTTGCAAATGATATTTTTTACAAATACATAAATGAAAATAGATTGAATATGAAACAAATACAATTTGTGAAATTACTAGTAGATTATGTTGTAAAAAACGGAACTATAGAAATGGAAAAATTAACAGAACAACCTTTTAATACTGTTGGACAAGTATATGAGCTTTTTGAAAATAATGTAGATTTATTTAAAGAGATTCGAGAGGATATTGAAGAAATAAATGAGAATGCTGAAAAATTGGCATAAATAAGAGGAGGAATATAAATGGCAAGAGGAGTAATTTATTGTATGACGACTATAGTGGATGGACTTGTAAAAATAGGAAAGACAAGGAAAGAAAATTTCGAACAACGTATGTATAATTTGGAGCATAATGGTTATGTTCAAATTGTAGGATTAAAAAGAAGATTTGCTATAGAAGTAGAAGATTATGATGAAAAAGAAACGCTTATACAAGAGATTTTTAGAAAAAGCAATATAGAAAATACAGAATTATTTGCTGTAAATGTAGATTTAGTTGTTCAATTACTTTCATCACTAGAGGGAACACAAATTTTTCCAAAGTCAATAAGCAAAGAAGAATCCTTTAATACAGCGACAGATGAGATTCAAGAAAACATACATAATCCTAATAAATCTTTAGTTCCTGATGGAGAATATTATATTTCTCAAAAAAGTAATGGGAATCAAACTGCAAAAGCAACTATGAAAGTTGATAATGGTAAATTCATTGTATTAAAAGGTAGTAGATGTCTTCCTTGTGATAAAGATTGGATGCCAGAATCAAGAAGAACGGCAATAATAGAAAATGGAATATTGATGAGAGATGTTGAATGTAATTCTCCTAGTACAGCAGGTTGGGTTGTTCTTGGAAGTGCTAATAATGGATGGTTAACCTGGAAAACTAAAGAAGGTAAATCAATTAATGTATTCAGAAATAACAAGATAACAAGTAATGAATAAATTTAGCGTGAAGAAGGATAAAATTATGAAAATTAAAAATGTAACATAAAAGGAGAACAACTATGAGACAAAAAAACAATATAACGAAGAAAGAGAAAAATCCCAAATATTATGGATGATATTTTTAATTCCTATAGTGATTTTTATAATTGATTTAGCAAATTTAGGACATATTTTATTTCCATATATAAGTAATTTAACAGAAAAATATGACTGGCTTTCATTTATTGGAACTTATGCCGGAACAATAGTTAGTGCAATTTTTCTATTATTTATTACAAAAATGGATAGAAAAGATAATAATGAAATTTTAAGAAGATCTCAAAGGCCATATTTGGAAGTAAACTGGACAGTATTAGATAAAAATTTTTTGGATAATAACTTGGATGATTTAAATAGAACATTGTTTATTTATAATAATTTTGTATTAGACGGAGTAGAAAATGCAAATGAATATCTAACACTTGAAATAAAAAATACTGGAGCTAGTGTAGCAATAATCGATGTGAATCAGAGTAATTTTACAATAGAGTATGATAGATTTGAGGGGATTAGGAATGGTGAGAAAATTTTAAAAAAAGAGAGAAGCAATGTTATGCTTAATAAATTAGTAAAGCGTAAATCTATTGCAACAGGAGAGAGTATTTTTATTTTATTTAACTCTTTTCATTATTACAATATTAAATGTAAAGAAGTTTCAAATAATACATATATAACTAATACAGATATTTACTACAAAGATTTATTTAATTGTAATTATGAGGATAAATGTAAATATGAAAACGGGAAAATAATTCCTGAAAAAGATAATGAAATACTTTGAATTAATAAAAAAGATAATAAATAGAGGGAGTTTTTATGAAAAAAATATCAGATGTAATAACAGAAGAACTATTTGTAAATGCATATAAGATATGTAAAAAGTATTCAGAAAAAGAATTTATAACAGACATAAATTTAATGTTATTAAAGAATGCATTTCAATCAATAACAGAAAATAATATAAGAGTGTATTATAAAAAATATATAAAATCAGAACTCTTTTATTCTATACCATATTTATTTTCATCAGATACAGTTTCTATTCCTAAAAATGTTAATGGATTAAGAGAATACAAATTTTTTACAATGATGTCTATGATTTTGTATAATGCGGTGGGGTTATTATTTGTAGATGTATGTAATGATTTTTTAAATAAAGTTAAATTTGAAAATAGAAATGTTTTTCATTTTTCACCAACTAGATTTATTAATAGTAATAATGGATGGAAATCTCAAAATGAATATGCTAAACAATATACAAAATTTACAGATAAAATGAAAGAAATTGTAGAAGAAGGAGATATAATTTTAAAAATAGATATAAGTAATTATTTTGATACAATGAAGCACGAAAAATTAATAAATTTATTAAAAGAGTTAGGATTGGAATCAAAACTAGCTATCTATGATATTGATGAAAAAGCAAGAGATACCTTATTGTTTTATTTTGAATCACTTATGAATAAAAAGCAGGGAATTCCTCAAGGAAAAGTAAATTGTGTATCAGATTTATATGGATTATTATACCTTTTGCCATTAGATTTTAATATTACTGATATTTGTAGTAAGTATGATTTAGAGTATAAAGCAATGATTAGATACGTAGATGATACTATGATAATTTTTAAAAATAAAAATAATCTAGCAAACAAAGAAATATTTAAGGAATTATCTAAATTAGAACAAGAACTATCTTTATTTTTAAACAATGAATTACTGTTAAGAATAAATGAAAAAAAGACAGAATATGCACTTATGCATAATAAAGATGTTAGAAAAGAATTTATAGAAAATAATACTAAGAAAGTTTCAAATGTAAATAATAGAAATAGCAATAATACAAAGAATGAAGAAATAGAAAAGAAAATAAATGACATGCTGGAAGTTGTCAAAAAATATAAATTTACAGATGAAGATACTTTTGAATTTAAAATTACAGATAAAGATAAGGAAAAATTAAAAATAGTTTTTGATGAAAGTATAAAAAATTATTTAAAAAAACCAGAAATGAAAATGAAAATAAGAGAAATACTAAGTAAACTAGATATAGAATTAACAGTGAGTCAAATGAATATTTTAATTGCATTATTTTTTATAAATGATAATAATACAAATCCTTATTTAGATATTTTAGTAGAATATATTTTAAATAATTTGGATTTAAAAGATAAAAGACTATTACATATTATTTTATTAATGATTAGTCAAGGTATAGATTTTGAGGATTATAGTGAATTTAATTTATATATTAATGAGAATAGAGAAGAATTGTTTAAAGACAATTATGGAAAATATATTTTAATATTAAAGAAAGTTATAAAAAATGACACTTTCATAAATATAATAGGAGACGAAGGAATTTTTAATCAAATAAATTATGAGTTTAACAAAAATTCTAAATACTCAAGAAAAATACTTTGTGACAACAATACTATGTACAATCAAATGATTGTAGAAATAGCAAAACAAGAAAATATAAACGAATCTACAATTAATCAGCTTAAATGGTATGTTTATAATATAAGAAATGGAAATTTAGATTCAGCATTTAATCATTTTCACAATTTATTTCATGAAATTTGTAAAGAAAAATTTAAACTAAACGATCAAGATAGTGTTGAAAAGATAATAAATAAATTATATAAAAATAATATAATAGGAAATAAAGAGGAGATATTAATAAGAAAATTTTATGATAGAAGAAATTTTAATCCAGTTTCACATCCAAGTAAAAATGGAAAAGCATCAGTAAAAATATCAAAAGAAATTTTAGAAGAATTTGAAGATGGTATTATTGCAATAATATTAAAAATATTAAAATAGGAGATGAGAATTGACTCATCTTTTCTAATAGTCGAAAAGTAATATAAATTTAAAAATAGTAAATAATGCATAATTAAATTTTGAATTATTATTTACCGAATAAAATTATAATAACTAAGATTAATTCTATAATATTTATTATTCTAATAAGTAATATTCAAAATGATTATCGCTAAGATAGTTTAATTGATTTTTAAAAAATTTTTATTGTCAAAAGACAAATTACTATAAAATATAATACAAAAAACAAATCACAAATCATTGAAGCGAAATGTCACAAATATTTGAAACAAAAAATCAACAATTAACCGAAATAAAAAACTACAAACAACCGAAAAATAATTACACAAATAACCGAAAAACATTGTATAATTTTAAAATAAATGGTATAATATAATAAAGTAAAGGAGGAATTAGAGTCATGCAAGATTATAAAAACAGAATTGTTGATGAGATTTTAGAAAAAAAATTAAAAGGAAAAGGAGCTGTTTTAATACAAGGACCAAAGTGGTGTGGAAAAACAACAACTGCTGAACAAATTTCTAAAAGTATATTATATATGGCTAAACCTGATGAAAAAGAACAAAATTTAACAATGGCTGAAATCAATCCAAGTTTACTTTTACAAGGCGAAGTACCAAGATTAATAGATGAATGGCAAATTGCACCAAAATTATGGGATGCAATAAGGTATGAAATAGATCATAGAAATGCAGAAGGACAATTTATTTTAACAGGATCTTCTGTTCCAGCGAAAATGGATGATGTAACTCATAGTGGTACAGGACGATTCGCATGGCTATTAATGAGGCCAATGAGTTTGTACGAGTCAGGCGAATCAACTGGTCAGGTTAGTTTAATGGATTTATTTGATGGAACAAAAAAGATAGAAGGAATAAATAATATAGACTTAGAAAAAATGGCTTACTTAGTATGTAGGGGTGGATGGCCAAGAGCAATTTTTATGGAAGAAGAAATAGCTCTTGAACAAGCATATGATTACTATGATGCTGTTGTTAACAGAGATATTTCAGAAGCAGATGGCATTTCTAGAAACCCAGAAAGAGTAAAAAATCTTATGAGGTCATATGCAAGAAACATGGGAACTCAAGCATCAAATGATACATTAAGAAGTGATATGATTGCTAATGATTCTACTTCTCTGGATACAGATACTGTATTGTCATATATAAATGCATTAAAAAAGATATTTGTAGTAGAAGAATCACCAGCTTGGAATCCAAATTTAAGAAGCAAAACTGCAATAAGAACATCTGATACAAGATATTTTATTGATCCATCTATAGCTGTTGCTTCATTAGGAATAGGACCAAAAGATTTAATAAATGATTTGAATACATTTGGATTATTATTTGAAACATTATGTATAAGAGATTTAAGAGTTTATGCAGAAAGCATAAAAGGAAAAGTTTATCATTATAGAGATGCAAATGATTTAGAATGTGATGCTGTTATTCATTTAAGAGATGGTTCTTATGGTTTAATAGAAATGAAATTAGGTGGAGATAGTTTAATAAATGAGGGAGCAGATACATTAAAAAAATTGGAATCAAGAATAGATGTAACTAAAATGAAGAATCCGTCATTTTTACTTGTGCTTACAGCAACAGGAAAATATGCATATAGAAGAGAAGATGGAGTATATGTAGTTCCAATTGGATGTTTAAAAAACTAGAAAGAGAAATAATTAAAATAAAAAAGTGTGAAAAGTAAAATATATTAAAAATTAAAGGCGAGAATACTCGCCTTTCCTATTTAGCTATGAATAATTTAACAATATCACAAAGACCAGCTTTATAATACTTCTCATTCCAATAAATAGAATAATTTAATAGTTCCTCTCTAAAATCATCAAAAATATCAGAAACATAATCAGAATCCTTGTCTGGAATAACATCAAGAATTTTCTCGCAAAAAGTATCATACTTAAGAGAATGTTTTCTATCTTCATCAGTCAAATTACTTTCTAATTTTTCAAATCTAAATTCCATCCAATCTTGTAATAATTCATCATCATTATCATCTTTATTCATATTATTAAGACAACAAAAACGTTTTTTATTCATAATCAAAACCTCCATAAATTTATTAAAATAATTGGGCTCAAAATGGGCACACAACCCACAAAAATTAACCCCAAATCACATAAATTTACAAAGTTAAAAAATTGGGCACACCAAATATACCAACGAATGTTAATGTCAATATATGAATGTAATTTTTTTTGAATTTAAGAATGCAAAAT
>CAUWFE010000023.1:0-23940 GCA_963558185.1 uncultured Clostridia bacterium
AAAACTTAATGAAAGCACATAACCTAAGTAAAAAAGGAAAAGGCTATAGAAAAGAAATAATAATATTTAACCTAAAAAAGAAGAATATATAGAATGGTATAGATATACAAAATGCAATGAAACACTTAGAAAGAACATGGGAAACTATTACATATTAAAAATGTAACAAAATTCAAAAAATATTTGACGAATTGCAAATTATGGTATATTATATTCAAAAATCAATACATAATAAACAAAGCTCATTTATGAAAATAGAAGGGAAATTATGAAAAAATATTATGAAATATTAGAAGTAAATGAAAAAGCTTCTAAAGAAATTATAGAAAAAGCATATAAAGTATTAGCAAAAAAATATCATCCAGACTTGCAAGAAGAGCAAAACAAAGAAGCATCAAAAAGAAAAATGCAAGAAATAAACGAAGCATATGAAATATTAAGTAATGATATAAAAAGAGCAGATTATGACAAAGAATTAGCAAAAGAACAAGAACTTGAATTACAACGAAAAATTAATCAGCAAACATCAGCAAATAAACAAGCATATAACCAAGCTTATACACATAATAACAATCAGGTATATAATCAAAATTATGGTCAAAATAGTAAGCAAACATATACTCAAAACTATAATCAAACATACAACCAAAATTACGACCCAAATTTCATAAATGAAAATCTATATAACCAATATGTAAAACAACAAAAACAGCAAGAATATGAACAAAAAAGATATGAAAAACAAGTAAGAAAACAGCAGGAACAATATCAAAAACAAATAAACGAACAATATGAAAATGCATATTACGATTATTTAAGAAGTTTAGGCTACAAAATAAAAGAAAAATGGACATGGAAAAAAACATTAAACTTAATAATAATAGTAGTAGCAATAATAATGATATTTGGACTTCTATGGGTTATTCCAGCTACACATGACTGGATGATGAGCATATATGAAGGAAATATAATAGTAAAAATATTTGTGGACTTAATAATAAGTTTTGTAAAAGCAATTGTAAACATATTTGAAAATCCACCACAAATATAAACAAGATTTCTTTTACATAAAAAATAATCAAAACATATAAACTACTTGCAGAATACAAAAGTATAAATTTTAGATATATAGGTATACTCTATATAGATATTAAAAAGAAAGGAAGATGCATATGAAAAGACCAGTAAGAGTTGTACAATATGGTACAGGAAAAATGGCTGTTTACACAATGCGCTATGTTTATGAAAAAGGAGGCGAAATTGTAGGAGCTATTGATGTTAATCCAAAAGTTATTGGAGAAGACATAAGTAAAGTAATGGGAGGAGAACATAAAGGAGTAACAATTACAGATGCAAAAAATGCAGAAGAATTACTAAAAGAAGTAAAACCAGATATAGTAATAGTAACTACAATGAGTTTATTCAAAGATATTGAAGAAGCATTTATGCTATGTGCAAAATTAGGAATTAACGCTATTTCTACTTGTGAGGAAGCATTTTTCCCATTTAATTCTAATCCAACATTAACTAATAAAATAGATGAATTAGCAAAAGAAAATGGATGTACAATAGTAGGTAGCGGATATCAAGATATATATTGGGGAGAATTAATCTCAGCTATTGCAGGTTCAACACATAAAATTACAAAAATAAAAGGAAGTTCATCATATAATGTAGAAGACTATGGAATTGCCTTAGCACAAGCTCATGGTTCAGGACTTACATTAGAAGAATTTGACAAACAAATTGCTTCTGTAGATAGAATAAGTGATGAAGAAAGACAAAAATTAATCAATAGTGGAGAATATGCACCATCATACATGTGGAATGTAAATGGCTGGCTTTGCTCAAAATTAGGATTAACAGTAACTTCTCAAACTCAAAAATGCGTACCACAAACACATGATGGAGATATTGAATCTTCAACATTAGGAATGACTGTAAAATCAGGAGATGCAACAGGAATGAGTGCAGTAGTAACAACTACAACTAAAGAAGGAATAACAATAGAATCACAATGTATAGGAAAAGTATATGCACCAGAAGATTTTGATAAAAACGAATGGACAATAGAAGGAGAGCCAAATACAACAATAGTAGTATCAAGACCAAATACAGTAGAATTAACTTGTGCAACAATAGTAAACAGAATACCAGATGTTATAAATGGAGCACCAGGATATGTTAGCACAGATAAATTAGCAGAACTAAAATATAGAGTAAAACCACTTAATGAATATGTAGAAGAATAATAAAAATAAAAAAATACCCTAAAGTGAATTATATGCAAAAAATAACATATAGTTCATAATAGGGTATTTTCTGTAAATTATTGTAATGAATGCCTCGGGATATAAGCTTTTCATTACATTCCTTAGGTTTATTACAAAATTTAAGAAATTCTAATTTATTTTATGGTACCCTTCCACTAAAGTGGACTCTTTCCATAAAATCTCAAAGAATTTCTAAAATTTCTCCATAAACATTCGTCATTTCATTCAAAGCTTATATCCCGAGGCATTCTAACAAAAAAATAATAAAAAAATTATCCGGTAACCTTATGTAATAAATATTTTAATAAAATTATTGAAAAATGTTAATATTTTATATAAAATATGTATACAAAATATAAAAGAAAGAATATGTTAAAAAATTTTATAAACATATTGTAAGAGGAAGGAAAAATATGAGAATACGATTTAAACCATGGGCAAGACCTGAATTAGAAGCAAGCAAATTTTATATAGATAATCCACAAGATTACAAAGATAAGTGGAAAACTTTGTATGAAAAGCAGCAACCATTTCATTTAGAACTAGGATGTGGAAAGGGTAGCTTTATAGCACAATTAGCCGTAAAAAATCCACAAATAAATTACTTAGCAATAGATATGGTTGATGCAATGTTAGGTCTAGCTAAACGAAATATAGAGGCTAAATATAAAGAAGCAAACCATGAAATAGATAATGTATATTTAACAAGGTTTGATATAGAAAGAATTTTACTAATGTTAGGAAAACTAGATAATGTACAAAGAATATATATAAATTTTTGTAATCCATGGCCTAAAGGAAAACATAAAAAGAAAAGATTAACACATAGAAGGCAATTAGAAAAATACAAAGAATTTTTAAGTGAAGATGGAGAAATATACTTTAAAACAGATGATGATGAATTATTTTCAGATAGTTTAATTTATTTTAAAGATATGGGCTTTGAAATTATAAAAAAGACCTATGATTTAGAAAGTGAAGAA
This sequence comes from uncultured Clostridia bacterium, assembly GCA_963558185.1. GTDB lineage: Bacteria > Bacillota > Clostridia > TANB77 > CAG-508 > UMGS1663. Next base: position 3,257 of record CAUWFE010000023.1, read on the forward strand.
AACTTTTGGGAAAATATCCAAACAGAGCATGAAAAAATGTTTATAAGTCAAGGAATTAAAATAAAAGCAGTTATAGCAAAATTACAATAATATTTTTAAATAGTTTTCAATAGAATGCTTTTAGTATAATCTTTTCATTACATTCCTTAGGTTTATTACGAAATTTAAGAAATTCTAATTTATTTTATGGCACCCTTCCACTAAAGTGAACTCTTTCCATAAAATCACAAAGAATTTCTAAAATTTCTCCATAAACATTCGTCATTTTATTCAAAGATTATACTTAAAGCATTTTTTGCAATAACTAAAAAATTACTTTGTAACTTTCAAAACTGTAAGAATTATTGAAAATATATGTTAACTATGTTAAAATACCTATCATGAAAAATTGAAAGGAAAGATAATGTGGAAAGAACAAGATATAATCCAGATATAGAAATAGGTCTTACAAATGAACAAGTAGAAAATCAAAAAAGAAATAATTTAATAAATAATAATCACGAAGTTCCAACAAAATCAATAAAACAGATTATTAAGGAAAATTTTATTACACTATTTAATATATTAAACTTAATTCTAGGCTTTTTAATATTTACAACAGGGTCATATAAAAATATGACATTTTTGTTAATCGCCATTATTAACACAGCAATTAGTACAATACAAGAAATACATTCAAAAAGAGTTATAGATAAATTATCAATATTAGCACAATCAAAAGCAAAAGTAATTAGAGATAGTGTAAAGCAAGAAATATCAATTGAAGAAATTGTGTTAGATGATATTTTAGAATTTAATACAGGAGATCAAATAGTAACAGATAGTATTATAGCAGAAGGAGAAGTAGAAGTAGACGAATCTTTTATAACAGGAGAACCAAATGCTATTACAAAATCAAAAGGAGAAATGTTACTATCAGGGAGTTTTATTGTAAGTGGAAAGTGCATAGCAAGGGTAGAACATGTAGGAGAAGAAAACTATACAGCACAAATTTCTAAAGATGCAAAATATGTAAAAAAAGTAAAATCAGAAATAATGTACTCATTAAATAAAATTATACGTATTTTATCAATTGCAATTATACCTATAGGAATTATATTATTTTGGAATCAGCTACAAGTACCAGATACAACAATAAAAGAAGCTATATTAAAATCAGTAGCAGCAATTATAGGAATGATTCCAGAAGGATTAGTTCTATTAACAAGTACAGTATTAGCAGTAAGTGTAATTAGATTATCAAGAAGAAAAGTGCTAGTACAAGAATTATATTGTATAGAAACTCTAGCAAGAGTAGATACACTATGCTTAGATAAAACAGGAACTTTAACAGAAGGCAAAATGGAAGTTAAAGATATTGTAGCGATAAATAAAACTAAACAAGAAGTTAGTGATATTTTAGCAAACATAGGTAAAGCTTCTACAGACAATAATCAAACTATAGAAGCAATTAGAGATTATTTCAAAGAACCTACAAAAAAGTTAAAAGCAAATACAAAAATACCATTTTCATCTAAAACAAAATGGTCAGGAATTACATTTGAAAATGAAGGCTCATATATTATGGGAGCACCAGAATTTATACTAAAAGAAAAATACACTGAATATCAAAAACAAATAGAAGAATATTCAAAAGATTATAGAGTAATGTGTATAGTACATACAGATGAAAAATTATGTAAAAATGAATTACCACAACAAATAGAAGTAATAGGTTTTATATTTATTACAGATAAAATAAGAAAAGAAGCTAAAAAAACACTGCAATATTTTAAAAAGCAGGGTGTAGATATTAAAATAATATCAGGAGATAATCCAATTACAGTATCTAAAATTGCAAGCTTAGTTGGAGTAGATAATTATGAAAAATATATAGATGTTTCAAAACTTTCAGAAGAAGAGTTAAAAGAAGCAGCAGTAAAATATACTATTTTTGGTAGAGTAACACCAATTCAGAAAAAGATATTAATAAAATCTCTAAAAGAAAATGGAAGAACAGTAGCAATGACCGGTGATGGTGTTAATGATGTATTAGCACTTAAAGAATCTGACTGTAGTATAGTTATGGCAAATGGTAGTGATGCTGCAAAAAATGTAGCACAACTAGTATTATTAGATTCTAACTTTGATTCTATGCCAAAAGTAGTAGGAGAAGGAAGACGAACAATAAACAATATAGAACGTTCAGCATCTTTATTCTTAACCAAAACGATATATTCTAGTGTAATGGCAATAATGTTTATATTATTGGGGCAAGAATATCCATTTATGCCAGTTCAATTAAGTTTAATTAGTGTATGCACAATAGGGTTCCCATCATTTGTGTTAGCACTAGAACCTAATAATGAAAGAATAAAAGGAAATTTCTTACGAAATGTAATTAAAAGGTCAATTCCAACAGCTTTAACAGTAATTACAGGAATTTTTGTAATTTCAATGTTACATACACATGGAATTATAAATAGTGAAATTTACCCAAGCTTGTGTGTTATAGCCACAGCATTTTCAGCAATATTACTATTAATTACAATGGCAAAATCAAGAAAAAGCGAACACAAAAAATTACCATTTTCTTGTTTTAGGGTATTAGTATGTATTGTTGTAATTGTAATATTTGTATTAGGTTCAACACTACTAAGCTGGTGGTTTAATATTGTACCATTACTAAGTATAAAAAAAGAAATTATATACATAATGTTGTTAAGTATAATAAATTTTGTAGCATTAAATGGAATACTAGCATTAATAACTAAAATAAGAAATAAAATGAGAAAAGAAAATTAATATAAAATGAATAAAGTCTATGTAAAAGGAAATAATAACCATAAATAAGGAGAAATTATGGAAAGTATTTTAAGCATAGGCTTTTATTTTTTGTGTGCAATAATAATAAGTATATTAATTAGTAAATATTTGTATATGGTATATGAAGGAAAAATAGGAAATAAATTAGAAAATAAAATTTTAAACTTTTTTCATATAAAAAATGAAGAAATGACAGCAAAAAACTATATAATTTCAATAATAATATTTTCAATTGTATCAATATTAATATTATTATTTATTTTTATGTTTCAACAATATCTTCCATTTAATAAAGAAAATAAACAAGGGCTAAACTTTACAACGGCACTACATAGTGCAGTAAGTTTTGTAACAAACACAAATATGCAACATTATCAAGGCTCAGAAGATTTATCAATAGGAAGCCAAATGCTAGGAGTTACTGTACAAAACTTTGCATCAGCAGGAGTTGGAATAAGTGTATTATTTGCATTATTAAGAGGAATAACAAACAAACAAAAAGATACAATAGGTAATTTTTGGCATGATATTTTTAGGAATATATTATATGTATTAATACCATTATCAACTATAGTATCAATTAGTTTAGTTAGTGTAGGTGTAGTACAAACAATGCAAGAAAAGAAAGAAATAGTAACATTAGAAGAGGCAATCCAGCAAATTAATTTAGGGCCAATTGCAAGCCAAGTTGCTATAAAACAATTAGGCGGAAATGGAGGCGGATATGATAAAACTAATTCGGCAAGTCCACTAGAAAATCCTAATAAGATATCTAATGCAATAGAGATGATTTCAATTATAATTTTACCAATATCACTTATCCTGCTATTAGGAAGGGTAATAAAAGAAAAAAAGCAGGGATATAGCTTATTAATATCAATGTCAATTTTGTTATTATTAGGAATTTTAGGAATGAGCTTTTTTAATGGAAACTCAATGGAAGGAAAAGAAATTAGATTTCGGAATAACAAATTCTAGTATATGGTCAAACTTAAGTACAGCAACATCAAATGGTTCAATGAATGCTTCTATAGAATCTTTTAAGCCATTACAAATAGCAATAATGATGCTTAATATGGGAATGGGAGAAGTAATATTAGGTGGGGTAGGAACAGGAACTATTACATTAATTGCATTTATGATATTAACAACCTTTATAGCAGGCTTAATGATAGGAAAAGCACCAGAATTTTTAGGTAAAAAAATCGAAAATTATGATATAAAAATGGTATTAATTATATTACTTACAACACCTTTTTGTGTATTAGTAACTTCAGCAATATCAATGCTATATCCAGAAACAATAAACTTAATAGATAACTCAGCACATGGCTTCACACAATTAATGTATACATTTATTTCAACAGGAGCAAATAATGGAAGTAGTATGACTGGCTTTATAGCAAATACAACATTATTAAATATTACATTAATAATATGTATGTTAGCTACAAGATTTATTCCAATGTATGGTGCATTAAAACTTTCAGAAAATCTATCTAAAAAGAAAATAGTATTTAATTCTAACACTAGTTTAAAAATGTATAAACCTGTATTTCAAATAATGCTAATAATTATGATAATAATAATAGGAGCATTAACTTTTCTACCAGTTATCTTTTTAGGACCATTAGCTCATTTATAATAAAAATGGAGTTTATTAATATAAAAAGCAAAATCTTGATTAGCAAATTCTACAAAATAAAGAAAGGGATGTTAAATGAAAAAAATAGAAATAAAACAAATATTAAAACAGGCTTTTTCTAAATTAAATTGGAAAATTCAAAAACAAAATCAAGTTATGTTTTTGGTGTATATAAGTAGTATCTTAACAACAATAATTTTTTTTATATCAATATTAACAGCAAAAACTGAAAATTTACTCTATATATTTTTATTAACAATATTTTTATGGTTTACGGTGTTATTTGCAAACTTTGCAGAAAGTGTAGCAGAAAATAGAGGAAAGGCAGGAGCAGAGTTCTTAAAGAAAAGTAAAAAAGATATAACTGCTAATATCTTAAAAGAAGAACAAATAGAAATAATAAAAAGAAAGGAGAGTATAGAAGGAATTGAACTTAATGAAGAAACATCAAATAAATTAAAAAAAGGAGATATAGTATTAGTAAGGGCAAAAGAACAAATTCCATTAGACGGAGAAGTAATATATGGAGTTGCATCTGTAGATGAAAGTGTAATAACCGGAGAAAGTGCACCAGTAATACGAGAAAGTGGAGGAGACAGAAATAGTGTTACAGGAGGAACTACCGTTATATCAGACTGGTTAGTAATACGAATTTTAGTAGAACCAGGAGATAGTTTTTTAGATAAAATGATAAAAATGATAGAAGGAAGCTCAAGGCAGAAAACACCAAATGAAATTGCCTTAGAAATACTATTAAAAGCATTAACTCTAATTTTTATAGTAGTAACAATTACATTATATATATATCAAATTTTTAGTATAAAATTAAATAATATGGAAAATACAGTGTCAATAGTATCTTTAATTGCCTTATTTGTATGCTTAGCACCTACAACAATAGGAGCATTATTATCAAGTATAGGCATTGCAGGAATGAGCAGATTAAACAAAAAGAATGTGTTAGCAACATCTGGAAAAGCAGTTGAAGCAGCAGGAGATGTAGATATTTTATTACTAGATAAAACAGGAACAATAACACTAGGAAACAGAAGAGCATCGGCATTTATTCCAACAAAAGAAGTAACAGAAGAAGAATTAGCAACAAAAGCAAGTTTAGCATCTATTGCAGATGAAACACCAGAAGGAAGAAGTATAGTAATCTTAGCTAAAAATAAATTTGCAATAAGACCAAAGAATATTGCCGAATTAGATGCACAATTTGTAGACTTTTCAGCAGCTACAAAAATGAGTGGAATAAATATAAAACAAGAAGAAATAAGAAAAGGTGCACCAAGTGCAATTAAAGAATATGTTAGAAAAAATAATTTAGATTTTCCAAAAGAATGTGAAGAAATAATAAACAAAGTATCTGGAGAAGGTGCAACACCTCTTGTTGTTGCTTCAAACAAAATGGTGTATGGAATAGTAATATTAAAAGATATAGTAAAGGAAAATATAAAAGAGAAATTTGAAGAATTAAGAAGAATGGGAATAAAAACAGTTATGATAACAGGTGACAATAGTATGACAGCAAAGGCAATATCATTTGAAGCAGGAGTTGACGATTACTTAGCAGAGGCTACACCAGAGGCAAAACTAAAATTAATACGTAAATATCAAAAAGAAGGACATTTAGTAGCAATGACAGGAGATGGAACTAATGACGCACCAGCACTAGCGGCGGCAGATGTAGCAGTAGCAATGAATAGTGGAACTGCGGCAGCAAAAGAAGCAGGTAATATGGTAGATTTAGATTCAAATCCAACAAAATTAATAGAAATAGTAAAAATAGGGAAGCAATTATTAATGACGAGAGGAGCATTAACAACTTTTAGTATTGCAAATGATATAGCAAAATATTTTGCTATAATTCCATCTTTATTATCAATAATTTATCCAAACCTTGCAATATTTAATATTATGAAATTAACAACACCAGAAAGTGCAATTTTATCAGCTGTTATATTTAATTGCTTAATTATAATTTTATTAATACCAATTGCAATGAAAGGTGTTAAATATAAAGAAATAGATATAGAAAAAACATTAAAGAAAAACTTATTAATTTATGGAATAGGAGGAATAATAGCACCATTTATAGGTATAAAACTAATAGATATATTAATAGGAGGCTTATTTATATAATGAAAAGTAAAATTATCAATTCATTAGTATTTGTAATATTTTTAACAATAATATGTGGAATAATATATCCAATGCTAATTACAGTAATTGCTCAATTGATATTTCCTAAACAAGCAAATGGAACAAAAGTAAGTGTAAATGGAAAAGAAGTAGGCTTATATTATGTAGGCCAAGCCTTTACTCAAGAAAAATATTTTTTGGGAAGACCATCTGCAACAAATTATGAAAAAAGCGGAGCAAGTAATGTATCTATTTATTCAGAAGAATACAAAAAAATAATAGAAGAAAGAAGAAAAAAATGGAAAGAAACTTCTAATAATGAAAAACAAGTTCCAATAGAATTATTAACAGCTTCAGGAAGTGGTTTAGATCCAGATATTTCAAAAGAATCAGCACTATATCAAGTAGAAAGAATTGCAAAGGCACGAAATATTGAAATTAGCAAGTTACAAGAAATTATAAATAATATGCCAGAAGAGATTAATGTATTACAATTAAATATTATGTTAGATGAAATGCAAAATAAATAAAATGAAGGGAATTTTATTGTGAAAGATATTTTACCAGAAGAAATGTTAGAAAATTTGCCAGAAGAAAAAAGGGGAAAGTTAAAAATATTTTTAGGATATTGTGCAGGTGTAGGAAAAACATATCATATGTTAGATATAGCAAGAACTAAAAAAGAAGAGGGAAAAGATATTGTTATAGGATATATTGAAAATCATGAAAGAAAAGATACAATAGAACTATTAAAAGGTATGGAAATTTTGCAAACAAAGCAAGTAAAATACAGAAACATTGTATTACAAGAAGTAAACGTAGAAAAGATATTAGAAAGAAAACCTGAAATAGTAGTAATAGATGAATTTGCACATACTAATGTACATGATTCAAAAAATGAAAAAAGGTATCAAGATATAGAAATTATTTTGAAAAATGGTATAGATGTATATACTACTTTAAATATTCAACATATTCAAAGTTTAAATGAATTAGTAAAAAAAGTAACTAATATTAGGGTAAAAGAAACTATACCAGATAAATATATAAAAAAAGCACATACAATAGAATTAATAGATATAGAACCAGAGGAACTATTAAACAGATTAAAACAGGGGAAAATATATAATATAGAAAAAATACAAAATGCATTAGAAAATTTTTTTACCATAGAAAATTTAACAAAATTAAGAGAAATTTCATTACAATATATGAAAGAATTATTAGAACAAAAAAATATATATGAAGATATAAAAGAAAAAATATTAATAATATTAGAAAAAAATAATATAAAAAAATTAGAAGATAAAATAAAGAATACTTCCTGGAAAGTTATATTTTTAGATAAAGAAATTAGCAAAGAACAAGTAAAATGGATAAAAGATAGAAATGGAAAAATAGAAAATATAGAAACGACACTAAAAAATACTATAGTAAAAAATATAGAAGAAAAGCAATATTCAATTATTGCTTTTCCTAAAAATATATTTTTTACAAAAATTTTTATAATATATTATTTATTACGAAAATATGAAATAAAAATAATTGTATTTTAAAACTCACAGTTTTTTGGAGTTCTAGGGAATGGAATTACATCACGTATATTTTGCATACCAGTTAAATACATCATCATTCTCTCAAAACCAAGACCAAAGCCAGCATGAGGAGCACTACCAAATCTACGTAAATCTAAGTACCACCAGTAGTCTTTTTCATTTAATCCAAGTTCTTTAATTCTTGATAATAATTTATCATAATTTTCTTCCCTTTGGCTACCACCAATTAATTCTCCAATACCAGGAACAAGTAGGTCAGTAGCAGCAACAGTTTTTCCATCATCATTTAACTTCATATAAAAAGCTTTAATATCTTTTGGATAATCTGTAACAAAAACAGGTTTTCCAAAAACTACTTCGCTTAAATATCTTTCATGTTCTGTTTGAATATCTGTACCCCAAGAAACTTTATATTCAAATTTATCATTTACCTTTTCTAATTCTTTTATTGCATCTGTATATGTAATGCGACCAAAATCAGAATTTAAAACATTATGTAGTCTATCTAATAATCCAGGAGCAATCATTTTATCAAAAAATTCCATCTCCTCAGGAAGATTTTCTAATACATAAGAAATAATATATTTAATCATATCTTCAGCTAAATTCATATCATCATTTAAATCAGCAAAACATATTTCAGGTTCTATCATCCAAAACTCAGCGGCATGTTTTACAGTATTAGAATTTTCAGCTCTAAAAGTAGGACCAAAAGTATATACATTTCTGAAAGCAAATGCATAGTTTTCAGCATCTAATTGTCCACTTACAGTAAGATGAGCAGGTTTTGCAAAAAAATCTTTAGTAAAATCTACTTTTCCATCTTCTGATTTTGGTAAATTATTAAAATCAAAAGAAGAAACACTAAACATTTCACCCGCACCTTCACAATCACTGCTTGTAATTAAAGGTGTATGAACATATACAAAACCTCTTTCTTGAAAGAATTTATGTATTGCATATGAAAGAACACTTCTAACTCTAAAAACAGCATTAAAAGTATTAGCTCTTGGACGAAGATGTGCAATTGTTCTCATATATTCAAAACTATGTCTCTTTTTTTGTAAAGGATAATCTTCAGCAGACATATTAAAAACATCTACTTTTTTTGCATGAATTTCAAAAGGTTGTTTTGCATTTTGTGTTTCTACAACAGTTCCAACAACAATTATAGAAGAACTAATAGAAAGTTTACAAACATCTTCAAAGTTTGGTAAATTAGTATCAAAAACAATTTGAACATTTTGATAAAAAGAACCATCATTTAGTTCAATAAAACCAAAATTTTTAGAATCTCTAACAGTTCTTACCCAACCAGAAACTTGAACATCTGTACCAATAAACTTATTTGTATTTCTATATAAATCTTTTACTAATGTATTAATCATGAAAAATTCCCCCTTAAATAAAATAATAACTGAATTATACAATATTTAGGAACAATATACAAGAGAAAAAGTTAACAAATTAATTAAAAAAGTTGTAAAAAAAAAATGTGTATGATAAAATACATATAAAGTCAAATTATATGGAGGGAATAAAATGCCTAGAGTAACAAAAGAGGCAAAAAAAAATAATAAAATAAATAAAGAACTAGAAGAAAAACTAAAATATTTAGGTTTAGATTTAGAAAAATTACCAAAGACATTATTAGAAGATGAAGAAATAAAATATAGACCTATTAAAGATTATGATGAAACAAGTTATAGAGTGTATCAATATGTAGATATTAAAAAATTAGAAATATTAATTACACCAACTGATAGGTTAGAAGATATATCGGAGAAATTTAAAAAAGCGGATTATTTATCAGAATATATAAAAACTAGTGATGATGAAGAAAATATGGAAAAAAATGCTATATTTTTAGAAATGTTACAAAAATTAGACTTAAAAAAATTACAAGAATTAGAAGAAAAACAAGAACAATATAAACAAAGACTGCCATATGAAGTAAAATATAGCGAAAATTTTATATGGCAAATATATTATTCAGAAGTATCTGACAAATATTTTATGCTATTTCCAAGTAATGAAAGTTCAGTAGAAAGTTTATTTTATATTATTAAGAAAAAAATTGAAACAAAAAGAAGTAGAAAAAAAGAATTAATATATGTACCAATTTGTCATTTAGATTATAGTAAATCATTTTTAACAAAAAGCGAAATAGAAGATTTAGAAAATTATTTATGGCTATTTACTAAAGAATGGCCTTCAATTTATGAAGTATATTATCAAAATGGAGAAATGACTATTCAAATAGTAGGAAAAACAGAAGTATTTGATAATATTAAAACAACATATAAAATGGTATTTCATTCAAAAGAAGAGGCACAAAGAGAATTTAAAAGAATAAAAGCCTTGTTCATATTGCAAACAGAAAAATCAAATGAATATCAATTTAAACCAGTTGTTAATGAATTAGGGGAACTTGATTTATATTTTGGAATTAAGAATATAAACTTTTCTAATTTATCAGAATTTATAAAGCAAGAATATGCTATGAAAAAAATAGAGCTAGAAAATGTAATAAACGAAATAATGCTTAATGAAGAAAGTTTAGAAATGTTAAAACAAACAGTAAAACGTCAAAGTGAAGAATATATACAAAAAGAAAAGCAAATTGTTACATTTTTAGAGTGTAAAAAAACATTTTTTGGAAAAGTAAAATACTTTTTTCAAAGTAAAAAGCAAGTAAAAAAGACAAAAGAACAAAAAATAAAAGAGCTAGTAGAAGAAAAGAATTTAGATAAAGACGATGTAAAAATAGTAAAAACAATTTCAGATGAAGAATATAAAGATTTATGTAATGATAAAATTCCATGCACAATAGAAAGATTATTACAAATAGGTGATGCGTTAAAAAAACAAGAACAAATATATAAAAATATGCAAATGGATTTAAAAGCATTAGAAAATAAAAAAGAAAATTTAGATAGAAGAATAAAAAATGCAACATTATATATAAATGAAATAGAAAGTCATAAAAAAAGCATATTTGATTTTTGGAAGTATACAAATAAAGATGATGTTAATTTATTAACTGAAAGTGAAAATAATGAAAAACAGGAATCAAAAGAAAAAATAAAAAAGATATTTAAATATGAAGATGATATAGAAGAAGTAGGAAAAAAAATAGATGATAGACAAAGAGAAGTTTTCCAAAAAGCAGAAAGAGATGCAATATTTGCTCTGCAAATAGAACCAGAAACATTTAAATTATTAGATAAAGAAAAATTACTAAAAAAAGATAAAATGCAAATAGAAAAAAATCTAAAGAAATTCAAAAAAGAGTATGAAGAAAAAATAAAAAATGGAGAAAAAGAAGATATAGAAATTTTTGGAAACATACTTGAAAATGAAATACATAATTTAAATGAGCATAAACATAGAGAACAAATAAAAGATAAATTTAAAATTTTGTGTATAAACGAAAATACCACAGTTGAAGAATATATAGAAAATATACAAAATTATAAAACTTTATTAAAAGAAAGTATAGAAAAAATGACAGCACCATTAGATATACCTTTGTATTTTGTAAATGACGAAATACAGCCATCAAAAGAAATGCAAACAGTATATATGGATGCTAAAGAAAGTTTGAAAAACGTAGAAAATTTAGAAACTTTAAACTTACATAAATATAATTTACAACAAGGAATGTATGCTATATTCTATTCTAATATAATGTATTATGATAATTTTAATGGAACATTGCCAAAAGGTATGGATGTAACAAGTAAGGTATTAGTAGACTTTGAAAATTATGAAATTAAATTAATAGGAAGAAAAGATTTTAGAATAAATGAAATAGTAAATGAATTTGAAAATAGAATGAAAATAGTTCATGTTTACGAATATAGTATGCAAGTAAAAAATAAAAATTAAAAGACAAGTTAATTTGCTAAATGTGCATATTTTTTTAAATAGCTACAACTAAATTTAACTTTTAGCGTCGTTAAAGATTACGACGCTAAAATTATCAAAATTTTATTTAAGAAAGGTGATAAAAATGAAAAGAGCTATTATTATAGTATTAGATGGTTTTGGAGTAGGGGAACTTCCTGATTGTGATAAATATGGAGATAAAGGAAGTAATACTTTAAAAGGAATTTATGAAAATACAAATTTACAAATTGTAAACATGAAAAAATTAGGCTTATATAATATACAGGATATAGGAATTTCAGAAAAAGAAGAAAATCCAATAGGTGCATATGGAAAAGCCAAAGAGCAAGCGGATGGAAAAAATAGCCCTGTTGGACATTGGGAAATTTCAGGATATATAAATCATCCAGCATTTACAACATATCCAAATGCTTTCCCAGATAAAATGGTAAATGAGTTTATAGAAAAAGCAAATTTACCAGGAATTTTATGTAACGAAGTTGGCTCAGGAACAGAAATATTAAAACGTTTTGGAGAAGAACATATGAAAACTGGTAAACCAATTATCTATACATCAGCAGACAGTGTATTTCAAATAGCAGCTCATGAAGACATAATACCAGTAGAAAAGCTATATAAAATTTGTGAAATAGCAAGAAAAATGCTAGACAATCCAGAATATAATGTAGGAACAGTAATAGCAAGACCTTTTGTTGGAACAAATGCTGATAATTTTACAAGAACATATAATAGAAAAGACTATGAATCACAAAAATTTGGAAGAACAATGTTAGATGTAATAAAAGAAAATAATAAAGAAGTGATTGCAATAGGAAAAATTACAGATTTATTTACAGGAAGAGGAATAACAAAAAGTATTCATACACAAGGAAACAAAGACGGTATTGAAAAAACAATAGAGGAAATATCAAAAGAAACAGAAGGGCTTATATTTACAAATTTAGTTGATTTTGATATGTTATATGGTCATCGTAATGATGTAGAAGGATATGCTAAAGCATTAGAATATTTTGATACAAAACTTCCAGAAATAATGCAAAAAATGAAAAATGAAGATATTTTAATTATTACAGCAGACCATGGAAATGATCCATCTACACCAAGTACAGACCATTCTAGGGAATATACACCAATTTTAGTTTATTCTAAAGAAATGAAACGAAATGTAAATTTAAATATTAGAAATACATTTGCAGATATAGGAGAAACTGTTTTAGAATATTTAGATTTACCTAAGTTAGGTGTAGGAAATAGCTTCTTAGAAGCTATAAAAAATAATAAAGCTTAATATTAAGTTCTAACTCCAATAATATAGGAATACAATTAAACAAACGAAAAAACATAAAGGAGTAAGCATTATGAGAGGTATTTCTATTGAGGAGCGTGCAATTTCGCTTGCACATTATATTATAGATTCAAAAGATACAGTCAGAGGTGCAGCAGCAAAATTTGGAATAAGTAAAAGCACAGTACATAAAGACTTAAGTGAACGAATATTAAAGATAAATCCAGTTCTTGCAACACAAGTAAGAGCAATACTAGATGAGAACAAAGCCGAAAGACATATAAGAGGAGGAATGGCAACAAAATTGAAGTATGACCATTTAAAAGAAAAAAAGAATGCAGTTTAAAAAGGTGTGAATATATTTCACGCTTTTTTGATTAAAATATGGAAAATATGATATAATATAACTATTATAAATAGAAAGGAAAATAAACATGATATTAGAATGGATACAATTAATAATATATGCACTATTAATAGTTATAATTGCTAAATATTTTTTAGTAAAAATTTTGCGAAAGCTTGCACAAGCAATTGAATTATCACCAAAAACAGTAGGGAATATAGCTGGAATTGCAACATCAGTACCAGAATTTTTAACAGTTAGTTTTTCAGCATTTTCAGGCTTAATGAGTGCAAGCATTTATAATATTATAAGTTCAAATGTAATTAATTTTGTACAATATATAATATCGTTATTTGTTAGTAAAAACCAATCAAAATTAAAAAACAAAGCAATTGCAACATGCTTAACATTAGCAATTGGAACAATTATAATTCCAATAATAATGTTAAATTTAAATATAGAATTTTCAATAAAAATAGTTCCTATTTTTATATTAATGTTTATAATTTTTTATTATATAAATATAATGATGCATAGAAAATTTTTAAAAAGTGATGATGAAAAATTAAGTGAAGAAATTTCAAAGGAAAGTGATGTAAAAAATAAAACAAGTATATTAATAAAATATTCTATATATTTATTAATTACATCAATAATTTTATATATTGTTGGAAATGCACTTAGCGGAGTATTAGAAAACTTAGCATCTGTATATAAAATTTCTGAAAGTATATTGGGTATTTTGCTTGGATTTATTACAAGTATACCAGAACTTATGACATTTTTTGAAGCTCAAAAACATCATAAAGAAGATACAAAAGAACTAGGAGTAGTTGAAGCTACAAATAATTTATTTATTTCAAATTCATTGAACCTATTTATAATACAAAGCATAGGAATTGTAATTAATAGTATATTTTAGTAAAAAAAGGAATATAATAAAATAAGAGCTTATCCAAAGAAATATAGGAGGAATGAAGATGAAAGAAGAATATATAAGAGAAAGTAAAATTATTGAAAAGTCAGAAAGTGAAAAGCAAAAAGATATGATAATTCATATATTAAAAACCAAAAAGGAATTAGAAGAAATTACTAAAAACTATGAATATGCAGAAGGTGAATTAATTGACTGTTATGCCTATCAAATAAAAGCTAATCATGCAAAATTGAATTATTTAATGAAACAAGCAAAAGAGCAAGGAATACAATTAGATATGATACATCAAATAGAAATAAAATTAAACGAAGCTATATAAAATTAAGAATATTTGTCCTATTATCTTCATAATATTAAATAAAAAAGTGAAGGTGATATTAAGTGCAAATAAATAGTATTGTTGTATTTTTAGGATGTGTAATATTTTTATTTTTAATTGGCAGATTCTTTATATGGCCTTTGAAAACAATTTTAAAACTGATATTAAATTCTATATTAGGTGGGATTTTAATATTTATCATTAATATTATAGGAAATGTTTTTGGGCTTCATATAGGTTTAAATTATCTAACCGCTATCATAGTTGGAATATTAGGAATTCCAGGAGCAATACTGTTAATATTAATAAAATTAATGATATAATAAAAAGATTTACATGATGTGCATTTTATTTCAGAAATATGCACAAAGTAAAAAATAACTTTGCACAATAAAATAGTGCTTAAGATTTTCCATCAAATGCAAATTTTAAGAAAATCTTAGGCACATTTTTTTTAGTAGAACTAATTTAATAACTAAGTTATTCTACAGTTACAGATTTTGCAAGATTTCGTGGTTTATCAACATCTAATCCTTTTTCTTTTGAAATGTAGTAAGCAAGTAATTGCATAGGAATAACAGAAAGAATAGGGGAGATAAAGTTTGAAGTTTTAGGTATTTCTATTACAAAATCATAATGACTAACATCTAAACTTTCTAAACTATTAGTTATAACAATTGTTTTTGCACCTCGAGTTACAACTTCTTGAATATTACTTATAGTTTTTGGAACTAAAGTAGAATCTGTTAAAATAGAAATAACAGTTATACCATTTTCTATTAGAGCAATAGGACCATGCTTTAATTCACCAGCAGCATATGCTTCAGAATGTATATATGAAATTTCTTTTAATTTTAAAGAACCTTCTAATGCAACATTATAATCAGTACCTCTACCTAAGAAGAACATATCTTTTTCATTATATATAGTTTTTGCAATTTTCTTTATAGTATTTAATGTATCTTCAGAAAGTACTTCAGAAATTTTAGAAGGAAGAGCTGAAATTTCTTGTTTTAAATTATTAATATTTTCTGTAGAAGCAGTATTTAATAACTCTGCAAAATATACAGCTAATATACTTAAAAGCGTAACTTGTGCAGTATAAGCTTTAGTAGAAGCAACAGCAATTTCAGGACCAGCATGAGTATATAAAGAATAATCAGCTTCTCTTGTTATTGAACTACCAATTACATTAGAAATAGCAATAGTTTTAGCACCTTTTGATTTTGCTAATTTTAAAGCTGCAATTGTGTCGGCTGTTTCACCAGATTGACTAATATATATGCACAATGTATTTTTGGCAACTAAAGGGTCACGATAACGAAATTCAGAAGCTATATCTACAGTAACAGGTATGTGGCACAATTTTTCAATTATATTTTTTCCAACTAAGCCAGCATGCATAGCAGTACCACAAGCTACAATATAAATTTGAGATAAAGATTCTAAATATTCTTTAGTAAAATTTAATTCTTCAAAATTACATTTTTCATATTGAAAACTAGTACCAATAGTTTCTCGAATTGCTTTTGGTTGTTCAAAAATTTCTTTTAGCATATAATCTTCATATCCATCTTTTTCAGAAGCAGAGGCATCCCAATCAATATTTTTAACTTCTTTTGAGTGTGGTACTAAATTTTTATCATAAAATTTAATATCTTTAGATGTAACTACTGCAAATTCATTATCTTCTAATAAATAGAAATCTTTACTGAAAGATAAAATAGCAGGAATATCAGAAGCAATGTAATTTTCGCCTTCCCCTTTAGCAATAACAAGAGGGCTATCTTTACGAACTACAATAGTAGTATTTGGATAGTCATTACAAAGGATTTCAAGAGCATAGCTTCCTTTTAAATCATTACAAGCAGATACAACAGCATGTAAAAATGCTTGAGGCTCATCTTTTTTATAATGATAATGTATTAAATTAGGTATAACTTCAGTATCTGTTTGAGAATAAAAAGTATATCCTTGTTCCATTAAAAAGTTTTTTAAATCATTATAATTTTCAATAATACCATTATGAACAACAGCAAAATTTTTGCTATTATCAAAATGAGGGTGTGAATTTTCTTTTGATGGTTTACCATGAGTTGCCCATCTTGTATGAGCAATACCAATAGTACCATTTAAGTCATTAACATGTGATTGCAAATTCTTAACTCTACCAATATCTTTTCTAACAGTGATTTTTCCATTTTCAACAACAGCAATACCAGCTGAGTCATAACCTCTGTATTCTAGTTTTAAAAGCCCATTAATTAAAACAGGAGTGGCTTTCTTTTCTCCTACATAACCTACAATTCCGCACATAATAAAAAACCTCCTAAAATAATTTTGGCACAAAAAAAGCACCTTAAACTAAAAAGGAGAACAAAATTAAATTCTATAAAAATTTTCATTTAAATAAGATTAAATCACTTTAGTATGTGCATAGTGTGAAGTAATGTACATACTAAAAAAGCTTAATCTTATTAAAAAATTAAAGATTAAGTAAAAACATAGATGAAAAATATTACTTATATATATTTTTGTTCTAATATCACTATTAGTTTTTGATATATACTATTGGTAAGTAATGTACCAAGAAACTATCCGCCGAATATTTCGATAAGTTTCTACCTCGTCAACAATTTATAATTGTCCTGGCGCTATATTAAATTATAATTTTGAGTCCTTTTTATAGTATATTATATTACTATAAAAAAGAAAAAGTTGCAATATTTTTTTTAAATATTGCAACTTAGTGGTTTAATATTCCATAATCAATTATTCCTGAGGTCCTAAATATTTTGAATCTCCTAATCCTAAAATTAAATAGAATATAGAAGGTAGTAATATTAAACCTACTGTAAATCCAGAACCTTTACCAAAAGCTTTAGCTAACTTACAGTCTAAGTAAATTGTTAAAGCCAAAGGAATAATCCAACCTATAAAAGGAACCCAACTTACTAAATATAGTAAAATTAGCCAAGGAGAAACACCAGAAATTTTAAATAATATTACTATATTATAAATTGGAATAAGTGCTTTCCAACCACTTTCTCCTGCTTTTGAGAAAATTTTCCACATTGCAATAATTTGCAAAACAAGCATTACAATTGCAAAGATAAAAACAAAAACCATCATAGAAGCTATAAATCCGCCAGCCATAGCAGCAGCTGTAGAATTTATACTATCATAATCATAATTGTAGTTATAATATGGTGTAGAATACATAATAAACTCCCCTTTCAATATTATTATATTATAATTTTTACATTTTTCGACACTATTGTCAATAGAAAAAATAAATTTTATAACATAATCTATTGCACAAGTAATAAAAACAGTATAAAATTAATCATAGGTGAAAAAAATGTTTAATATAGAAGAAGAATTAAAAAAATTACCAGCAAAACCAGGTGTATATATAATGCATGATAAAGATGACAAAATAATATATGTTGGAAAAGCAATATCTTTAAGAAATAGAGTAAGACAATACTTTAGGAAAACGAATAAAACAAAAAGAATACAAAACATGGTATCATTAATAGACCATTTTGAGTACATAGTAGTAGATAATGAAGCAGAAGCTTTAATACTAGAATGTAATTTAATAAAAAAGCATCGTCCAAAATTTAATGTATTATTAAAAGATGACAAAACATATCCATATATAAAAATAAATATAAAAGATGATTTCCCTGCAGTATATATTACAAGAAAAATATTAAATGATGGAGCAAAATATTTCGGACCATATGCTAATGCTGGTGCTGCCAAAGAAATGGTTGAATATATAAAAGAAAAATTTAAAATAAGGCAATGTAGAAATTTTAAATATAAAGATAGACCATGTTTAAATTATCACATAAAAAAATGTTTTGCACCATGTATGGGATATATAACTAAAGAAGAATATCATAAACAAATAAATGAAGTAATAGAAATTCTAGAAGGAAAAACAGAAAAAATACAAAAGCAAATTGAAGAAGAAATGCAAAAAGCTTCTCAAAATATGCAATATGAAAGAGCAGCATACTTAAGAGATAAAAAAATAGCAATACAAAAAATATCAGAAAGACAAAAAGTATCAAATATTACAGAAAATGATATAGATGTAATTGGAATTGCAAAAGATGAATTTGAAGTTTGTGTAGAAATATTTTTCGTAAGAAAAAGTAAAATGATAGGCAGAGAACATTACTTTTTCAAAGATTTAGTAGATGAAGAAAATTCACAGATTTTATCTGAATTTGTAAAGCAATATTATGTAGGAAATTCAGTATTACCAAATAAAATAATGATGAGAGAAGAAATTGAAGATAAAAATGTAATAGAAGAATGGCTAAGTGGAGAAGCAGGTAGAAAGGTACAAATTAAAACTCCGCAAAAAGGTGAAAAATTAAGACTAGTAGAAATGGCAGAAAATAATGCTATGATTACTTTAAAAAACAAAGAGCAGAATAAATATGATATATTGTCAGAATTAAAAGAGGTATTGCAATTAGACAAAATGCCAAGAAAAATTGAGTGTTATGATATTTCAAATATATCAGGAACATACATGGTAGCTGGAATGTGTGTAATGCAAGATGGAGTAATAAAGAAGAATTTATCACGAACATTTAAAATAAAAACTGTATTTGAACAAGATGACCCACGTTGTATGAATGAAGTAATAACAAGAAGAATAAGACATTCAATAGAAAATGAAAATGATGGTTTTGGTAAATTACCAGATGTTATATTCGTAGATGGTGGTATTACACAAATTCGTGCAGCAAAAGAAGCAATTGCAAGCTATAACATAAATTTACCGGTTTTCGGTATGGTAAAAAATGATAAACATCAAACCAGAGCTTTGATGAATGATAAAAGAGAAGAATTAGAAATTTCAGAAGAATTAATGAAGAAAATTACTCTATTTCAAGATACAGTACATGACACAGCTATTGGATATCATAAAAAACTAAGAGATAAGAGTATGTCGTATTCAGAGTTAGACGAAGTAGAAGGCATAGGGCCAGCAAAGAAAAAGTTACTTCTTCAAAAAATGGGAAGTGTACAAAAAATAAAAGAAGCAAGCATAGAAGAATTAACTAAGATAAAAGGAATAACTAAAGAAATAGCAGAAAAATTAAAGAAAATTTAGAAATAGCAGAAATATTTGTGATTGTCAAATATTGAAATAGAAAAAATGTAACAAAATTGTAATAAAAATGTAAAATAATAGATATAGAAAAATATCGATATATGTTGTATAATGTTGATAAGAATGGATACAATAAAAGCTAAAACTTTTCTGTGAAGAGCAATAAAAAATAAGGAGGAATGAAAAATGAAAACAGAAAGTCTTAAAAAATTTCCAGTTATAAAGAGAGACTCTTTATTTAATACAAAAATTGCTTATTTAACAACATATATACATAAACTTAATGAAAAAATAAAAAGTAAAAATAATATAAATAAATTAAAAGTAGATAGTAACAAAAAGCCTGTAATAGATACAGGCTAGCTTTGCTATCTTTTTTATATAAAACTAAAAAAGAGAAAGGAAGAAAAAAACATATGCAAAAAAATAAAAACAAATTAATTAAAAGTAACAAAGCAATAACACTGATAGCTTTAGTAGTGACAATAGTAATTTTGGTTATTTTAGCAGCAGTAAGCATAACAATGGTACTAGGCCAAAATGGAATATTAGAGCAAGCTAAAAATGCAGGAACATTAACAGATGAGGCTG
>CAUWFE010000024.1:0-22597 GCA_963558185.1 uncultured Clostridia bacterium
ATTGGAAGTTATTGGGAATATTGCAATTTCGTAATATTTTATGAAATGACCCTGCAGTAATATACATTTTAGTTGATAATTATTTGTTACTATGTTAATATAGTACCTATATAAATATCAATTTGGCGAGGAGAAATAATTATGGAAAAAAGAATGAATAAAGAAGAATTAGTAAAATTGATTGAAAGTTTAAAATTAGATAAAAATGAATACTGGATTTTATCAAGTGGAGCGTTAGTATTACGTGGTATTTATCCAGATGCAGGTGATTTAGATATTGCAGTAACTGAAAAAGGTTTGAAAGAATTAAAAGGTAATTATAATTTGAAGAAAAAAGAAAATGGTTGGTATATTGTTAATGATAAAATTGAATGTGTTCTTGATACAAAAGAAGCTTGGAAAATAGAAAAATATGGAGAGTATAATTTACAGAGTATGGAAAAGTATTATGAATTTTTAAAAGGGAGCACTAGAGAAAAGGATAAAGCAAGAATACCATTAATTGAAGAATATATGAAAAACAAATAATCCAAAAAAACACAATTTTTCTATTAAATTAAAGTATAATATAAAATATAAAAAATGAGAGGGGCTGTTATTTAAGATGGAGGATACTATTATTTATTTAATTAGACATGCTGAAACTGTTGATGAAAATGGAATTAGAAATACAAGTGAAGATTCTCAAATGATTAATGAAAAAGAAATATTATCTGTACAAGGAGAAGAACAATCTAAAAAATTAAGCGAGAATATTGAACTTAATAATCTTGACACTATTTGGTCAAGTAGCTATACTAGAGCAAAAGCAACTGCAAAATATATTGCTAATACTAATAATTTACCACTTAATTTAGATAGTAACTTAAATGAAAGAAAATTAGGAAATTTAACAGAATTGGGTGAATTTATGAAAGATAAAAAAACAAGAGATCCTTCACAAGAACAATTATTAGATAGAGAATTTAAAACTTCTGATGGAGAAAGTGCTGAAGAAACAAGACAAAGAATGAATAAATTCTTTGATAAAATTCTTAAAGAATATGAAGGAAAAAGAATTGCAGTTATAAGTCATCGGAGGTTCCATAAAATTTTTCTTACTAAATTGGTGCGAAGTAAATGAAAATGTTAAATTAGTATATGATAAAAAAACAGTTTTAGATATAAAATCACCTTGTCTAATAAAATTGGTTTTTAGAAAAAATGAATTAATTAAATTAGAACAAATAGACTAATAATATTATTAAGGATAAGAAAAAATCCTGATAATGCCACATATGGAAAAGGGAGAATAATATGAAAATAGGTATAATATCAGACATACATGGAAATATTGATGCTTTAAATAGTGTTTTAAAAATGCTTGAAAAAGAAGAAGTAGATAAAATAATTTGTTTAGGGGATTTTATTGGTCGGAGCAGGAAAATCTGAAGAAGTAATACAAAAAATCTTACAAATAAAGGAAAAGTGTATATATGTAAGAGGAAATCGAGAAAAATATATAATAGAAGGAATGCCAACAATAGTACATGATGAAAAAGTAAAAGTTAGTCAAGAACAATTAGATAGAAATGAATGGATAAAAAGCCAATTGAGTAATATTTCAAAAAAATTTATAAAAACTTTGCCAAATGAGAATATGATTGAAGTATTTAACAAAAAAATTTATATAGTTCATTATCCATTAGATAATGAAATGAATTTTAAAAGACACATAAAAATTGCTAATTTACAAGAAAATGAAGAAATGTTTCAAGATGTAAATTCAGATATTTATTTATATGGGCATACTCATGTTGCAATTTACAATAAAAGCACTGAAAAGTGCTACATTAATCCTGGAGCTTTAGATTGCCCTGGGAAGACGGATGAAGCACCATATGGAATATTGGAAATCGATAAAAGTAAAGTTGTGTATAGGCAATTAAAAGTTCACTATGATGTTCAAAAAGTAATAAAAGATATAAAAACGCTATCATTTCCAGGATATAAACATGTTTTAAAAATATTCTATGGGACTAATTAACAAACTGTATGATTTAATCTTAAAGGGCAACCTATAAGATTAAATCATTTCTTTTTATAGATTTTTACCTAATTTTTAAAGATTTCTTTTTATCAATTTTAGTTAATTCCTGAACCCTATATTCTTTTTTACTTTCTTTCTCATATTCTTCCCTAATTACATAATATCTATTTATAATCCTATCACAAGCATTTCTTTGTGCATGAATAATATCAATATTTTCAGTAAGTTCATTAATTTCTTTTTTAATTATATTTTTATCATTATCACTTGTAGCTTTATGATATTTTCTCCATAAATCTTCCCTTTTCCCTTTCAAGTTAGGTAATTTACATTCTAAATCTAATTTATAATTTTCTACTTCTTTAATAGACTCAAATTTGTGCCTAACTAGAAAATTTATTTCTTCAAATATCATATTATTTTTTCTCTTTTGCTTATAATACTCTGGTGTCATTTCTCTATATTCATTTTTAGCAGGTAATATTTTAAAAGCATATAAATAATGCACATATAATCTATATAGTGAGCTTGTTTGCAATAAAAATTTATTTATTTTTGGTCCAGTATATAGTTTTCTATAATATTTCTTTTTAAAATTTGCAACTGGTGGTAATTCTTCTTTTGAATATCTATAAATTCTTTCTTTAATTCCTTGAACTGAATATTTATCTCCAAAAGCCCTATCAACTCTTACATTTCTTGAAAAATAAGGTGTTTTCATTGTAAGATATTTGCCACCATCTTTAATATTTTCATAGCCTTTTGCTTTTAGAACTAATTTAAAGTCAGAATACTTTTTAACAGAATTTATTGTTTCATCCATATCAGTTATTATCTTTTGCATTTTTTCATTTCTACGGTTAAAATAATCAATATTCTTTTGCCTAAATTCTTTTTCTTTATCAGCTTTAGGAGTGTTTACAATAGATAGCCCATAATTTAAACATAATCTGTCAGAAGCTTCTTTCATAAATGCAATTTCTGCATTAGAATTATGATATTTATTTCCATCTACAAAAGAAACAGAATTTATAATTATGTGATTATGGACATTTTGCTTATTTATATGAGTACAAATAACAACTTGATATTTATCTCCCCATAGTTCTTCAGCAAGTTCTTTTCCAATTTGATTCGATTTTTCTGGAGGTACTTCATATCCTTTAAATGATTGTATTATATGATAACCTAATGTTTTACCTTCTTTATGAAAGAATTTTTTTGTAAGTGCCATTTCTTCATAGCTAGTCGCCACATTACAATTAATACCTGATACTAAAATTCCATGTTCTGTTTTTTCTCCATTTTTACCATAATTGATAACTGCTTGTAAATTACTTTTAATTGTTTTTATTTTTATAACTGCCACTAAAAATCACCTCCTATTCTCTTGAATATATTTTCTTTTGGAATTCTATAATAAATTGATTAATAGTATTTCTTAAATAATCAAGTTCATCTGTCCCAGCATATCCTCTTATATTAACTCTCATTGCTATTTGATTTATGTTATTTGCTACGCCAGAAATTTGTTTTGTAAATTCTCTTATTTCTTCTGTAGGTTGTTCTTTTATTTTATAACCTTTAATACAGCTTCTTAAAAATTCAGATTCATTCAACCCTGTTTTTTTAGCTTTAGCTTTTAACAAATTATCTTCTTCTTGGTTTATCCAAAATTGTTTTTTGATTGTTCTTTCTCTCATAATTTAATTTGCTCCTTTCAAAATTCTTTATGGGGTTTGGGGAAAGAATTTCCCCATCCATTCATTTTGCTAAAAGTAACAAGCTGTATTTATACGGGAGTATAAATGCGTCGCTTGCTTTAAATATTTCATTTTGTAATATAAGCCAATTTCTAACCACATTTTTACTAAAAATTGCCTTAAAAAAAGAAGAAATTTCATCTGAAATTTCTCCTAAAAAATTTTTTTATTCTTTTAATTGTAAAATTATTTGTAATTCAAATTACAATTATGTTGTATAAAATGTGATTTATTTTTCTTTAATAACGCCTGTATATTTTAAGTAAAAATACATCTCTTTACCACCTAAAAGGAATATTTCCTTTTCCTCAAAATCACAAATTTCCATATAAATTTTAGCTAGTTTTTGTAACATTTTACATTCAGTTTCATCTAATATCATTTCTCTATCTTCTAGTATAAATTGTAAATTCGGATATTTATTCATAATATAATTAAATTTTTCTCTCAAATTTTTATAATCTTCATTTCTATTTATTAAATCAGTTCTTCTTTCTTCAATAGCCTCATTTAAATACATTTCATATAATCTTACTTCATCCATTTCTGTACCTCCTATACATAAATTAATTCACTTAATACAATTTCTTCAGCACGATTTTTAATTGAATTCATCCTGCAAACCCATTCCATTTGATTAGTTGCTTTTAGTTCTTCAGTTACATTTTCTTGTTTTACTAACTGAGATATAATTGTTTTTATTCTGTCTTCACAAGCAATATCTATCTCGTGTAAATATCTATTTAATTTGCCATCCGTAAATAAAATGATATATTCAACTTTTTTATGTTTTTTTAAATAATCCAATTTCATTCTGCCATATTTTCCAATTGTATAATTTGTTTCTTCTGGTGCTAATACTAAATTAGGCAAATAATAATCGCCTTGTTTTATATCTTCAATTCCTGTTTTTTTATCTACAAATCTGTCTTTTACTTTAACATTTTCCATTTTCAAATCCTCCTTAACCATTATTTTCTATCAAATCGTTTAAATTGGTGATTCCGTTTGATTTTTTATAATCTTCAACACTATCATTGGGTGAATTATAATTAGCATATAGCTTGTCTAAATATCCAGGTGGATAAACTCTGCCTTGATAAGTATTCTTTTTTCCTTGATAGCCTTTATAGTTATTATTTATATATTTATTATTATTGCTATTATGGACTGTCGATTTTCTACACTCAGGAGTGTTGATTTCATGCACTCCTGACTGCTGATTTCCGACACTCCTAAATTTATCTATTTTTTCACTTTCTATCATTCCTATGGTTTTGCCTAAATAAATAATATTTGGCATATTTTTGCCTTGCTTTCTCTCTTTTATAAGATTCCATTCTTTTAATTGCACTAAAGCTGTATCTAATGCTGAACGTTTTATATGCATTTTTTCTTGTATTTCTTCTCTCTTAAAAATCACATACATATCGCCTTTGGCATCATAGAATTGTATTTTTTTGTTACTTTCTATTTGTTTGAATGATAATTCCAACCTATCGGTTAAAATAGAATATAGTAACATAGCATTTGGTGATAGAACTTTATATTCTTCTCTATTTAATAATTCTCTTGGAAATTGTATAAAACTTTCATAAGAAAGCTTGTCTGTTTTCTTAAATGGGGTGAATTCATACATTATAGACCTCCTTTCATCTAACTTAAATCTAAATTGTTCTAGAAAAGTTCTAGAAAATAATCTTAAAACACTTGATATGACTGTATTTTATTCTTCGATAAATTTTATTTTTGAAACTTTTTATTTAGATTCCTGTTCTAGAAAATTTTTCTAGAACAGAATTTGATGATGTAGAAGGATTTTAAAAGACTTTAGGCGGAAAAAATACGTTATCTCAATCTCTTGAAATAACGTATTTTATGCACTTTTGATATAATTTTCGTACTTCTGCAGTTTCCTACAGAATTTACATTTTATGGTCGAGGCGACAGGGATCGAACCTGCGACCTCATGGTCCCAAACCACGCGCGCTACCAACTGCGCTACGCCTCGAATTATATAAACAGTTTCTTCAAACTGCTTATATATAATACCACAAATAAAAATAAATTTCAATACTTTTTCAATATTTTCATATTAAATCATGAATTTTTTAAAAAAAAGTCCACTAATCATTGATATTAAACATCATTTTTATATTCTAAAATATCTCCTGGCTGGCAATCTAAAGCCTTACAAATACTATCTAGTGTAGAAAAACGTATTGCTTTACCTTTATTATTCTTTAATATTGATAAATTAGCCATAGTAATTCCTACCTTTTCTGCAAGTTCTGAAGAAGATATTTTACGTTTAGCCATCATCACATCTAAATTTACAATAATAGACATCTTCTTTAAAACTCCTTTCTAAATAGTTAAATCATTTTCTTCTTTATATTTTATTGCTTGTTTCAAAAGCTCTGAAAGTATATAAAGCCCAAGCCATGCTATTATGAAAGTTCCTACCATAACGACTGCAAAAACTGATTTTATTATAATTAAGCCAACAAAATATTCTATTGCAATAATTAACGAACAAATAGAAACTGTTTTCAAATACAATACATTTTCTTCTATAAATGGATTTTCCAATTTTAAATTATCAAATATATGAATAAATCTATTTACAATTACTAATGCTGGAATTCCAGACGCATATAGCAAAATAAGTGCAGGCAAATATTTTAGATATGGATTTATATATGTTGTATATATCTTTAGTAAAAATGGTAGAAAAGCTATAATGCCTAGCCCTATTATAAAAACTATTTGTAAACCTATTTTTATTAAATTAGATATACTATTTTTTCCCATTACTTTCATATTATATTTTCCCTTCTTTTATAATAATATAATAATTACTTATATGTTTTCAAATTTTATAGTAATCACTTACATTATTTCCGATTTATTTTTATTCATATTCCTTTACTATTGTTTTGGCATTTTCAAAAGAAATATTATATTCCCATATATTTTTTTCTTTTTGTTCTAATTCATTTTTTCTTGTACTAAAATAATAACGAATTCTATTTTCTAACATTTTATAATCTTTACCCAATTTATCAAAGTCTATCTCTAATAATCTTGCAATTTCAGGTATTGCATCATTTGATAATTCCCATAAATAGTCAACATCAATTGCTTCTATATAATTAGTAGGAGGATTACTCTCAATTATTTTCATAAATCTATCTATATTTTTTTGTGCTATAAATTTATCTACATTTATAAAATTAATTAATACATATGAAATTGTTATAATTAAAAAATATATTTTTCCTATTCTTATTTTTTTATTTATTATATATGCAATTGTTGGAATTATCAATACTAATTCTGTTATTTGTATACAATATACCATAAGTCTTAAAAAAGTGTATCCATAACAATTTTCATATAATTTCATACGAATTATTGAAAATATTAATATTATAATTGTAAACATGGCTAACAATATATTCATAAATTTTATCATTTTATCTAATTTCTTTGGTACTTCTTTTGTATTTTTATTAGTTATAAATATAATTACCAAATTTATAAATGATACTATCATTAATTGGAAGAATCCACTTCTTGCATATTCTGAATAGCTTAATGTAAATTCTTGTATTTGCTCTGATAATTGTGAGAATTGTGCTAATGTAAATATTAAATAAATGATGTTTAATAATATTAATAATACTATAATTGTAAATTCATTTATATATATTTTCTTTTTTTCTTCTCTATATTTTTCTTGATAATTATATTGAGAAGTTTTAAATATTATGTTTAATATAAATGCGATTCCATATAAAGTTAATATTATTATTGTTCCTATTCTTACTACCCATGAAAATATTGTTTTTATTTCTAAGTTTTCTAATATGACTCTAAAAATTTTTGAAAATATATTTGCAAAAGTATCATCTGCACTTAGTAGTAATATAAAAACAAAACCAACTAAAGGAAGTGAAACTAAAAATCCTTTTAGTATTTGTTTATATATTTGTTTATTTTTTTGATATTTTTTTGTCTTTTTTCTGAATATATTTTTATTAATTATTTTTGTTGCTGTTTTTATTAAATTTAATGGTCCTATAAATAGAAAAAATAATTTTTCTATTATATTATCTATATTTTTCTTTTGTGTTGTTGCAAGTACTATCATTAGTCCAAATAATATGAAAATCACTATTGTATTTATTGCAGTAAATATTTTATTTTGGAATAATAAATATGTTGAACTTAGTAATATTATTGGTATACATATTAGCAAAGCTTTTTTATTATTTATTTTTTTGAAGCTATCTAATAATTTAATTATTATAAATAAACTAGTAATTGTGTATAATAGCACTGATACACCTAATTCATTTCCATAGAATAATATTGAATGAAGTATACTAAGCATTAAAGAAAATATTATAATAAAATTCATAAATACCACCCTTTCTCTTTATGATGGTATTTTACATTTCATTTTATTATTTGTCAATACTTTTTTATTGTTTTTCAATATAATTTTATTGTTTTGTTGTTATTTTCACTTGTGTTAGCAGAAAATTTTAAAATATACTTGAAAAATATTTAAATAGAATGTATAATAATATATGTATTTGTGCCTGTAGTTTAGTTGGATAGAATGGCAGGCTACGAACTTGCAGATCGGGGGTTCGAATCCCTCCAGGCACACCATAATAAAAATAGTTCTCAAGCTAATTTGAGAACTATTTTATTTTTCTATTTTTTTATTCTTAATGCTCTTAAAGCATTTAAAATTGCTATTATTGAAACTCCAACATCTGCAAATACTGCTTCCCACATTGTTGCAACTCCAATGGCACTTAAAATTAAAACAAGTACTTTTATAAATATTGCAAAAATAATATTTTCCCTAACAATTCTCATTGTTTTCTTTGATATATGAATTGCTTTTACAATTTTTGAAGGTTCATCTGTCATAAGTACAACGTCTGCTGCTTCTATCGCTGCATCTGAACCTAATGCACCCATTGCTATTCCCACATCTGCTAAAGCTAAAACTGGTGCATCGTTTATTCCATCTCCTACAAAAGCAAGTTTACCTTTTTTGCTTTTATTCTTTATTATTTCTTCTGCTTTTTGCACTTTATCTTGTGGTAATAATTCTGTATAAACTTTATCTACACCTAACTTTTGTGCTACATCTTCTCCAACTTGCTTTTTATCACCTGTAAGCATAATTATTTGTTTTATATTATTTCTTTTTAATTCTGTTATAGCTGTTGTTGAATCTTTTTTTATTTTATCGGCAATTAATATGTAACCTGCATATTTTCTATTTATTGCAACATATAAAATTGTTCCTATTTTTTCACATTTTGAAAAATTAATTTGTTTTTCATTCATTAATTTTTCATTTCCTACTAATACTTCTTTATCTTCTATTTTAGCTATAATACCTAAGCCAGATAATTCTTGAGTTTTTTGTATTTTCTCTTCATCTATTGTTTCTTTATATGCTTTTTTTATTGATAAAGAAATTGGATGATTAGAATAATTTTCTGCATATGCCACCATTTTTAGTAATTCATTTTTTTCTATTCCTACTTCATTAATTTCTTGCACTTCAAATGTTCCTTCTGTAAGTGTTCCAGTTTTATCGAATACTACTGTTTCAGTATTTGCAAGTGCTTCTAAATAATTTCCACCTTTTATTAAAATTCCTACCTTAGATGCTCCTCCTATTCCTCCAAAAAAACTCAAAGGCACTGAAATAACTAATGCACATGGACATGACACTACTAAAAATGATAACGCTCTATATATCCAGTCTGAAAATTCTGCTCCATTTATAATTATTGGTGGCAATATAGCAATTATTACTGCTATTATTACTACTACAGGCGTATAATATTTTGCAAATGTAGTTATAAAATTTTCTGATTTTGACTTTTTACTACTTGCATTTTCTACTAAATCTAATATTTTGCTTACTGTTGACTCGCCGAATTCTTTTGTTACTTCAATTTTTATAACTCCAGTTAAATTTATACAACCACTTAATATCTCTTTACCTTCGCACACTTTTTTTGGTAATGATTCCCCTGTTAATGCTTTTGTATCAAGTGTTGTTTTTCCATTTTTTATAATTCCATCAAGAGGCACTTTTTCTCCAGGTTTTACTATTATTGTTTCTCCTATTTTTACTTGCTCTGGATTTAATTTTTCAATTTTGCCATTTCTTTCTACATTTGCAAAATCAGGTCTAATATCCATTAATTTTGAAATTGATTTTTTTGATTTGTCTACAGCATAACTTTGAAATAACTCTCCTACTTGATAGAATAACATAACTGCAACAGCTTCTGGAAATTCACCTATTGCAAATGCTCCTATTGTTGCTACTGTCATTAAAAAATTTTCGTCAAAAATTTTGCCTTTAAAAATATTTTTTATTGCTTCTACTACTATTTCATATCCGACAATTATATATGCTATGATATATATACTATTGTGTATTAATTCATTATTAAACTTTACTAATAACCCTGTTAAAAACAATATTAATGCTATTATAATTTTTATTAAATCTTTCTTCATTTTTAATTTCATGCCTCCTAAATGTATAAATTTATTTATATATTTTTCTAACTACATACATTATTGTTTATGTTCAATGTGCTTAATTCCTATTTCAAATACTTCTTTTACATGTTCGTCATCTAACATGTAAAAAACTTCTTTACCTGATTTTCTGCATTTTACTATTCCTATTCTTCTTAGGGTTCCTAATTGATGTGAAATCGAAGATTTACTCATTCCTAAAACATTGGCTATATCACATACACACATTTCATTTTGGTCTAAAGCAAATAATATTTTCACTCTTGTTGTATCTCCTAAAATTTTAAAAAATTCTGCTAATCTTGTAAATGTATATCCATCTGGCATATTTTTTACTGTATTTTCTACTGCATCTCTGTGAATTATATTGCAGTCACATATAAATTCATTTTTAGACATTTCATACCTCCTAAAAAAAATATAATTGAGTGAATATTCAACTATATATAGTATATATGAATATTCACTCAACTGTCAATAGTTTTTTATTATTTATTATACGCTTTGTTACTATTTACATTTTTTTATCATTTTTGCTAGAATTCCTTGCATTAATTTACAGAAGTAACTACACATTTTATTTCTTACCCAAAGTCAATGTTAGCCCTATTTCTTTTTCATCTCTATAAATTGTTAATTTCACTTGTTCTCCTGGTTTTTTCGTATAAATATAGCAACGTAAATCACACATCTTTGTAAGTTCTAAGTTATCTATTTTTTCTATTATATCCCCCACTTTTAAATCTACTTTTGATGCTGGTGAATCTAATACCACTTGTGCTACATATATGCCCTTATCTAAAGAAATATCTGGTGCTACATATGGAATAATCTCCTTATCATATGCAAAAATGCCTAAAGCTGCTTCTTCAAATTTTCCTTGCTTTTGGTAACTTTCAATTATTGGTTTTATTGAATTAATTGGAACCGCAAATCCAATTCCTTCAGCAGAAGTAATTTTTACTGATGTAATACCTATTACTTCTCCATTTGTATTTATAAGTGGACCTCCACTATTACCTTTATTTATTGTTGCATCTGTTTGAATTAAATCTTCCATATAACTTGTTCTTACATTTTGAGTTTCACCTTCTTTTACTGCTTCTTCTACTTTTACTGTTCTATTTACAGCACTAATAATTCCAGAAGTTACAGTCCTTTGAAATTCAAAGCCAATAGGATTACCTATTGCATATACACTTTCTCCTACTCGCACATTTCCTGAATCACCTAAAACCGCATATGGTAAGTTTTTCATACTTATTTTACATATAGATAAATCTAAATTTTGATCTGACCAGACCACATTTGCGGTATATGTTCTTCCACTTTCTAATGTTACATAACAGTTACTATATTTTGCACCTGTAACATGTTCATTTGATAATATATAACCATCTTCTGTAACTATTACTCCACTTCCTAAGCCTAATTTACTTGTTCCATCATTTAAAAAAACTGTATTTCCGGCATCTTTTATTTTTGAAATTCCAACCACACAAGATGTCACCTTTTCTATCATATCAGCTACTTGTATACTATTTTCTTTTACTTCTTCTATATTCTTAGTTGTTTTTATTGCTGTAAATTCTGAAGTTTTATAATTTTCAATTGTTATTCCTTCATACATTCGGTATAATAAAATACTTCCAATTGATGTTAAAATCATAATTGATAAAATTATAACTAACTTTTTAATTGTTTTATTATTTTGTTTTTTATATTTCATAAATACCTCCAAACTATTTTTATGTATATTTTTCCCATTTTTTTATTCTATAAACATTGATTTTTTTATATTTTACGAATATAATGTATGTTAATTAAAGAAAGGGGAATTTTAAATTATTATGATGAATTCTGTTGAAAATTATAATTTAACTAACCCACAAAAATTAATTTGGATTACAGAGCAATTTTACAAAAATACTCCTGTTAACAATATTTGTGGCACTCTAAAAATAAATGAAGAAGTAGATTTTGAAAAATTTATTCAATCTATACAAATATTTATTAAACAAAATGATAGCTTTCGTATTAAATTATGTTTTGACGAAAACAATGAAATAAAACAATATTTTTCACCTTTTGTAGATTTTGATAAAAAGGTTTATACTTTAAATTCATTAGAAGAATTACACGAATTAGAAAAAGAATTTGCTAATACTGCTTTTTCTTTAATAAACTCGCCCTTATTTCATTTTAAAATTTTTAATATTCCTAATACCTGTGCAGGATTTGTTTTAAATATTCACCATCTTATAGGTGATGCATGGACAACAAGCCTTGTAGTAAATAAAATTATAAATATTTATACATCTTTATTAAATAATGAAACTCCTTCTGAAAAAGAGTTTTCTTATCTTGACTATATCCACAATGAAAAAGAATATATGCAAAGTACAAAATATAATTCAGATAAAGAATTTTGGGATTCTTGTTTTACAGATGTTCCTGATATAGCTTCACTTTCTACTAAAAATTCTGAAATTAAAAATAGTTGTAAATCTAAAAGAGAATTTTATTGTATTTCACAATACTATTTATCACAAATAGAAACTTTTTGTAAAGAAAATAAAATTTCTGTATTTAATTTTTTTATAGCTGTTTATTCTTTATACATTGGAAAAGTTAAGAATTTACAACATTTCGTGGTTGGAACACCAATTTTAAATAGAACTAATTTTGCTGAAAAAAATACTTGTGGTATGTTTATTAGCACTATTCCTTTTCCTGTTCATATGGAAAAACAAATTATTTTTAAACATTTTGCAAGTTTAATGGGAGTTCATACTTTAGGAATGTTACGTCACCAGAAATATCCTTATGAGTCTATTTTAGAACATTTACGAAAAAGTGACAATTCAATTCCTAATTTGTACAATATTATGATATCTTATCAAAATACTAAAATAAATAGGGAATCTGCAAAAGTAAATTATGAAATTTATTGGACACATGCAGATGCTACTTGTGATGAACTTGATATCCATTTATTTGATAATAATAATGATGGTGTTATTAATATTGCCTATGATTATCAACTTGATTTATATACAACTGAAGATATTAAAAAAATTCATGAAAGAATTTTAAATGTAATTGCTCAAATTTTAAATAATAAAGATATATTAGTTGATGATATTGAAGTTGTAACACCTGACGAAAAAAATTATTTATTATATGAATATAATTCAAAAAAGATGACTCAAATTAAAAAAAGTATTATAGAATTATTTGAAGAACAAGTTTCTAAAAATCCAAATGCTATAGCTCTTTGCGAGAAAGATACATGTTTAACCTATTCTGAATTGGATAATATTTCTAATAATTTATGTACTTTTATGAGTAGAAAAGGAATTAAACCAAAGGACAAGGTATGTTTATTTTTTGAAAATAGTATAAATTTAGTTACTAGTATTTTAGCTTGTTTAAAATTTAATTGTTGTTATATTCCAATTAATACTGCATACCCAATTGATAGAATTGAATATATTGTTCATAACAGTGGCAGTAAGCATATTTTAACTGATAAACATAATGTAAATTTATTACATATTTTATCTAATATGAGTATATTAGTAGATTTTTCTACTTTTAATAGATGTCACTCTATTGCTTATAATTGCTGTAATTTAAAAGATTTAGCTTATATTATATATACTTCTGGTTCTACTGGAAACCCTAAGGGTGTAAAAATTTCAAATGAAAGTTTAGTAAATTATATTACTTGGGCAAATAAGGTATATGTTGAAGGTGAAAAAATTAACTTTCCTTTATATTCATCTATTTCATTTGATTTAACAGTAACTTCTGTATTTACACCTTTAATATCGGGAAATACACTTTATGTTTATACTGGTAAAAATGCTCAAATTATTTTACAAAAAATATTAACAGATGAAAAAGTACAAATAATAAAGCTTACACCTGCACATTTATCTTTATTGTTAGACTGCGTACCATCTAAATGCTTAAAAAAATTAATTTTAGGTGGAGATATTTTAACAAATGAATTGTGTGAAAAAATAACTAAAATTTATCCTAATATAGCTATTTACAATGAATATGGTCCTACTGAAACAACGGTTGGCTGTATGATTTATAAATATAATAAAAATGATTTAAATAAATACGCTTCTGTTCCTATTGGAATTCCTGCTGATAACACAAAACTTTATGTATTAAATCATTATCACAATTTAATACCATTCGAATATTCTGGTAATCTTTTTATTGCTGGTAGAGGTTTGTCTAAGGGATATGTTAAATTAAAAAAAGTAACTGATGAAAAGTTTATTCCTTCACCTTTTCATAAAAATGAGAAAATTTATGATACTGGTGATATTGTAAAACTTCATTCAAATGGCTTGATGGAATATGTTGGTAGAAGCGATTTTCAAATAAAAATAAATGGTTACCGTATTGAAATTGGAGAAATTCAATCAAGAATATTGAATTTTCCTGATATTAAAGATTGTTATGTTACTGTTCTTGAAAAAGATGGTTCAAAACATTTATGTGCTTATTATACTTGTAGTAAACCGGCAAATTTAAATTTATTAAAAAATTATTTGCGTAAATGTTTACCTATTTATATGGTGCCTAGATATTATGTTTTATTAGATGAATTTCCTTTTACAAGCAATGGTAAAGTAAATAAAAAAGAATTACCTATGCCAACTACTTTTGAACATGATGTATTTGTTCCTGCACAAACACCTTTAGAAAAAGAGTTACACGATATTTTCTGTAAATTATTAAATATATCAGAAATTAGTGTTACGGCAAACATATTTGATTATTATGTAGATTCTTTAATTATTATAAAAGCACAAACTATTTTGCTTAGTAAAAAGATAGAAATAAACACACAAGCTTTTTATGAATTTCCTAGTATACGTGGCTTAGCCGAATATATTTCTATTAAAAATGAAGTTCATAATGTAACACATACAGAATTTCTTAGAGATATTAGCACTATACAAAAAGAAAATCCATATTCAAGAAAGACCTACAAGAATATTTTATTATTTGGAGTTACAGGCTTTTTAGGAATACATATTTTATATTATTTATTAAAAAATACAAATAGCAATATTTATTGTATAATTAGAGAAAAAGATAATTTAAATGCAATTGAGCGTTTTGAAAATAAATTTAAGTTTTATTTTGATAAAGAAACTTTAGAAAAATATGAAAGTAGAATTATTACTATTACAGGTAATTTATTAAAAGAAAATTTTGGAATTTCACAAGAAGTTTTCGATGAATTTCTTCCTAATATAGATTGTGTAATAGATTCTGCTGCTTTAGTTAAACATTATGGAAATTATGATGATTTTAAGAAAACAAATGTTGAAGGTACTGCTAAAGTAATAGATTTTTGTTGTAAAAACAATTTACCACTACATTATATTTCTACAATGTCTATTTCTGGATATGGTTTAGTTAAAACTCCAAATGTAGAATTTGATGAAAATAGTTTCTATATTGGTCAAAATGTTGAAGATAATGTTTATGTAAGAAGTAAATTTGAAGCAGAAAATTTAATTTTACAAGCTTGCAAAACCAATAATTTGATAGCCTCAATTTATAGAATTGGTAATATTACAAATCGTTTTTCTGATGGTTTCTTCCAACAAAATGCTGGTGATAATGCATTTTTGAACAGGGTTTCTTCTATTATTAATTTAGGGTGTATTCCTGAGGAATTAAAAAATATTAATTTTGAACTTTCACCTGTTGATTATTGTGCATTATTTATTGTAAATTTATTGCAAAATGTACCAAAAAATATTAATATTTATCATATATATAATGAACAAAAATTTACAATTTCTCAATTTTTGCATACTTTAGAACATTTTAATATTAATCTTAAAACTACTACACTTGACGAATTTAAGAAAATATTATTTAATTCTAAAGACTCACATTTTGGT
Organism: uncultured Clostridia bacterium; assembly: GCA_963558185.1. Taxonomy (GTDB): domain Bacteria; phylum Bacillota; class Clostridia; order TANB77; family CAG-508; genus UMGS1663. Next base: position 16,332 of record CAUWFE010000024.1, read on the forward strand.
ATTATTAATTATGTTGATAATATAGATAATTCTGATTTACACAATATAAGGCTTTCAAATAATTTAACTAATCAAACTTTAGATGCAATGAATTTAAAATGGCCTGATATAACAGATGAATATATTAAAAAAATATTAGATTATTTGAGTAAAAATAATTTTATAGGAGGTACATATGAAAAAAGATAAAAAATCATTACATTCAATATCTAAGCTTGCCTTTTACAATGTAATGATTGGTATAGTTCTTGCTCTTGCTTTATACTTTTTGCTACCATATATTTTAAATTACCCACCTAATACTATTGATAATGATTTTCAAGTACAAATGGTAGGAATTAAATATACATATCAATATGCAATTTTAGTAACATTTTTAGCAATTTCAATATTTTGCGCTTTTAAATTTTCTTATAGGAAACTTTCTTTAGAAAAATTAAAAGAAACAGATGATAAAACAAAATATATTGAAAAATTACGTAAAAACTGTTTTAATTACCCATACTTAACTTTAATTATTCAGTCTTGCGTACCTACTATAGTATGTGGCATTCTATTAATTACATTTAATACAAATTTAGAATTATTATTACGTATTTGTGTTGTTATACTTTCTGTATGCTCAATTTATGCAATTACATCTTATATGTTTAATAAAAAATTTTTTGAAGATAAATTAATAAAAACCTTTGGCTATACAAAAAAATCTGTTTCTGGCATACGTTTAAATATTTATAAAAAATTAGCCATACAGACATTTCCTTTATTTTTATACTCTTCTGTTGTTTTATTATTAATTACAATTAGTGTTATGACAACAGAAAAAGGAGACTTACAATATCATCTTTATAGGCAAGAATTATTAAGTAAGTTCCCACAAAATCAAGTTTATGATATAGAGAATGTAAAAAATACTTTATTAAATATGGATTTATCTGGTGATAATGACCACATTATAATTTTAAAGGATAATGGTGATGTATATTTTTCAGAACAGCCACTTAATGATTTTTTAGTTGAATATACATTAAATTATTATGATGAAATGGAAGGTCAAATATTTGAATATTATGGTCAAAATATTCAATCTTCTGTTTTAAAAATACATACTACTACTGGTGACTATTATATTGGTATACGTTTTTTTGTATTTAGTAATGATATTTTTACACCTTTCATTATTACAGTTATAGGTACAATATTGTTTAATCTTTTCTATATTATTTATATTGGAAAAGGACTTTCTAATGATTTAAATAACATTATTGCTGGTATGAAGAATATTTCTAACTTAGATAATATTTTGCTTGCTGAAAACTTACCAACTACTTCTAATGATGAAATAGGAGACCTTACACTTGAATTTAATAAAATTCAAGATTTAACTAAAAAACATGTTGAACAATTACAAGAAAGCCAAGATAAATTAATGGAAGGTGAGCGTTTGGCTTCTTTAGGACAATTAATTGGTGGTATTGCTCATAACCTAAAAACTCCTATAATGTCTATTTCAGGCGCTGCTGAAGGATTACGAGATTTAATTAAAGAATATGATATGTCTATTGGAGATTCAGAGGTAACTCAAGAAGATCATCATGATATTGCTAAAGATATGAATACTTGGGTAGAAAAAATTAAAAATTATACTGAATATATGTCTGACATTATTAGTGCTGTAAAAGGTCAAGCTGTTACTTTTACAAATAATAAAAATGATACTTTCACAATAGATGAATTAATTAAACGTGTTGATATTTTAATGAGACATGAGTTAAAAAGTGCTTTAATAAATTTACAAGTACAATTAGATGTAAATTCACTAACTACATTACATGGTGATGTTAATAGTTTAGTACAAGTAATTAATAATATGATTTCAAATAGTATTCAGGCATATAAGGGAACTCCTAATAAAGATATAAATTTAATTGTTTCTCAGGATGAAAATTCTATTATAGTATCAATTCAAGATTTTGCAGGTGGACTTCCTAAAGATGTACAAAATAAACTATTTAAAGAAATGATAACTACAAAGGGAAAAGATGGTACTGGACTTGGTTTATTTATGTCTTATTCTACTATAAAAGCTCATTTCGGAGGAGATATTACTTTTAAAACTGAACAAAATATTGGTACAACTTTTAATATTATTTTACCAAAAAACAATTCTTAAACATATTAATGTTTGTAATTATAAAAAAATTAGATTTTACCATTTATAATATGGAAAAGTAGGTGTTATTATGAGAAAAAATATGGTTGAAAACTCTCAATCAAATGGATATAAGATTATTGCTGTAGATGATGAAATGGGAATTGTTGATTCTCTTTCTATATTCTTAAAACGTTCTGGATATGATTTTACAGGAGTAACCAATCCTTTAGAAGCAATAGAACGTGTTAAAAATGAACATTTTGATATGATGATTTTAGACTTTATTATGTCTCCTATTCATGGAGATGAAGTTGTTGAAGAAATACGTAAGTTTAATAAAGATTTATATATTCTATTGCTTACAGGTCATAAGGACTTAGCTCCACCTTTAGATACAATTCGTAGATTAGATATTCAAGGTTATTGTGAAAAAAGTGATAAGTTCGACCAACTATTATTGCTTATTGAATCTGGAATGAAATCTATTGAGCAAATGAAGGAAATTAGAAGAATCAATGATGAACTTTCTGATACATATAAGAAGTTAGAAAGTGCATATTTAGAAAGTGTTGAAACTTTACGTTATACAGTTGAAGCAAAAGACCCATATACACGTGGTCATTCTGATAGGGTTTCTGCTTATTCTGTATTAATTGGAAAAAAGTTAGGTCTTTCTGATGCTGATATTGAAAAATTAAGAATTGGTGGATTATTCCATGATATTGGAAAAATTGGAATTTCTGACAATATTCTTTTAAAAGAAGGAAAATTAACTGATGACGAATATGCAAAAATTAAAGAACATCCTTTAATTGGGGTGAAAATATTACAAAATGCACGTTTATTCCAAGACTTTTTAGATATTGTTAAACATCACCATGAAAGATTTGATGGAAAAGGATATCCTGATAATTTACAAGGTGAAAATATACCTTATCTTGCTAGAATTACTGCTGTTGCTGATACTTTTGACGCTATGACTTCAAAAAGATCGTATCGTAATGCTTTACCTTTAGAAGTTGTACGTAATGAAATGGAAACTTGTTCTGGAACACAATTTGACCCCAACATTATAAATGTATTTTTACAAATTTTAGATAATAACTATGATGAAATACGTGAAATAATGAATGAATATTAAAAATATTTTTATATATAATATGCAAATTTAAATTTATTGTTACAATTTACAGTTTATAAATAATTTTTGACTGTAAATTGTAACATTTTTTATACATAGCAGAATAAACATGATATACATTATTCTACTATGTATTTTTTTGCTTCCATTTATAATATGTAAAAAAATACAAACTTTTTAAATAATTTTACACATATGTTAAAAATGTAACAAAATTGAAATATAAATGTAACCAAAATGTAATTGTATTAAACAAAAGGATAATATATAATTTAAAGTGTATAGAATTAGTTACAAAATGGTAAATTATATAAAAGAAACGAAAGGAATGAAATATAATTATGCAAAAAGTATTAAAAAATAATAAAGGTGTTACATTAATAGCATTAGTAGTTACAATAGTTATATTAATTATTTTGGCTAGTGTAAGTATGTCAATGGTATTAGGAGATAATGGAATATTTACACAAGCAAAAAATGCTGCAAATAAAATGGCATCAGCAGAAGCAAATACACAAGAGGCAATGAAAGAATTACAAAATGAAATAGAACAAAACATAAATAGCCCAACAGCACCAGAATTAAAAGAAGAAATACCAAATGCACCTAAAAAAATAGAAGGAATGACACCAATAAAATTTGTAGAGCCAACAGATAGTGAAAAAGGGCAAGTAGTAGATACAGACTGGAACGACAATAGTTGGTATAATTACAAACAAAATAAATGGGCAAATACAAAAACACAAGATGGAAGTATGTGGGTATGGATACCAAGATATGCATATAAAATAACATATACAAACCCAAGTGATAAATCACAAGGAGGAAGTATAGATGTAAAATTTTTAATAGGAACATCAGATGATTATTATGATGAAGAAAGTAAAACAATAAAAACAGCCAAAAGGGTAACAACAAAAGAAGAAGTAGCAGATACAACAACTGATTATTATGTACATCCAGCCTTTACAAATGAAAGCAGTATTGATTTTGCAAATGGTGGTTGGGATAAAGAATTAGAGGGAATATATGTAGCAAAATTTGAAGCAGGATTCCCAGAAGGAAATAATACTGCACCAAATAAAAAAAGTTCGCAAACATATAGTCAAGAAACAGGATGGGTAAGAGCAGTAGAAGCAGGTACAAGTGGAGATTCAACACAACCAGCAAGAAACTGGCTAGATGGAATATATGATAAAACAGCAACAAGAATAAGCTATCCAGTATTCCAACCATTAACATATAGCATGAATTATATTAATCATAATGATGCATATAATATATCAAAAGCAATGAATGAAGAAGGAAACATATATGGTTTTAACTCAAATTCATCAGATACACACTTAATAAAAAGTAGTGAATGGGGAATGGTAAGTTATTTAACACATAGCAAATATGGTATTGATGGAAAAAATGGAAATGAAATAGCAGTAAATAATGCAAGTTTAAATAGTGGAGATAGAAAAAGAACAGAAACTGCTGGAAAATCAGGAGTAGATAGTGTATATGGAATAACAGGAATGACACAAGGAAATACAGATGGTGTAGAAACTGTAGTAAAAATAGATGAAATACGAGCATTAAAAGCAAATACACCAACACCAACAGGAAGTATGTATGCATGGAATCAAAAAGGAGGAGTAACAGCTTCAACAACTGGAAACATGACAGGAATATATGATATATCAGGAGGAACATGGGAAAGAACAGCATCATATGTAGCAAATAATCATGAAAACTTATTGCAATATGGTAAATCAGTAGCATATAATGGAGATACATTAAAAACAGAAAGCACAAAATATACAATGGTATATCCACATGATAGTACATTAGATAATCCGGGTATAGCAAATACAGAGGAAAATTTAAACAAAGCAAATGTAGCAAACTATAAGAAAAATACAAAAATATATGGCGACGCGATAAGAGAAATATCTACGGCTGGAACTGGTACAGAAGCATGGAATGAATCCTCTTCGTACTTTGCTGGCTTGTTCTATCCGTTCGTCAAACGTGGAGGCGATTTATGGGCTAGTTCTGGTGCTGGTAGCTTCTGTTTCCAACGTGGTAATGGCGATAGCGATTACTATGCTGGGTTCCGTCCAGTGGTCATACCTATATCTTAATATTTTACAAGATTTGTCAAACAAAAAATGAACTTTAAGGAACATCCTAAAGTTCATTTTTTTATAATATAGGAAAAATCGAAAATTTTTACTATATTACAAGGTTAAATTACATAAGCTTGTGCATATTCGCGAAGCGAAATGCATATATGGCGAAGCCACTTTTCTTATTGAATACCATATTTTTTCTTAAATTTATCTGCTCTACCACCTGTTGTTTCTCTTTTTAAGTTTCCTGTCCAATATGGATGACATTTTGAGCAAATATCAACTTTCATATCTGATTTTGTTGAATTTGTTTTCATTACATTTCCGCAAGCACAAGTAATTGTTGCTTCTGTATAGTTTGGATGTAAGCCTTCTTTCATTGTAGATTCACCTCTTCCTCTCATTTTTTAAGTATCACAATTTATGATAACATAATTTTACTATTTTTTCAATAGTTATAATTATTTAATTAATACTACTATTTCTTTTGCTCTTGCATATATACAACTGAAGCATTTAGTTCATCTTCTAATGACTGTTTATGAACTAATTTATTAACAACATTATATAAACAAGCAATAAGTAATATTACTAATAATACTTTTTTCCAAATTTTTGCTATCATAATTTTTCTCCTATTTTTATAATACACTATTAATTATACTATATATTTTTCAATTGTCAAGAGGTTTTTTGGCATATATTTACATTAGAATCAACCATTATTTTAATTAGATGCTGCTTTATATTCTATATTTTCCAGAAATGGAAACATCTCTTTTACTCTTTTTTTTGTATGTAGTGTTACAATTGATGTGAAACAAAAAGTATAGAAAAAAAGTGATTCAAG
>CAUWFE010000025.1:0-20981 GCA_963558185.1 uncultured Clostridia bacterium
GGAAACCTTTGCTATTACTGAATTTTAACTTTTCGTCATAAGAGAATAAAATTGTCACTACTAGAGCTATTAGAGTTACTCCTTTATTAGTCTTTGACAGATTTTGCATATTAATTTATCTCCTTTTTAATACTTTACTATTTTAATTTAATCTATACATATATATTATATATTATCCTTTTGTTTAATTCAATTACATTTTTATTACATTTTTATTACATTTTTATTTTATTATATCTTATACAAAATCTAATTAAAGATTAAAATAAGCTTTCTAACTTGTATACAAATATTCTACAAATTTGTAACAATTATACTTTTTTATGACAATAATAAGTCTATCTCTATTTTTCTCTAACAATGTTGAAGCAATAAAAAATTTTGATGAAATTTATGAAAAAATTATCTAAAGTCAAGTATTAAAAAATATAGATTCTTCTTTGGACGTTAATAATATTTCTAAACATTTTCTACAAGACAATTATCTCTTGTGCAAAAATTATTGCCTCACATAGCAAAGCAAAAACTCTTCCAATGTTTCGTTCGGCTACTGTTTTGTAAAATATTTTAAAAAAACTTCTAATAGCAAACCTGGTATGGTAATTTATGTTCATAATAAAGCTGTGTATGTAACACCTAATGATTAAAACTTTAGTCCTTAAAGGTTTAATAAAAATTAAATTAGTAATTTACATAAAAAATTGAACTTTAGGGGAATTCCTTAAAGTTCAGTTTTTTATTATTTTATATCTTTAAATGTATTATATTTTCTATAAATAATTACTGCAACTACTATTATTGCTATTATAAAAATTGTTATAGCCACACTAACACCTGTTTGAGGTAATTCTCCTTTGGCTATTGTATCATCTACTGTATTAGTTATAGAATTTGTTAAATTTCCATTGTTTGATTGATTGTTATTACCATTATTATTGTTGTTTCCAGCATTATCATTATTCTCATTGTTATTATTCTCATTGTTATTATTCTCATTGTTATTATTACCATCTGGATTTTGATTTGTTAAATATTGATATTTAATACCATATTTTATAGCATAATTTGCAGCCATAGAATCTTTATAACAATATATTGTCAAATTATCATTATGGTTTTGAAAAATATAATCTGAATTACTTGAATTATATCCTTCCATATTTTCAACATTATCCAATATTGTAATTTTATTTAAAGAAGTACAATCTTTAAATGCCCATAAACCTATTTCTTTTACTGTATTTGGTATTTTTATTTCTGTAATTGGCGTGCTTGCACATACATAATCTGGTACAACTGTCATTCCTTCTTCTAACACTATTTCTTTTAAATTTGTACATCCTAAAAATGGTGCTCCTGATGCGTCCTTATTTAATGTCTTTGGTAATTTTACACTTGTTAATGATGTACAATTTTTAAATGAGCTGTCTTTTATTCTTTCTACATTTCCTAAATCAATTTTTGATAAACTTGTACATCCTTTAAATGCCCATAAACCTATTTCTTTTACTGTATTTGGTATTTTTATTTCTGTAATTGGCGTGCTTGCACATACATAATCTGGTACAACTGTCATTCCTTCTTCTAACACTATTTCTTTTAAATTTGTACATCCTAAAAATGGTGCTCCTGATGCGTCCTTATTTAATGTCTTTGGTAATTTTACACTTGTTAATGATGTACAATTTTTAAATGAGCTGTCTTTTATTCTTTCTACATTTCCTAAATCAATTTTTGATAAACTTGTACATCCTTGAAATGCCCATAAGCCTATTTCTTTTACTGTATTTGGTATTACTACTTTAGTTATATTAGTTGCTCCTTTAAATGCTTCACTACCTAATTCAACTACATTTTTTCCATCTAATGTTGAAGGAATTTCTATATCACCAGTTAATGCTTCTGTATTTGTACATTTTAAATTTATAATTTCATTTGCTTCATTTAAGTTATATTCCCATAATACTTGAACACCATTTATATTCGATGTAGCATTATGTACATCAGAAGCAAATACTATTCCTCCAATTCCTACTAACAATATAATTATACTAAAGATAATTAATAATTTTTTTAACATATGTGTATCCTCCCTTTATTTTATCAAAAGTTTTATTTTTTACATTCTTAATTCTATACTATTATTCGTTTTTCGTCAATATTTTATCGATTTTTTCTTTATTTCTTTATAACCTAATTATAAACTTTTGAGACATTCCTTAAATTTTAGCCTTCTCGTTCATATTATACCATATTATATGAATTTTATTATTTAATTTTAAACATGTTTCTATCATCAAAATTCATAATCTATATGCTAATGCTGTATTTCTTTTTCTTGTATCTGCATTTTGTATCATATAATGTACTAAACTATCATTGCCTATCATAATTAATAATTTCTTTGCCCTTGTCATACCTGTATATAATAAATTCCTAGTAAGTAACATTGGTGCTGTTTGTGGGATTAGCATTATTACTACATCAAATTCACTACCGCTGTGCTTTATGAATTGTTATTGCATATGAATGTTCTATTTGCTCTAATTCCTGATAACTATACCACGCATATTTATCATCATCAAATCTTATTTTTACTGTTTTTTCCTCATCATCTATTCTTTCTATTGTTCCTAATTCTCCATTAAAAACTCCCGTTCCAGATTCATACCTTTTGCTTGGTTCAGTTTCATTTAAATTTTTTCTTTCCCAATATATATCATAATTATTTTTCACCTGCATTACTCTATCTTTTTCCCTATATATTGTATCTCCTATTTTCTTTTCGAGAAGAGCTTCATTTGACGGATTTAAATTTGCTTGTAAAATTTTGTTTAACTCTTTTGTTCCTAAATATCCTTTTTTAGTTGGTGTAATAATTTGTATATTTTTGAAAAAATCATAATTTCCAAATTTCTTTAATCTGCCACTACATAAACTTATAACTTGTTCTAAAATTCTATCTGGATTTAATTCCTTTATGAAGAAAAAATCATCTTTTAAGTTTTCGTATTCTTCTATTTTTTCTAAGCTATCTTTTTTTATAAATTCTTCTCCTTCATTTACTCTATGTGCATTTATAACTATTTTACTTTGAGCTGCCTGTCTAAAAATTTTATTTAATATAATTGTTTGTACTTTTTTTGACTCTATTAAATCTTTTAATATACTTCCTGGTCCAACAGAAGGTAATTGGTCTGCATCTCCTACCAATACCAATTTTGTTCCTTGATATAAGGCTTTTAACAAATAATTCATTAAAAATATATCAACCATAGACATTTCATCAACAATTACAATATCTCCATCAATAGGTGCTACATCATAATCATAATTTGCATTTGAATTTTCACCTTCTGTTTTTCCAATTTCTAATAATCTATGTAATGTTTTTGCTTCCTCTCCTGCTGTTTCAGTCATACGTTTTGCAGCTCTACCCGTTGGAGCACATAGAACTGGTTTTTTTCCTTTTTTCTTATAAATTTCAATTATTGTTTTTATTATTGTAGTTTTTCCTGTTCCTGGTCCACCTGTAATTATACATACATTATTTTCATTAATTGCATTAATTGCCTCTTTTTGTTTTTCTGATAATATAATATCTGTACTTTCTTCTATCTTTTTTATTTCTTTATCTAATTGGGCTATTTTTTTTATATTATCTGCTTTATTCAATAATGTAATCTTATTTGCAATATTTTCCTCTGCTATATAAAAGCTATATAAATATACCCATTCTTTTTCCTCTATAATCTCTATAACTATATCTTGCTTTGCTCTTAATTGTGATAAATTTTCTTCTACCTCTTCTTCTCTCACATTTAATAACTCACAAACGAAATTTAGTAAATTAGATTTTAATACCATACAGTGACCATTTGTAATAATACAGTTCATTGCATACTTAATTCCACTTTGTATTCTCTTATCATTATTGTATGGAATTCCAACTTTTAAAGCTAATTTATCTATTTTTTTGAAATCAACATTATTTACTATATCAACTAATATATATGGATTTGTTTCTATTTCTTCAATTGCATTTGTTCCTAATTGCTTATACACATTTTTAGCATTTTGAACTCCTATTCCGAATTTTTCTAAATAACCTACAATTTGCCATAACTCCCAGTTTTCAATAAAAGTTTCTGATATTTGTAATGCCTTATCTATTGTAATTCCTTTTATTTGAGTTAATTTTTTAGGTTCAAATTTTAATACTGGAATAGTTTCTTCTCCAAATTTATCTACAATCTTTTTTGCAGTAGCAGGTCCAACACCTTTTATTGTTCCATTTGATAAATATTTTTCTAATGCTGATAATGTTTCAGGCATAATTTTTTCAAAAGTTTCTACCTTAAACTGCTCTCCATAATCTGGATGGGTAACTATTTTTCCAATGATTTTTAGTGTATCACCAGCAACAATAAAAGGAAGATATCCCACAATTGTAATATCTCCTTCATCTGTTTGAAAATCTGCAACTGTATAACTATTCATTTCATTTTGATATATTATATCACTAATTGTTCCTTTTAATTCTTCCAAAATTTGCCTCTTTTCTTTTTTACTTGTTACAAAGTTTATCATACAATTTATTTTTTTGCAATAAAATTTCATTTGTTGGTTATACTAAATTTGAAAGGAGATACAAAATGGATGAAAACATTGATTTAACAATTTTAAATGAAATTAGTAAAGCTGCTAAAATGGGTATGGATTCTATAACATTTTTGTCAGATAAGCTTGAAAATGACGAAATGAAGGAAGTTTTAGCTCAGCAATATACACAATATAGCAATATATCTGAAAATGTTGACAACGAATTTCAAAAATATGGTGAAATTCCTGATGATACACCAATGAAAGATAAAATGATGAGTTATATTGGAACTCAAATGAATACCATGACTGATAAAAGTAATTCACATATTGCTGAAATTATGATTCAAGGATTATATATGGGAATTATTGAATGCCAAAAACTTTGGAATCATAATCCAAAAGCTCAACCAGAAGTAAAAAATATTTTAAAAGATTTTATAACATTTCAAGAAGAAAATGTCCAAAAAATGAGAAAATTCTTATAATATACAGTTGTTAGCCAGAAAGTTTATTTTCTGGCTATATATGTTTATCTATTGCAGCAACCACAGTTTGTAAATAATAATAAGAATATAATTATGAAAAATAATATTTCTGTATTATTTCCACATCCTCCGAATAAACCTCCAAATAAGCCATTATTGTTTCCACATCCACAATTGCAACCACAGTTTCTTACTTCTTCTTGCATTTTTTTCTACCTCCCTCTTTTTTCTTTATACAATATAGTATTCAATTTTCAATTTTTGTGTTACAATATGTATATAGAATACATATAAAAAGGATGAATAATTTTATGATAGAAAATACAAAAAAAATCGAACTTCTTTCTCCTGTTGGAGATTTTGAATGTTTACAAGCTGCTGTACAAAATGGTGCAGACAGCGTATATTTTGGTGCAACATCTTTTAGTGCCAGAGCTTCTGCTACAAATTTTTCACAAGCTGATTTAAAAAGAGCTATTATATATGCTAAAACTAGAGGTGTGAATACACATTTAACTTTAAATACTTTAATTACTAATAATGAATTTAACCAAGCCTTAGAAATAGCTGCTGAAGCTTATTCTTGTGGTATAGATGCTATTATTGTACAAGATTTAGGCCTTGCTAAAGTTTTACATGATAAATTTCCAGATTTGCCATTACACGGAAGTACTCAAATGACTATTCACAATTTAGATGGTGCTTTAGCATTAGAAAAATTAGGTTTTAAACGAGTAGTTCTTTCTCGAGAACTTTCTATAGATGAAATAGAGTATATCTCTCATAATTGCAATATTGAAGTTGAAGCTTTTATTCATGGTGCACTTTGCATTAGCTATTCTGGTCAATGCTTAATGTCTAGCATGATTGGTGGACGTTCTGGCAATAGAGGAAAATGTGCTCAACCTTGTAGACTTAATTATGATTTAATTGAACAAGATTCTAATAACACTACTAAAAAATTAGATAGTGGATATCTTTTAAGTACTAGAGATTTATGTGGTTTAGACTATATTCCTGAAATGATTAATGCTGATGTTAATTGTTTAAAAATTGAAGGTAGAATGAAGTCTCCTGAATATGTTGCAACTGTTACAAGAATTTATAGAAAATACATAGATATGTACTACAATGATGATGAATATTTTGTAAATGAAAGTGATAAATTAGAATTAATGCAAGTTTTTAATCGTGGTAGTTTTTCTTCTGGACATCTTGCATCTTCTGCAAACAGGTCTTTGGTTTTTAAAGAAAAACCTAATAATATGGGCATATACTTAGGAAATGTAGCTAGTATAAATTCTTCTAAAAATCATATTTTAGTAAACCTAGATAATTCTGTTGCTATAGGAGATACTATTCAATTTGAAAAAGAAAATACTAAATATCGTATTTCAGAATTAATGATTAATAAGAAAAATAAAAAGCAAGCTGATTCTGGTAAATTAGTAGAAATAGGCAGAATGAAAGGTAACATACATATTGGAGACAAAGTATATAAATTGCAAAGTAAAGAACTTTCTGATGAAGCTTACAGTTCATATACAAATGTTGAGAATAAAAAAATTCCACTATCTGCACATATTTCTATAAAGAAGAATTCTCCTATAAAAATAACTGTTAATACTATTGATAATGATATTTTTATTTCTAATGATATCGAAGTTTGCCGTACTATAAATGTGATACCTGAAGAAGCAAAGGTTCATCCAATTACTAAAGATAGAATCTTGGCACAATTATCAAAAACTAAAAATACAATATATAATTTTGAAAATATAGATATTGAATTAGAAGATAATTTATTTATTCCTTCTATAAGTTCTATTAATGAGCTTAGGAGAACTTGTTTAGATACAATTACAGAAATTATGGAAGAACGCATTTCTCGTAAAATAGATGGCAAACAACCTATAGCTAATTATAATTTATCGGATGATGGTATTACTGATTATATGACTGCTAACTGTGCAATTACTAGTTGCAGTACTACTCATTCTAGTATTACTAAAACAGAAAAAGATTTTGCTATTCCTACTTTTTCATTACTGCTAAATACTTTAAATATTAACTATAATTATGAAATTTTACAAGGTGTTAATAATATATATATTCCACTAAAATATTTTATGAATAAAAGTTATGAATCTGTTATTGCAAAAATTTGTGAAAAATTTTCTGTATACATATTTTTACCACCTATTACCCGTTTAAATGCTTCAAATATTTTAAAAGGTGGTTTAGAATTAGCTCTGCACAAGCATAAAATTTATGGTTTAATTTTCTCTAATTTATCTAACAATATTATGCTTGAAGAATTAAAATTAAAATATCCGAATCTTAAGTTTATAGCAAATTATACTTTCAATGTATATAACTCACAAACTATTTCTACTTTACAAAGTTTTGGATATGATAAAATTACAATTTCTCCAGAATTAAATGAGAATATATATAATTCTTTATCTGATAATAATATTGAAATGATTATTTATGGTAAAGTTCCTGTAATGTATACAAGTTACTGCCCTTTAGGTTGTACTAATAAATGTTATCCTACTTGTAAAGCTTATTGTAAAAATAGTGATAAAAAATATTATTTAAAAGATAGATTAGGCTTTAATTTTAGGATTATTCCAGATTCTTTACAAACTATTAGCACAATTTATAATAGTAATGCATTATCTTTTGAACCTAGTATTAGTGCAAGTTCTTACAGAATTGATATTTTAGATGAGTCTATTGAAGAAATTCAAACTATATTAAATAATTACACAATTAATCATAAACGTTTAGAAGGGAAAAATTATTCTACTGGTAATTGGTGTAGAGAAATTTAATTATATTTCATTTTATATATTATTTTATGAAAGATGTTCTTATAGAACGTCTTTCATATTTATTTTTATTGTACCTTCTAAACTGATATAGTACATATTTGTATCTTGATAAATAGGATTAACAAAATATGTACAATTATCTCTTTTTTCTTGTGGTACAAATATATTATATGCAATACCTAATATACTTGCAATTCCTGCAGTAGCATATGAAGTTAATATAGCATCTTCAGTTCCAATATATATTTTTAAATTTAATTGTTCTATAATAATTTTAGCTTTCTTTAATATTTTTAATATATATTTCAATTTTTGTTTTTCAATTTTATTTATTGTTTTTGGCTTTTCTTTATTAATTAATATATTGGTTAGTTTTTTTATTTGTACACTAAATGTTATTATTTTAATTTTACTTAGTAAATATAGTGAAATTTGTAGTTTTGCTTTTTGGGATATTTCCTTTTTATTTTCTAAAACTAAGTTTTTTATTTTTATTGTTAAAGTAGAATATATTATAAGTAATACACACATACTAATTAATATTAATATTCCCAGAAAAATTAAAACTAATAGCATAATAACTATCTCCTTTGCTGTTATTTACTATTAGTTTTTCCCATATATTACATGTTATACTTTTTAACTGATTTTCTTTGCTTTTTCTACAACTATATCTCCAAAAATTTCTTCTTGTTTCGTTGTTACTTTGTTTCTCCTTGATAATTCTAATAACCCTGAAAACGCTGTTACTACTTCTTGTTTATTACATTCTGATACTTTATATAATTTGTTAAATACAAATTTAGGTTTTCTTAGTAATTCTCTAAACATTTCTTTTACTTTACTACTAACTGTATATGTATCTGTTATAGCTATTTTCTTTATATTTTCAGCATTTTTATTAACTCTAGAACTATTTTTTTCTATGACTTCTTTATATTTTTCCACTAAATTATCCATTTGATAATTTTTTTCTATTTTCTGTTTTGGAAGTTCTATTTCTTCTTGCATTTTTGTATAACGTTTACTAAAGTATGCGAATTTTTCTTTTAAAGTTTGTGAAATTTCTTTATACTTTTTGTATTCTATAATTCTCTGAATTAACTCTTCTTCTGTTAATTCTTTTTCTTCTTCTACTTCTGTTGGTAATAGTGTTTTTGATTTTAAAAATAGTAATGTTGATGCCATTATAATAAATTCACTTGTTACCTCTAAGTTCATTTTTTCCATTTGATTGATATATTCTATATATTGGTCTGCTATTTCACTTATTTTTATATCACATATATTCATTTTATTTTTGTCAATTAAATGACATAATAAATCTAAAGGACCTTCAAAATTTTCTATTTTTATAGCATATTTTTTTGATTCTAATGAGATAATATTTTGCAATGTATTCAAATCCTTTCTCGCAATAATTTATTCTTCTAAATTTTCTATTGCTTCTTTTATGTTTTCTTCTCTATATCCTTTTTTCATTAGAAATAATCTTATTTCCGCCTCTTCTTTTCCTACAAACTTTTTATAAACTATATTTTGAGCAGATTTTTTCTCATATTCTTCTAGTTCTTCTTCATGATTTGATATATATTTCTCTACTTCTTCCGCATTTACACCTTTTGATAATAATTTATATTTAATTTCTTTCAAGGAAAGATTTTTAAGAGCCATAAATTCTTGTATTGCTCTTTGAATATATAATTCTTCATTTATATATCCAATTTCTTTTAAATTTTGTATAACATCATTTAATAAATTTTCTTCTATTAGTGGTTTAAATTTTTGCAATATTTCTTTTTCTGTTCTTTTTTTATATAATATATATTTTAGTACTTTTGTTTTTGCATTATCAAATTCTTCTATTGTATACATTTTCTATTTTTTATTCCTCATTTTCTTCTATTTGTTCATCTTCTCCTAAGCTTTTTTCAAAAGCTTCATTGAAATTTGCTCTTATTTTTTCTTCTATTTCTTTTGCTATTTCTGGATTATCAAGTAAATATTTTTTTACATTTTCTCTACCTTGCCCAATTCTATTTCCATTATAACTAAACCAAGAACCACTTTTTTCAATGATATCTAAATTAACACCAATGTCTAAAATATTTCCTTCTTTTGATATTCCTTTTCCATATACAATATCAAATTCAGCTTCTCTGAAAGGTGGTGCTACTTTATTTTTTACTACTTTTACTTTTGCTCTATTTCCTACTACTTCTCCATCTTGTTTAATATTTTCTACTTTTCTAATATCTAATCTAACTGATGCATAATATTTTAGAGCTCTTCCTCCTGCCGTTGTTTCTGGATTTCCAAACATAACTCCTACTTTTTCTCTTAATTGGTTAATAAATACTATTACACATTTTGATTTATTAATTGCACCTGCTAATTTTCTTAATGCTTGTGACATTAATCTTGCTTGTAAACCTATATGTGAATCTCCCATATCTCCATCTATTTCTGCTTTTGGAACTAAAGCTGCAACTGAATCTATTACAATTATATCTAAAGCTCCACTTCTAATTAATGCTTCTGCTATTTCTAATGCTTGTTCACCAGTATCTGGCTGTGAAACGATTAAATTATCTATATCTACTCCAATATGTTTTGCATATACCGGATCTAATGCATGTTCTGCATCTACAAAAGCTGCTTCTCCTCCCATTTTTTGTGCCTCTGCTATCATGTGAAGTGCTAATGTAGTTTTTCCTGATGATTCTGGTCCATATACTTCTATAATTCTACCTCTAGGGATACCTCCAATTCCTAATGCAATATCTAAGCTTAATGCTCCTGTTGGAATTGCCTCTACATTCATTGCTTGGTATTCTCCTAATTTCATAACAGAACCTTTACCAAATTGTTTTTCTATTTGACCTAATGCTGCTTCTAAAGCTTTCATTTTTTCTGAGTTATCTTTTTCCATATAAACCTCCTAATTTTGTTTTAATTAATAAAACGTATGTTTGTATTATATACTATTTTTTTGTTTTGTCAAGTACATTTTTAAAATTTTATTATAATTTAGTTACTAGATGTTATAATTCACAGCCAAAAATTATTCTATAGAATGTATATATTAATATTGATTAAATTTCGATTGTGATAGGAGTGCTTGCAAGAGTTTCTTTATCTAAAAGGATTGAGAAAGCGGAAATTCCGAGAGGCTCATTCCTTTTAGATTTAGAAACTCTAATGCACGTATTGAACTAAAGAAATTTATGAAATATTAATATATACATTCGTATTAATATTATTTATAAACTGTCAATTGTAACTGTTATATATTTTAATTAATGTTTTGTTACATTCTTATCCAATTATAAATATGATAAAAACTAGTATAATTATTACATATTAATTCTCCGGCTAAATTTTGCCCTTTTACTGCTGTTTGTTTATTCCTATATAAACTTATAAATGGTAATTCTTCATCATAAATTTGTACTATTCTTTTGTATTTTTCTTTTAAGATATTATCATCTTTAATTTCTTCTACTTCTTTTAATAAGGTTAGCATTTCTGTATTTTCATAATTTTGTAGGTTGTTTGCTCCCAAAAATGTTTCCATACTAGGGCTAAATGAATTGTATACACCTGTTAGAATTATTTGATAGGCTTTATTTTGTATTATGGTTTTGTACTCACTATCATTTACCTTTTTTACTTTAACTTTTATTCCTAATTGTTCTAATTGATTTTTTATATTTTCTGCCACTGCTACTCTTTGTAAATTTGACTCTTGAACTGTAATAGATATGTCTAATTTTTTGTAAGATTTATCTATTTTCTTTTGCCATTTATTATTTGTATATGTCCATCCATTATTTATTAATATCTTTTTTGCCTCTTCTTGCTGATAACTAGTACTCTTATGATTCCCATCATACACATAACTTCCAAAATCTAATGGAAATTCTGATACATATGCATTATTATTGTATACACTAGAAACAATATTATTTCTATCTATACACATACCTATTGCTTTTCTTACATTTGCATCTTTAAAAATAGTATCTTGGCAATTAAATGCTAGGTAATCAAACTGTCTACCTTGCCATTCTTTTTTTGCATAACCTATTGTTCCTATATAATTTTCTATATTTGTTGTAGAGGTTGTAAACATATCTACATTTCCTAGTTTAAAGCTGTTATATACTTCGCCAACTTCTTTATATAGTTTTATTATAATTGTATCTATTTTTGGATTTTTAGCTTTTATATTCCACCATTTTTCATTTTTAACTAATGTAATTTTAGAAGCCTCTATATTGCTTATTTTATACATGCCTGTCCCAATTGGTATTTTAGTTGACGTATTAAAATCTTCACCTAAATAATAATTATTAGGAAGAATTGGAAATGTTAAATTATATTCAAAAAAAGGTACTTCTTGTGATAAATTAATTTTTAATGTTTCTGAATCAATAATTTCCACACTTGATACTTTTTCTACATTATATGAATATACTGATTTTCCTTCTTTTAATCTATCTATTGTAAATTGAACATCTTTTGAAGTTAAACTTGTATTATCGCTCCACTTTTTATTACTATCTATTTTTATAAGATATGTTGTAGGCGAAATTTTTGAACATTCTTTTGCTAAACATAAACTTGTTTTGTAATTTTCATCTATTTTTATTAATGGTTCAAAAATTATAGTATCTATATTCAATACTTCTTTATT
This sequence comes from uncultured Clostridia bacterium, assembly GCA_963558185.1. GTDB lineage: Bacteria > Bacillota > Clostridia > TANB77 > CAG-508 > UMGS1663. Next base: position 12,630 of record CAUWFE010000025.1, read on the forward strand.
ATTTGTTAATAATGGATTTATTGTATCAAAATTAGATATTGCTAAGTGTAGTTCATTACTTGTTTCTTGTTTTTCAGTATTTATGGTATTTGTTTGTTGTTCTGGTTTTCCTTCTTTTCTAAAATATATAAAGTATATTGCACCTATTATTATTAATATTGCACATATAAAAAATATATATTTAAAAATACTAGATTTCATTTAATGCTCCTTCCATTTTTTTCTTATATAATATACGAATTTTTATCTTTTTTCAAGATATAATATTTATATTTAAAGCTTTTTTATTACTATTTAATGGTTTTTTATTACTTTTTCGCTACAATGCCTTGAAATATAAACTTTGAATAAAATGACGAATGTTTATGGAGAAATTTTAGAAATTCTTTTTGATTTTATGGAAAGAGTTCACTTTTAGTGGAAGGGTGCCATAAAATAAATTAGAATTTCTTAAATTTCGTAGTAAACCTAAGGAATGTAATGAAAAGCTTATATTCCAAGGCATTCCTTGCATTAATTTACAAAAGCCATTAACTAGTAACGCTTTTTTATTTAATAATTTTTAAACAAAATTAGAGGGCAATATTATACTTTGCCCCCCTATATTATTATTATTTATTTTCTACTTTCTACAATGATTCTAATACCTGTTCTATCTTCTCCTTCTACCTCTACTTCTGCAAATGCTGGTATACATACCAAATCCACTCCTGAAGGTGCTACAAACCCTCTTGCTATAGCTACTGCTTTTACGGCTTGATTTAAAGCTCCTGCTCCTATTGCTTGCATTTCTGCCTTATTTTCTTCTTTTACCAAACCTGCTATTGCTCCTGCTACTGAATTTGGATTTGATTTTGATGAGATTTTTAAAATTTCCATTTTTTTGCCTCCTATTTTATTTTTTTATTTGTATTTGAATTACAAGTATATTTATATTACAAAAAATGGAAATTGTCTATAGTTTTTTGGAAATTTTTGGAATATTTTTTCTTCATTTTTCGCCATTTTATGCGGTTTATCTAATAAATATTCTTTCAATCGACTTTGCTCGACATATTCTTCCTTGTTTTTCATTTTCTGTTTCTATTATACAACCATTTAATATACATTCTCCTTCTGCTAATCTATATCTTTCTGGTAATGATGTTAAAAATCTTTTTATTGATGCTTCTTTATCCATTCCGATTACTGAATTTTTTGGACCAGTCATACCTACATCAGTTATATAAGCTGTTCCAAAGTTTGTTACCTCTTCATCTGCTGTTTGAACATGAGTATGTGTACCTACTATTGCTGTAATTTTCCCATCTAAGAAATGTTTCATTGCAATTTTTTCCGCTGTTGCTTCTGCATGAAAGTCAACAAATATAATATCAGCTTTTTCTTTTACTTCTTCTATTATTTCTTCTGCTTTTGTAAAAGGATTATCTGATAAAATTGCCATATCTGTTCTTCCTATTAAATTAATTACACATATATTTTTTCCTTTACATGTATACATTTGATATCCTCTTCCTACTATTCCTTTTGAATAGTTAGCAGGTCTAATTATCCTTGTATTATCTATAAATGAAAATATATCTTTCTTTCCCCATGTGTGGTTTCCCATAGTAATACAGTCTACTTTCATTTTTTCAAAATCTTGAAATATTTTTGTTGTAATTCCCATACCTCCTGCTGAATTTTCTCCATTTACTATTACAAAATCTATTTTCATTTCTTCTCTTAATTTTGGTAATATCTCTTTTAATTTATGTACTCCACTTTCTCCTACAATATCTCCTATCATTAAAATTTTCAACTATAATCCCTACTTTCTTTTTATTATTTATCTCTCTTTTTTAATATATCATTTTTTCTATAAATTGCAATACATAATTTCTAAATTTAGTAATACAGCTAAGTAGCTTATATTTCATACATTCTTTAGATTCATTTATAAAAAACATTAAACAAAAACATATCTTTTGCATATTTTTTAATATTTTGTATATACTTCTAATATCTTAAGAAAAAAAATTAGGAGGTATACAATATGAATAGTAAAAGAATTAAAGAAATAATGGAAAATAAAGAAGTTTTAGATGTTTATTTTCAAGATAATCCTGTATGGGTACAAGAATTAAAAGAAAATACTGCTAAAGTTCGGCTTTTTAGATGGAAAAACACAAGATGTTTATATTGAAGATTTATATGAAAAAGAACGTTATAATTACAATATTTAATAAATACTGGTTATTTTTAAAGTAGAGAATTTTACCTAATAAGTATTATTCTCTACTTAATTTTAAGTTCTTACAATTGTTATTGGATATCCAATAAATAAGCCACTTTCTAAAACACCATCAATATTTTTAATTTTTTCTTCATAATCTTGATAAATTTTTATAAAATTTACGTGCAATATAACTTTTCCATTATCTGTTATTAATGGTTCTTTATCATTTTGCTTTGACATTTGTACTTTTATATTTTTAGCACCTAATTTTTGTAACTCGAAGGATACATATTCTATTTTGTCTTTATCACACTCTACTGGTACAGGATTTTTTTCTCCTAAATAATTTACAAATTTTGAGTCATCTACTAATATATAATTTTCTTTGCAATTTTTTATATTCAGTTTTTCTCTATATAATGCTGCTCCCATTCCTTTAATTAACCAATTATTTTTATCAACCTCATCTGCTCCATCAAAACACCAATTTGGTTTATTTTGCTTAAGAGTAGTAATTGGAATATTTAATTCATTGCATAAATTTTCTATTATAGTAGATGTTGGAATTGCCTTAATATTAAGGTTTTCATTTTTTATTTTTTTAGCAATTTCTTCTATTGCTAAGTATGATGTACTTCCAGAGCCAAAACCTATTATTTCATTATTCTTTACTCGTGATGCTATTTTTTTTGCCAATTTTATTTTTTCTTCTCTATTTGTTATATTATTTTTCCAGTCAAATTCTAACATTTTATTCTCCTACTTTTTTAATTTTATAGCAAAAGTAGCTTGATTAGATATGAACTTTACTTTGTAATTATCCTATCTAACTTAAGCTTAAATTTTGTCTAATAAATATTATATTTCTATTTTACTAAAAAATCATTAATGCTGTCAACATGATTATTACTCCAACTAAAGAAAATGTTATTATTTTTAACTTTTTATATTTCTTTTCTAATTTTACATTTGTTTTTTTACCTTTTTCATTATTTTCCATGCATGTCTTCATATATTCTGTTATAATCATCTCTGCTTCTTTTATTATATATTGAGGGCTGCTTTTATCATTTATTTTGTTATTTTGTTCTTGATTACCTACTGTCTGCTTTTTATGTACCTGTACATTACTTTTTAATACTACAAAAGCCTCCTCAATCATATTTGATGGTAAATCACTTAATACTACTATGTTTTTCATGTTTTTAATTTCCATATAAACACGCCCTTTCTTTTTTGATTTGTTTATATAGATTTTTAACTTGTTTTGATTTTTTATACATATTTTTTTAATTATATTGTATATATTCCATAATTTCTTCTACTAAATTATCTGCTAATTGCATTACAAAATTTAAAGATACATTTTGCAATATTTGAAAATTATATTTTGGAATTTTATAATCTTTACCTACAACTGCTTTTATTGAAATATCTCCTATTTGAACTTGATTTTTGTGCAAACCTTTTCCTAGCATAGTTGCCTTTTTAGAAATATATATTTCACCTATATTTTCTTTTTTTGAAAGTGCTGCATCTATAACAATTATACATGCTTTTTTATGCATATTCTCTATCTTTATTTTGTATTGTTCTATATTTTTTAAAGTAATATTATTTTCTAAATCTCCATACACATTAACATTTACAATATTTTTTCCACTTAATTTTCTTTTTAGCTTACTTCCAACTATAGGACCAAAGCAGTCTCCTGTTAATTTATCAATCCCTATACATAAAAATACATATTCAGTCTGTTTTCCTACTTGAAGTATACATTCGTTTAATTTTCTACTTAATTTTCTTTTTTCAATTATTTGTATATTTTCCATATAGCCTCCTTGCCTCATAGTGTATACATATTCTTTATTTTATAATTATATTCACATTTTCACTTTTCTTATATTTTCTTAACACCATTTCTCCTTCTTCGGCTAACTTATTAGAAATAACAAATATACTGCAATTTTCTTTTCTTAAACTTCTTATTCTCTCTTCTAAAGTATCTGAATTTTCTATCGTTTCTACATGCATTCCAAGTTTTTGAGGGATAACAAACATATTGTTTTCTTTATTTTTTTTCATAAATGAAATTTGCAAAAATAGCACCTCCTATTTTTATAGTAGTGTGCTATTTTTTTCTAATTTTATACACCCATTATAGAATAACCATTATCTACATGGATAATTTCTCCTGTAATTGCTGATGACATATTACTAAATAAAAATGTTGCACTATCTCCAACTTCTTTGATAGTTACATTTCTATGTAAAGGTGCTTTTTCTTCTACAATTTCTAAAATACTGCTAAAATCTTTTATTCCCTTTGCAGATAATGTTTTTATTGGTCCTGCTGATATTCCGTTTACACGTACACCTTCTCTTCCTAAATTCATTGCTAAATACCTAATTGAAGCTTCTAGGGCTGCTTTTGCAACACCCATTACATTATATCCATCTATAGCCTTTTCAGCTCCATAATACGTAAGTGCAACTATACTCGCATTTTCATTTAATAATTCTATGTTTTTTGCAATTCTTGCAGTTGCAACTAATGAATATGCACTAATGTCACAAGCGTGTGCATATCCTTGTCTTGAAGTTTTATAAAAATCATTTCTTAAATCTTCTGTATTTGCATGTGCAATGCTATGTAATATTCCATCTATTTTGCCATATTTTTCTTTTACTTTTTTTAAACATTCTTCTATACTTTCATCACTAGATACATCACATTGAAATGATTCTATTTGTAATTTATCTGAATTTGGTAATTCCCTAATTAAATTTTTTACCTTATCTTCACTTTCTGATGTATTATGTGTAAAAATTATTTGAGCTCCATTTTCTATACATGAATTTGCAACTCCCCAGGCAATACTCCATTTATTTCTGATTCCCATTATTAATATCTTTTTTCCTTGTAATAACATAATTATCTCCTTTTAATTAATTTTTCTAAATTTTTTGTATCTATTTTCTATTAACTCTTCTTTTGTTTGTTCTTGTAATTTTTTTATTGTTTCATTTAAATATTGTTTAATCTCTTTTGAAACCATTTTTATATCATTTTGAGCCCCACCTTCTGGTTCTTTTATAATTTTATCAATCACTTTTAATTCATACAAGTCTTGTGCAGTAATTTTCATATTTTCTGCTGCTTCTTTTGATTTACTTGCATCTTTGTATAAAATGCTAGCAAATCCTTCTGGTGAAAGAATACAGTAAATAGAATTTTCTAACATTACTATTTTATCTCCTATTCCTATTGCTAATGCTCCTCCACTAGAGCCTTCTCCTATTACTATAGTGATTATTGGTACTCTAAACATTGACATTTCTAACATAGATGTTGCTATTGCTTCACCTTGCCCTCTTTGTTCTGCTCCTATTCCTGGATATGCTCCTGGTGTGTCTATAAATGTTATTATTGGTCTATTAAATTTATTGGCTTGCTTCATTAATCTAACTGCTTTTCTATACCCTTCTGGCTGTGGCATTCCAAAATTTCTTTCTATATTTTCTTTAGATTTTTTCCCTTTTTGTTCTCCAATTATTGTAACAGGCATGCCATCTAAAGTTGCAATTCCTCCAACAATTGCTTTATCATCTCCAAATTCTCTATCTCCATGTAGTTCTATAAAATCATCAAAAATATTTTCTATATAATCTAATGTTTTTGGTCTTTCTGCTAATCGTGCTAGTTTAACTTTTTCCCATGCAGATTTCATACTATTTTCATTCCTTTCGTTTATGTATTTCCAATATTTTAGCTAATGTGTTTTTCATTTCACTTCTTTTAACAATTTTATCTATAAAACCATGTTCTAATAAAAATTCTGATGTTTGAAAGCCTTCTGGTAATTTTTCTCCTATTGTTTGTTCTATTACTCTTGGGCCTGCAAATCCAATTAATGCCCCTGGTTCTGCTAATATTATATCTCCTAAACTTGCAAAACTTGCAGTAACGCCACCTGTAGTTGGATCTGTTAATACACTAATGTATAATCCTCCACTCTCAAAATTAAATTTTGCTAGAGCCTGTGTTGTTTTTGCCATTTGCATTAAAGAGATTATCCCTTCTTGCATTCTAGCCCCACCTGATACACAAAATATTATTAGTGGCAATTTTTCTTTCATTGCTATTTCTATGGATATTGTGATTTTTTCGCCAACTGCTGCTCCCATACTTCCCATTAAAAAATTGCCGTCCATTATTGCTAAAATTACTTCATTACCGTTTATTTTGCATTTTCCACATGTTACTGCTTCTTTTATTTTTGTTTTTTCTTGTAATGCTTCTATCTTCTTTAAATAGCCTTCAAATTTTAGTGGGTCTGTTGTTTGTACATGTTCTGCTATTTCTATAAATGTACCTTCGTCTGCAATTTGACTTATTCTACGTCTTGCTGAAATTCTAAAATGTTTTCCACAATTCGGACAAACATTTAAATTTTTATGTACATCTTCTAAATACAAAATTTCCTTACAATTATCACATTTTACCCACTTTCCTATTAACATATCAGATGCTTTTATATTTTTTTCACTTTTAATTTCTTCTTTATCGATTTTTCTAATTTTATCAATAATCATTTTTTTCCCCTCTATTTTGTTAAATATTTTTTTGTGTCTTCTACAAGTTCTCTAATTAATTCATGTACAGTTACAATTTTTTCTATACGATATGCATTACTTCCACAAAATATAAGTCCTTCTTCTAAGTTTCCGTTTACTGAATTTATTAAGGCTTTTGTTATACAATATGGCGTTTGCAATGGATTACATGTTTTAATGCATTTTAAACATTTTGTAATTTTTGGCTTTTCATTTTTTACTTTTTTTATAAAGTTATTGCAAATTGCTCTTCCTGGCATTCCAACAGGACTTTTTACTATTTCTATATCTTCTTTTTTACAGTTTACATATGCTTGTTTAAAAGCTAAATCTGCATCACATTCTTCTGTTGCTACAAATCTAGTTGCCATTTGAACTCCACTTGCTCCAAGTTTTAAATATTTGGCAATATCTTTACCATTAAAAATTCCTCCTGCTACTATTATTGGTATTTGTTTATTTGTTTCTTCTTCTATTTGTTTTACTTCTTTTACCACTTCTTTTGTAATTTCTTCTAAACTTAGGTTTACATTCTCATCAGTTAATTCTTCTAGTTTGAATCCTAAATGTCCACCTGCTTCTGGTCCTTCTATTACTATCATATCTGGAATATAATTATATTTTGTTCGCCATAATTTTATTATTAGTTTAGCACCTCTTGCTGATGAAATAATTGGTGCTATTTTAGTTTTTGTTCCTTTTACTAATTCTGGTAAATCTTTAGGTAGACCTGCTCCTGAAATAATTAAATCTATTCCTTTTTTTACTACTTCTTTTACCATTTCAGAATAATTATTTAATGCACACATAATGTTAATTCCTATAATTCCTTTTGGTGCTATTTTTCTTGCTTCATCTATTTCTTTTCCTATTGCTCTTAAATTTGCTTGCACTGGATTTTTATAAAAGTCTTCTTCTTTATATCCAATGTCTGCTGTAGAAATAATGCCTATTCCTCCTTCTTTTGCTACATTTCCTGCTAATTTATGTGCAGATACTCCAACTCCCATTCCACCTTGTATAATAGGATACTTAGAAATTTTATCTCCTACTCTAATTCCTTTTAATTTTATATTATTTTCATTCATATATAATCCTCTTTTTCTGCAAGTTAATTGATTTATTATAAGAAAATTGGCTTCGCCAAATGTGTATTTTGCTTCGCAAAACTACATAGATTAAAGTAACTTAACCTTGTATTATAGCAAAAATCTAAAAAAATATAACCTGCTTTTTGTTTGTTATTTGCAGATTATATATTTTTTTATTTAAATTTTCTATTGTTATGACTGGTCAATTTGACAGTCCCTCTAAGACATGGGCACGACCACCGGGCGGAACCCATCAGCGTAATAGCTAGCGCCATCATCACGAGCGAAAGAGAAGCTACCAGCATCAGAACTACCCCACAAATCGCCTCCACAGCCGACGAACGGATGGCCCAAGCCGGCAAAGTACGAGCAGTCGCTGTTCCATGCTTCTCTACCGGTTCCAGCCGTAGATGTTTCTCTTATGGC
>CAUWFE010000026.1:0-20857 GCA_963558185.1 uncultured Clostridia bacterium
TTAACATATTTTAATTTATTTTACAATTTTGTAATATTTTATGAAATGACCCTGATATTACTGCAGGGCATTTAGCTTATCGTCAATTAAAAAAATAAATTCTATTTGATTTAATTAGAATATATTTTAATTATACAGCAATAGATATTGTAAGATTAAATTATAGTGCTATAATTAAAGTGTAGATGCTTCTTGGGAAAGAAGGTAAATTATGAGTTTTAATGGTAAACATCTTTCTTTAGAAGATAGAAAAATTATTGAAGAAAACATTTGCAAGGGATTAAGAAAATTTGAAACAGCAAATCAGTTAAACAAAAGTCAATCAACAATAGGAAAAGAAATAAAAAACAACAGAAAAAGAAGATATTCATATAGAGATGATTCACCATGGATGTGTAAACACTTTAATGAATGTAAGGTTTGTGTAAGTAAATGTGCAGACTTCGAGGAACTTCCATGCTTTAGAAGAGACAGATTTATTGGGGCTTGCAATTGTTGTCCAGAAATAAAGCATTGTAAAAAAGCAAAATATTTTTATTACGCAAATGTAGCACAAAAAAATTATGAATATACTTTAAAAGACTCACGAGAAGGCGTAAATTTAAATATCACAGAACTTTATGAATTAGCACATATTATATGCCCCTTAATAAAACAAGGACAGTCTATATACACAATTTTACAAAATCATAAGGAAATTACACAATGCGAGAAAACAATTTATACATACATAGAAATGGGCTTATTTAAGGATTGGGGTGTTACAAATCTTGAATTAAGAAGAAAAGTAACAAGAAAATTGAGAAGAAAAAAACTTAAGAAAAGAGCAGAACCAGCAGACTATACAGGAAGAAAGTATGAAGATTATTTAGAGTTTATCAAGAATAATCCATGTTCTGCAACAACTGAAATGGACACAGTTTATAATCACCAAGATGGACCATATATTCAAACATTTATGTTTGAGAACACAGGTCTTATGATAGGATTGTTAAAACAAAAGAAAACGGCTGAAGAAATGTTTAATTCATTGAATTATTTCCAAGATATTTTACCAGGTGATATGTATCAAAAATTATTCAGTCTAATACTTACAGACAGAGGTTCAGAATTCTCAAAGCCACAACTTTTTGAAATAAACCATGAGACTGGAGAAATTAGAGGAAATATATTCTATTGTGATGCACAAATGCCAAGTCAAAAACCACATGTAGAAAACAATCATGAATTTATTAGAAATATTATTCCAAAGAAACAAAACATGAAAGATTTAACACAGGACAAGCTTAATTTAATGTTTTCACACATTAATTCAGTACCACGTAAATCACTTGGTGGAAAAACTCCATATGAGACGTTTGAATTCTTTTATGGCAAAGAAACATTAGATAAATTAAATATACAAAAGATAGAAAAAGATAAGGTCACGTTGCAACCTTATCTTTTAAAAATTTAACCTAAATTAAAACAAGAAGCATCTACACTAACTGCATAATGTCACTGTTGTGACAACGAATAAGTGAATAGAAATTAATCTTAAACGAAAAAAATTGATTAAAATCCACTCGCTTAAGTGCGTCCTTTTTTCTTGTCTGTAACTTCATTTTACACAAAAATCATAAAAAAAGCAACCCCTATTTACTATTTTTTTACTTTTAAATAGCATTTAATCAGTAAATAGAAATTACTTTTTCTAAATAGATTTTACTTTTTCAATTGACCTTTAATTTATGATAAAATCACCTTAAAAGTTTATAAGCAAATATTTCACCCTAAATGTATAAAAATGCAAATTATAGAGATAATAGGAAGGTGGAATATTTAATGTTAAAACAAAAAGAATTAAAAAGAGTTACTTTAATCGAAGCATGTATAAAAGGACAATGTACTGTAAAACAAGTCGCAACTGCTCTAGGTCTTTCTGAACGTCGTGTAAAACAAATTAAGAAGGAGGTAAAAGAAAACGGTGTAAAATCCATTCAGCATGGAAATCGTGGTAGAAAACCTAAAAATACAATACCTGATGAAACAAGAAAGAAAATATTAGAACTTAGAAGCTCTTACGAATATCAAATATCAAATTTCAAGCATTTTCAAGAGTTATTAAAAGAACGTGAAAATATTGATATATCTTATTCAGCACTTTATAACATTTTACGAAATGCTGGAATTAAAAGTCCAAAAAAACATCGTAAAACAAAGCTACATCACAGGAGAAAAAGAAAAGAATCAGAAGGAATGATGTTACAAGCTGATGGTACCCCTTTTGATTGGTTTAATATCGGTGAGAAATATTCACTTCATGGTTTTATAGATGATGCAACTGGTAAAATAACAGGTTTATATATGTGTAAAAATGAATGTTTATTAGGATATTTAGAAGTATTAAGACAAACTTTAGAAAATTATGGTATTCCAATTTCTTTGTATCCAGATAAATATAGTGTATTTTTTCCACCAAAAAAAGTTAACGACCACATAACAATTGAAGAGCAGTTAAATGGTCGTGAAAAAGGCATAACACAATTTGGAAGAATTGTTGAAGAACTTGGAATTGAAATGTTTCCAGCATCTTCTCCCCAAGCTAAAGGAAGAATAGAAAGATTATGGGAAACACTTCAAAGTCGATTAGTTACAGAATTTAGAATTAACCATATAACTACAATTGAAAAAGCTAATGAATTTCTTAAAAGTTATATAGAAAAATATAATTCACAATTTTCTGTATCTGCAACCAACTCAAAAAGTGTTTATTTAAAATTACCAAAGCGATACGATTTAGATGAATTATTATGTGTTAGATTTGAAAGAACAATTGATAATGCAGGTGTGTTCTCACTAAATAATAGTAAATTTCAAGTATTAGACAAATCATTACCTCCAAAAACAAAAGTTCAAATATATTTAAGTCATAAAATTGGAATGCGAGTAAAATCTAATACTAAGATTTACAATGTACAGCCTTTAGATGCAATATCTAAAGACAAAATAGATAATAATTCATTAGATTATCATCAATGGTTAGCAAATGTAGTAATAGAACTAATCAATGAAATATATCTAAAAGACGCAAAAACGTCATAATAAATCTATCGCCTATAGATAGTATTTACAAAAAAATTAAAAATAAACAAAAAAATAAATCTTGAGCCTGCCTCCGCGGCGAGCGGAACTCAAGATTATACATATAGTGAAATATTCGCTAATAAAATAAGGCTATTTTTTAGTGAAATATTCAAAAATTATTGACATCTTTCTAATAACTAAAACTCTCATATATAACAAAAGAATACAGATTATTCTATATTCTCGTAATTAATTGTATATCTATTATTAAAATATTTTACTTTTGCTGTTGCACCAGTTATAAAAGTATTAAAAGGTCTAACGTGCCCAAAGTCGCAATTAGTCAAAATAGGTACATTATATTTTTTAAATAAATTTTTTAGTAATTTATTTTGATTTTCTAAAAATTCATTATTTAATGTTATTTTTCCTCTACCAATCATAAAACAACAAACGTTATCAAACCAATGGCTTTCTTCCATTACTTCTAAAGTTTTTGAAAGTTGTTCAATATCCATTGCACAATTTTCGATAAACCAGATAATATCTTTATGTTTTTTGTTATACTCTTGCATGTTGTCATACTGTGATTTTGGTAAATCTCGTAAAACATCTAAGCATCCACCAAGAAGAGTTCCACTTACAGTAAAATCATTTAAGCCAGATAATTCTGTTACTAAAGAAGGAGTATCAAGATTATAACCATATAGTTCTTTTCCTTCAATTTTTTTATAGGATTTAGTTTCAAAAAATCCTTGTGAATATTGTTCTATAAAGTGTCCTCTTAACAATTCAATATTATCTTTTATAGTTTGTTCCCATTTTTCATAACCAAATGTGGGAAAGCATGGTGCATAAAATGTGTTCCAATTACTCAATGTTTCTAATAAAAAAGTTAAAATAGAATTATCTGAAAATCCTTGAAAAATTTTTTTATTTGTGTGTCTTTTTATTATATCAAAATCAATATATTTAATAATTTTAAATTGTGTATCACCACCGTTTGCTGAAATAATTGTGTCAATTGAGTCATCTAATAATGCATTAACTAATTCAGTTGCTTTCAACTTATATTCATCTTCTGTATATTTATTTTCTAATGTAACTGTTGTTCCAAGTTTTACAGTTATTCCCATATCATTAAAATTTTTAATCGCATTTTCTAATCTTAATTTATCTCCTTTACTCTGAATCGAATCAGAAGGAGCAGTTATAAAAACATTATCTTTTAAATAATTCATCTTAATCACCCTTTAATTAATTTTATTATCTTTATTTTTGAATTTTATATTAACTGTCAAGAGAACTGATTTTTTGCTCAAATTTTAAATTCTTTATATTCATACCCAAATTTTCATAAAATTTTATAGCATTTTCATTAAATCCCCATACCATAAGTTCTATATTATCAATATTTTTTTCTTTGGCTAATTCTACGATTTGGTTATATAATTTTTTACCAATTCCTTTTTTTTGGATATTTTTGTCAACACAGATATTTTCAATATGCAAAATTTTTCTATTTTTCATAATTTTGTTATTTGATATTTTCTTTATTTGAGAGAAACAAATTCCTATAATTTCATTTTCCAATTCAGCAATTAAATATATATTATTACTATTTGATAGTTCAGTTCTAAATTCTTCAAAATTCATGGGATCAGCGTCCTTATATATATCATTTCTCTCATTTAGATGTAATTTATGTACTTGCATAATTAACTTATGTATGCCTTGAAAATCACCTATTTTAGCTTTTCTTATAATAATTCTTTCATCCATACTTATTTCTCCAATCCATTTTTAATTTTGATACTATAATTGATTATTCTATTAAAGCAAAATGCAAAAATCTTATTTTGTTATTTTATAATATCTATTTAATTACTTATCTTTTTATATTCAAAAATTTTTTACTGTTTATTAAGCCATTCCATATATTCAGCTTGAGTTAATTTTCCTTCTTCAATTTTTTCTTTTAACTCAATATTTTTCTTTTTAAATTCATTAAAATCATTTTCATATTGTCCGTTATTAGGATTTCTTCTTGTTCTTAATAATAACTTTTGATAAACATTCCTATAAATTCTTAAATCATCGTTTTCTTGCATAAGCTTTTGTTTAGTTCTAAAAGGTCCAACTTCTTTACAAGTTTTATCATTTTCATAAATGTTACTACAATACAATTCATCTACTCTGTTGTCTGGAACAAAGAATTTGCCACAATTTTTACATTTTTTAATAGCAGTACTTTCTATTTCAGTCATTTCAAATAATTCAATTATAAATGTTTGAATTATGTCATTGCTTTCAAAACAATATGTATTTAAATAATCTGTATTAACATTTTTTGCAATCTCTTGTGCATCAGCCTCTCTTGTTATAGAAAACTCTGTAAAATCTCCAAAATTATTTAAAGTTAATTTCAAATTATTTGAATCATATAATTTTCTTACTTCAGATTCCTTTTTACTATCTCTTAATATATGTAATCTCTGTATAGGAGTTAAATCATTCAATTCTTCTAAGTCATTTAAATTATAGATATATGTAATATCAGCAATGAAAGTATTTTTATACATTTTTAATTTGTTTTTTAAATTATTTATAACATCATCAATCATTTCGTTATATTCTTTTTCAGAATAATACTGATAAATTTTTATATCAGATAGATGAGTTATTATTGTAATACCATATTTATTAATAAATTCTCTAATACTATTTAAATCTGAAAAATCAGTATTTAAAAAGTCACATAATTGAACTCCTAACTTGATTTTCTCATATTTATTATAAAATTCATAACTTTTATGTTTTTGATTAAATCTTAAATCTTGGTATGCCATAAATTTGTATTTATTAAACTTATTGATAAAAAATTGATTTTTTAAGCATAATTCAAATCTTTCCATATTATCTCACCGCCACTCTCTGTTATTTATTGAAAATATTTTATCACAAACTATTGACATGTACAATAGCTAATGCTAAACTATTTGTTAGTAGTTATTAAATAATTAGTAAAAACTAATTACGGATAGCACACTGAAAATTGAATAATCCGTTACTGGATAGATGCAGAAATGCTCTTCTACACAGTCTCAGCTTGAGTGGTTTAAAAGTACCATCGCACGCAAAGAGTGTAGCTAGCCCTGATGGGGTAGTGGTGAAATTCCAAAGATTTGAGAAATCAACGACCAGTAAAAGCCCAGTGTAATTTAGGGTATGAGATAAATATAAATTACAAAATACAAGCGAAAGGAGACAAATATTATGGAAAATATGTGTGGAATTAAAATGTTTTCAGCACAGGATATTTGCAAAGGACTACACGTCACAAAAGAAACAGCTTATGCTATAATGAAAATGAAAGAGTCTGGAGCAAGATATGTTGAAAGAATACATTCTTTTGAAGATGGGAATGGAAGAACAGGCAGATTACTTATAAATTATGAGTTACTAAAAAATAATTTGCCACCTGTTGTTATATCAAAAGAAGATAGAGTAAAATATTTTGAATTTTTAAAAAATAATGATAGTAATAGATTAGCTGAATGGCTAAAAATATTATCTACTAGAGAAGAAGAAAGAATGGAGAAGTTCGGATATAAAAAATAGAGATAAACTATTAATTACCAATAGAAAAATTAATAACCACAAATTCTAATTATATTAGAATTTGTGGTTTTCAGTACGTATTTTTATTGACCGATTACCATATTTAAGAATCTAATTTAACTCTTTTATACCTTCTACAATCCACAATTCCTGATAAATATGTGGATAACTTTTCTCCAAATATCAAATTTTCCTTTTGTTTTTTAGTTAAATTTTTAATTTGATATTCTAATTTACACGCTAGAGATTTATCTTTACTTTTCCAAGCAATTTCGAGTTTAATTGCAGTATGAGATTTAGTATATTTGGCACCTGTTTTTGACATATGCTCATAAAATCTTTTTTCTAAATTATTAGTCATCCCTGTATATATAGAATTATCTTCACATCTTACCATATAAGTGTAATACATTTAAATTCTCCTTATCTAATTATCATTATATTCAGCAAATATCCATTGCTCTGGGCTAACAGTATAATATCTAACAAATAAAATTACTATAGCTATACTACAAAAATATTTATTAATAACCACATTATATCATTAAATAATATTTCTAATATTGATTTTTATACAAACACTTTAGGTTGGAGCAAAGAAATATGGGATTTTGAAAATATAACAAATTTTAAAATGCCAAAATTAAAAAATAATGACCCAAATGAAAGCATGTCTATAGAATTAAAAGAAAACATAAATACAGTAGATGAATTTATAGAAAAGATGTCAAAACGTCCAGATGGTGAATATGTAATAACTTCAGACTTAGATTTTTCAGATAAAGAATATAAAGTAGGAAGTGTTGTAATTCCAGGAGTGTTCTTTGGTAAAATTGAAGGAAATAATCATACAATTAAAAATATAAAAAATGCAACATTATTTGAACAATTTAATGGAGAAGTATCAAACTTAAATATTGAAAATTTCCAACATGGAGTAGTATGGAATAAACCACCATATGATAAATACATTTCTACTTTTGACAGTGATAAAACCCAAAATAATGTAGCGGCATTTACCAAAAGTTCAGCAGATGCAAAATTCTATAATATGAAATTAAATAGAATTATAGTAATAGGAAATAACAATATAGCAACAATGACAGCAAATGATGTGAATTCAACATTTGAAAACATCAGTGTAACACAAGCATTTACATTAACAGAAAGAAGGGAAACACAAGGAAAAAATGCTTCAACATTTATAAGTGAAAAAAATGGTGGAACTATCAAAAATTGCTATGTTCAAGGAGAAATGCATATGTACTATGGCGACAATAATGGAGCAATTATAGGATTAAGCCATGGAGATGTTACTATTGAAAATGTAGTATCTAATGTCATAGGTAGAGTAAATATGGCGGAAAAAGCTAAAACAAGCGGACTATTTATTGGAAAAATTGAAGGAAAAACAATTATTAACAATTCAGTATCTATTGGAAAATCATTAATAAGTCCAATAAATAAATTTGCTACAATACCAGATGAAAATAATATACAATTTATCACAAATTGTTATGAAAATGCAGATGATAATGGAATTTCAAATAGTAATGGTATAAATATTAAAACAGCTACAAAAGAACAATTACTAAGTAAAGAATTTTATACAGATATATTACACTTTGATGAAAATATATGAATTTCGATAATATACAAGAAAAAATATATTCAGAAAGTCCATATCCATATAGCCCAAATCCTACAAGATTCCCAACAATAATTGAATTGGGAGGACTTAAGAAAATAAAATTGTTAAATTAATAAGTGAAACCTAAATGTTGAAATTTAAGTAAACACTTTAGGTTCACTTAAAAATCTTATTAATTAACAAAATATATAGTAATTGTAAAGTAATAAAGGAGAAGCAATGAAAAGAATAAGAGCAAAAATTATATTAATAATACTATTATTAATAAGTATATGTAATAACTCGCAAGCAGCAGGAAAATGTAAAGTAAGTTTAGAGCCTAATGAAGTTCAAGTAAAAAAAGATCAAGAACTAATAATAAATGTAAATATATCAAATATACAAGCTGAACATGGAATTATTGCTATGACAGCTAAAATTGAATATGATAAAAATAGTTTTGAATTTGTAAGAGTAGAAGGTAGAAATTGGACAACACCATTTTTCAATGAAGAAAATGGAAAATTGGCAGTAGACCGTAACGATTATGCAACACAAGATGAAACAATGTTTTCAATTATATTTAAAGTAAAAGAAGGAAGCAATGTAAATAAAACAATTACTTTGAAAAACATTGTAGCTTCAAATGGTTTAGAAGATATACAAGTATCAAATGTAAGTACTACAGTAAAAATAGAAAATAACAATGTAGAACCAGAACCACAGCCAGAACCACAACCTGAACCAGAACCAGAGCCACAACCAGACCCACAACCGGAACCTGAGTCACAGCCAGAGCAAAATAATAAACCTAATCTACAACCAGAACAAAAGCCTGAGCAAAACCCAAATAAACCATCAGGTAATGAACAAAATAATAACAATCAAGAAGAGAATCAAGATTCAAAACCAGAAGATAAACCAAGCTTAGAAAATAATATTAGCAATACAATTGCTAATGAAATACCAGAAAGCAATACTGATGAAAATAATGACAACAATAATCAAAACTTAGTTAGTAATAGTATAGCAAATGACATAAATACAAATACTTCAAATGAAGAACTACAAAATACAGGAGATACAATTAATATAATAATTATAGTATTAGCAATTATTATAATTGTAGCTATAATAGCAATTATTGTTATAAAAATAATAAAAAAGAAAAATAGTAGTAAACATTAAAAATAAGGTGCACATTCGTAATTTACTTTTTAAGTATAACGAATATGCACCTTTTAAAAATAATTAAATACCAACAGATATTACTTTATTATGTGGGTTATAAGTATCTCTTGAAAGAAGTTCTCTTGAAACTTCAACACCATTCTTTTTATATACCCTATAAGCTACACTTTTACAACCATTTGAACCATTTTGAGTAACTTTTTGTTTACCTTTAGCTAAACTAGTAGTATTTTTATAAACAGTTTTGTAAGGAATACTACTTTCAACCCAAGAAACAATAGAAACATCATATTCATCAGAACTTTTAAGTCCAAAAATTTTAAAGCTAACAGAACCACCAGAACCAGAACATACAATTTTTATAGGATAACTTCTATTATTTTTAAACTTAAAATCAGGTCCACCCCAAGAAACTGTAGCATCACGGCTAACTGGAACATAACCTGTGTCATAACCATGATTAGTTCTTTCAACAATCTTCAAATTTGCAAGTAAAACAGCATTATATAAAGTAGAAGATACCTGGCAAATTCCTCCCCCAATACTGTCAACTACTTCACCATTAACATATGCAGCAGCACCTTTAAAACCAGCAGCAGCAGTTCTTTTACCTACAGTTGCATTATATGAAAAAGTTTCACCAGGCATAACAACAGTACCATTAATTTTTTTAGAGGCTAATGCAATATTAGTGCTTCTATTAGAATTTTTAGTGCTATAATATGTTGTATAAGAACCCAATAAATTTGGAAAAGCTTCAGTACCAATTTCAGAAGTTCTAACCTTTGGTGAAAGAACTTTTAAAGGTATAGTATAATTTTCTGCTGGATTTGCTAGCATAGCTTTTGCTTCTTCAACTGAAATTGCAAAATCAATACCATCAACATGAGGATGTACAGTATAAGGATTTTTAGTATAATAAGCATCTTGTGCAGGTTTATAAATTTCATTATGAATAGCTTCTATATCTGGTTGGGTAGCAACTTTGGAAATAACAGGAATCTCCAAAATATTTGATGCAGTATGTAAATTATTAAGATAATTTAAAACACTATCTTTTAAAGTTTTACTATCAATTTCTACACCATCAATACCAGGGGTAATAATTAAATTATTTCCATCAATATAATAGCTAGAATTTATAGTTTTATCAGGTAAATTGTTATTCATATCTGCAATTAATGCATTAAAACTTTCATCATTAAAAGAAAAACTAGGCATAATATTTTTATGGTTAAACATCAAATTTAGAATTTGAAAATTATTCTCAAAAATATTTCCGTTTCTACCTTCTTCATAAGCAGAGTTAATACTAGTATTCCAGTCAAAAGTAACTGCTAATTGTTCAGGAAAAACTGGATTTTGATATTCACCATGTGCAAAAGTAATAGCATTTGCAAGTTTTTCTTGAAAAGCTGAATTTAATTTTGCCAAAGCTTCATCTTTAGTAAGATTAGAAACATCAACTCCATATATAGAAATTCCAGATAATATTTTATTATTATTCATATTAATTAAAGCAAAAATAGTAGAAAATATACCTATTAAAATAGCTATAAAAATAGTAATTAGTAAAATAATTAACCATGTTTTAGGTTTCTTTTTAACTGGTGTATAAATAGGATTATCATTTTCTACTAAATCATCAGATTTAGTACTATTTTCATTAATATTTAATTCACGAATAGTTTTACTAGAATGTGATGGCTTTTTTAAGTTATCACTATATGTAACCTTTTGAATATCTTGAATTGCCTTATTAGTAGCATCACTAATATCATGAATATCTTGAATAACAGCAGTAGAAGAATCTTCAGCTGGTAGAATTTGATTTTTCACAGAGTTTTTATCTTTTTTATCTTGCACATCTGATATTTCATTTTCTGTTATTTCTTTTATATTTTCAAGTGATTCTTTTTGAATTTTATTTGTATTTTCAGTTGATAATTCATTTTGTAATTCTTCATTTAGAGGTTCTTTGTCTATTGCTGTCTTTGATATTTCATTTTGTGTTGGTACTGTATTAGAATTATGATTTTTATTTTTTTTCTTCTTATTGCTCATTTTAAATCTCCATTCATTTCATAATATATATATTAAACAATAAACTAAGTATTTTGTAAAGATTATATGAAAAATTTTACAAATAATGAATAAAAAAAAGGAGTTCATGTAAAAGGATAGAAGAATATAAATAGAATATAAATAGAATAAAAAATAAGGAGGACATAAGATGACAAAATCAGAAGAGTTAAAACAACAATTATTTAAAAAGGAAAAATGCGGTTGGCAAAATATTTCAGAGGAAAGAAAGAATGAAGTATTTGAATATTGTAGTAAATATATGGAATATTTAAATAAATCAAAAACCGAAAGAGAAATTATAAAAACTTCTAAAAAAATGGCAGAAGAACAAGGCTTTAAAAATATAGAAGAAGTAAAAAAATTAAAATCAGGAGATAAAGTATATTATATTAACCATGAAAAGAGTATGTATTTAGCAGTAATTGGAAAGAATTCAATTGAAAAAGGAATAAACATAATTGGAGCACATGCTGATTCACCAAGATTAGACTTAAAACCAAATCCATTATATGAAGATAATGGACTGGCATATTTTAAAACACATTATTATGGTGGAATTAAAAAATATCAATGGACAACTATACCATTAGCTTTACATGGGGTAATTGTAAAAGCGAATGGAGAAAAAATAGAAATATCAATAGGTGAAAGTGAAGAAGATCCAATATTTACAATTACAGACCTTTTACCACATTTAGCACAAGAGCAAATGGAAAGAAAATTAAAAGATGGTGTAAAAGGGGAAGAATTAAATTTATTAATTGGCAGTATGCCTTTTAAGGAAAAGGATATTAGTGATAGTGTAAAATTAAACATAATGAGTATATTAAATCAAAAATATGGAATTACAGAAGTTGATTTTGTAAGTTCAGAATTAGAACTTGTACCTGCATTCAAAGCTAGAAGTTTAGGATTTGACAGTAGCATGGTAGCCGCATATGGACAAGATGATAAAGTTTGTGTATATACATCATTAACATCATTACTTTCAATTGAAAAACCTGAAACAACAGCTATTTGCATTATTTCAGATAAAGAAGAAATAGGAAGTATGGGAAATACTGGAATGGAATCACATGTATTTGATACTTTCGTATCAGAAATTTTAAACAAATTAGAAATAAATGTACCTAATTTATTAGATAAAGTTTTTTGTAATTCTAGAATGCTTTCAGCTGATGTAGATGCAGCATATGACCCTATCTATTCTTCAGTTCATGACAAGCTAAATTCAGGATATTTAGGTAGAGGAATAGGCCTTAATAAATATACTGGATCAAGAGGAAAATCAGGAGCATCAGATGCTAATGCAGAGTATGTAGCTAAAATAAGGGGAATATTTGAAAATGCAAATGTACAATATGAAGTAGCAGAATTAGGAAAAGTAGACAATGGTGGAGGAGGCACTATAGCATATATTTTAGCAAATAAAGGTGTAGATGTTATAGACTGCGGAGTTCCAGTATTATCTATGCATGCACCATATGAAGTAACAAGCAAATTTGATATATATGAAGCATATAGGGCATATACAGCTTTTTGGAAAGATGAAATATAGCAAAATACTGTTATTGTTTAATAGTTTATGAAATAGCAAAAATAATGCTTGGGTGTATAAGATTTTAATTATATGCCCAAGTATTTTGCATAAGATATTGGATATAAAAATAAAAAACCACTAAAACAGTATTTCTACTAGTATAGTGGCTTTTATTATGGTGATCCAGGAGGGATTCGAACCCCCGACACACGGATTAGAAATCCGTTGCTCTATCCAACTGAGCTACTGAACCAATTTACTGAACATTCATATTTTAACATTTTTTTTTTAATATGTCAATGATTTTTGAAAAAATTAAAATAAAAATTTTCCAAAAGAGGGAAATAGAGAAGTAAAAAGAAAAATAAAGTATTATAATTTAGATGCAGTAATCTCTATTGCATATAGAGTAAATACAGATAGAGATATTCAATTTAGAAGATAGGCAACAAAATATATGTAAAAAAACTTACTAATTGCATCTAGTAAGTTTTTTTATATATATTATCAAACTTAAATACCTACTTAGGAAGCTCAATTTTAGAATTTTTGCTTCTTTTTCTAAATAAAGTAATTTTATTTCCCATAGTTTGAACCACTAATGAAGAAGTAGCATTTGCAATTTCCTCTGATAATATTTTAATAGAATCAGGGGCAGTTTCTAATACAGTAATTTTAATAAGTTCATGTGCTTCTAATGCTTCAGAAATTCCTTGCAATTGATTATCAGAAATTCCACCTTTACCAATTTGAAAAATAGGATTTAAAGAATGTGCAAGGCTTCGTAAATAAGCACGTTGTTTACTTGTTATATTCAAAAAATTTCACCTCTATTTCATTACAATTTCACAAATATCTTTACTAGCAAAAGGCTTAGATATTTGTTTTGATTTTTGCTTCATATATGTTAATTTTTCATCATTATTAAGAACATCAGAAAGTATATCATAAGGATTATCAGTATGTTTTAACCAAATACCAGCACCATTTTTCTCTAAAAACATAGCATTTTCTTCTTCTTGACCAGGTAAAGGGTTAATAACAATAATAGGTAGAAAGGAAGCTAAACTTTCACTTGTAGTTAGTCCGCCAGGTTTTGTAATTACTAAATCAGAAATATGCATAAATTCTGGAACTTGATTAGTAAAAGGAAGTACACGGATCCTATTTTCAGAATGAGTTTCAGCTACTACTTTATTAAAAGCATCTTTCATTTTCTCATTTTTACCAGCAATAGCAATTACTTGAACATCAAAACGATTATCCGCCAAAGCCTTTAAAATAGCAACAGTTTTATCTTTACCTAATCCAAATTCTCCTCCACCAAAAAACAATATAGTTTTTTTATCTGGCACAAAATCTAATTGGTTTAAAATTTCTAAAGAGTCAAAATTTATACTAAAACGCTTAGAAATAGGTATACCAGTTACAAAAATTTTATTAGAATCTACACCTTCACTCTCAATATCTTGTTTCATTTTATCATTAGAAACAAAGAAAAAATCTACATTTTCACTGCCAACAAGCCATTGTTCATGTATTGCAAAATCTGTTAAAATAGTAGCAAGCTTGCAAGAAGTACGATTTTTCTTTTTTAAATAGCTTGTAATTTGCGAACCAAAAGGATGAGTAGAAATTACAATATCAGGCATAAAAGATTTAAACAACTTATCCATTTTTATAGCCATAACTCTATTTGAAAAAGTACTAACTTTAGCCAAAGCACCATCTTGTGATTTATAGTATACTTTTTCCCAAGCCCATGGAGCTTTTTTAGCCATTTCCCTATATGCAGCTGTAGTCAATTTATTTAAAGCTTTATTTACATATTCTACACAATCTACCATTTTAATTTCAATATCTGAATAATGTTCTTCTAAATATTGAGAAATAGATTTTGCAGCAGAAAGATGACCTCCTCCATAACTTGCATAAAAAATTAAAATTTTTTTCATACAAATCTCCCATCAAAATATATTAAATACATTGATATTTTAACATAAAAAATATATTTTTACAAGTTTGACAACAAATAAGAAAAAAGATATAATATCAATATTAAAATTGGAAGGAATAGAAATGAATCAAGAATTTTTTATGCAAGAAGCATTAAAAGAAGCAAATAAAGCATATAAGAAATTAGAAGTGCCAGTAGGAGCAATTATAGTAAAAGAAGGAAAAATAATTGCAAGAGCACATAATGAAAAAGAAACAAAATTAGATACAACAAAACATGCAGAAATTATAGCTATTCAAAAGGCGAGTAAAAAACTAAAATCATGGAGATTAATAGACTGTGAAATGTATGTTACATTAGAACCTTGCTCTATGTGTGCAGGTGCATTAATTCAATCACGTATAAAAAAAGTATATATAGGAGCTATGGACTATAAAACTGGAGCCTGTGGAAGTAAATTAAATTTATTACAAGACTATACATTTAATCATAAAGTTGAATGTGAAATAGGAATAATGCAAAAAGAATGTGAACAAATACTAACAAAATTTTTTAAAGAACTTAGAAAGAAAAAATAATCAAAAACTAGGAGTGGTACCGAAGTGGTCATAACGGAGCTGTCTCGAAAACAGTTTAGTCAAATAAAATTGGCACGTGGGTTCGAATCCCACCCACTCCGCCAAAAATGTCATAAAAATATAAGTAATTAAATATAATATAAAAGAATATTTTATTTTCAAATATTAGTAGAAAGGATTTGAAATATGGACAAGAACAAAAGAAAGGAAAAAATAAAAGCATGTGTAGCATTTGCATTAATAATAATTATCATTATTATTGCTATAATTATTAATTTTAAATATAGTATAGAAGGCGAAAAAGAAATGCCATTTAAAATTAGTAAAATTATAGGTGTAAGTACAGCAACAGTTAATACCAATGAAGGAACTACAGAAAAATGGAATATGAATGTAATACAAAATAACGATATTTATTTTAGCATAGAAAAAGTAGGGGAAAATGATGAAAAAATACAAAGTGTTATCTTTGAAAATATAAATGTAACCAAATCTCCCAATGTAGGTTATATTGCAACATATATGCCAACTTCAGAAGAAAATAAATTGTTTAACTACAAAGAAGATACCAAAGTACAAGAAGGTAGATTAGAATATAAAGGAGGAAAAAAAAGCAATAGCAAAACCTTAGAAATAGGAAATCAAGGTGGAAATATAATTTTAAGTTTTTGCAATATGAATATAGGAAATTTTATTTCAAATGAAGTAGAAGAAATTAGCTATGATGGAAAAATGCTAGAAACAATGGGAATAAAGCAAGAAGATTTGCAATTTGAAGTAAATTTTGATTTTATAATAAAAACTACAAAAAATAACTATAAAACAAACATATCATTACAACTACCATGTGGAGATATGTCACAAGAAGGAAAAGCAAGTTTTGAAAAAACAGATAATTCTGAATATATTTTTAAAAGAGTAAAATAAATAATATACGAGAGCTTACTATATTAAATAGGCTCTCGTATTATTTACTAATAAAAATTTATTTATATAACAAAGTAATTTTATTTCCATTTTTTTTAATAAATCCATCATCTTTTAAATATTTAATTTCACGCATCATTGCACTTCTATCTACACTTAAGTAATCTGCTAAATCTGTAAGAGAAAATGGAAGAGAAAAAGTTTTACTAAAGTTTCGCATAGATAAAATAGTAAAAAAACCTAGTATTTTATCTCGAATAGAACGCTTTGTTAAAAGCTCTATTCTGGTATTAAGCAAAGTAACTTTATCTAAAATTAAATCAGATAAATTTTCTTTTAAAATTTGATGAAAAGCACAATTTTGCTTGCATTTATTTTTTATAATATCATAAGAAAAAAACAAAACTTCACAAGCTTGTCTAGCTTTTACAAAAAGTTCATTATTTGTGGCAACAATATAAAAAAGTTCTCCGAAAATATCATTTTTAGAAAAGTGTTCAATAATAGTTTTATTTCCATTAGAATCATACCTTACTAAATCAGCTGAGCCTGAAACTAAAATACAAATTTGATGCCTTTTAGCAATATATGTAGTTATAATTTCATCTTTTTTAAAGGATTTTTTTTGTATTTTTGTACATTTTTTTTCACAGTTTTGTGCAAATTCATCAAAATTAATATTCATATAAAGTTCAACCTTTCAAATAATAAAATATTATAAAAGTATTATAATATAAATTAGTTGCATATGCAACTAATTTACAGAATATCTTATATTTTTTTATGTTGAAAATCAATAAAATAGTTGAAATATGAACAATTAAAAATTAGTAAAAAAATGTAAAAAATAAACATAAAAAGAAAAAATAATGTAACAAAATTGTAATATAAATTTTCCCTTAGAGTAAATGGAGGTTCAACAAACACAAAAATAAATATATATATTTGTTGCTTATGCAACAGAAAATTATTAAATTAGATATATAATAAACATACAATAATAAAGGAGGAAATGTAAAATGAAGGTAATAAAAAGAGATGGAAGAGCAGTAGATTATGATAGAACAAAAATAAAAGTAGCTATAGATAAAGCAAATCAAGAAGTTCAGCCAAAAGAAAGAATAAATAAAGATGAAATAAATGAGATTATTGAATATATAGAAAGTTTAAACAAAAAAAGAATGCTTGTTGAAGATATACAAGACATGATAGAAGAAAAATTAATGGAATTAGAAAAATATGAGCTTGCAAAAAAATATATAGTATATCGTTATACAAGAGCATTAATAAGAAAACAGAATACTACAGATGAAACAATATTAGGAATAATTAAAAATGAAAACAAAGAATTAGCAGAAGAAAACTCTAATAAAAATACAATGCTTGCTTCAACACAAAGAGATTATATAGCAGGAGAAGTATCAAGAGATTTAACAAAAAGATTATTATTACCAGAAAAAATAGCAAAAGCAGATGCAGAAGGTATTTTACATTTTCATGATGCAGATTATTTTATACAACCAATATTTAATTGTTGCTTAATAAATATATCAGATATGTTAGACAACGGAACAGTAATGAATGGAAAAATGATTGAAAGCCCAAAAAGTTTCCAAGTTGCATGTACAGTAACAACACAAATAATTGCAGCAGTAGCAAGTAATCAATATGGTGGTCAATCTGTAGATTTAAAGCATTTAGGAAAATATTTAAGAAAAAGCTATGATAAATTTAAAGCAGAAATAACAAAAAAATATGGAGATAAAATACCAGAATCTACAATAGAAAGTTTAGTACAAGATAGACTAAAAACAGAATTAAAAGCAGGAGTACAAACAATTCAATATCAAATAAATACTTTAATGACAACAAATGGTCAATCACCTTTTGTAACATTATTTTTACATTTAGAAGATGGAGATCCATATATAAAAGAAAATGCAATGATAATTGAAGAAGTTCTTCGTCAAAGATATGAAGGAATAAAAAATGAAGCAGGTATATATGTTACTCCAGCATTCCCAAAATTAGTATATGTATTAGATGAATGTAATTGTTTAAAAGGTGGAGAATATGATTACTTAACAAAACTTGCAGTAAAATGTTCTTCAAAAAGAATGTACCCTGATTATATTTCAGCAAAGAAAATGCGTGAAATTTATGAAGGAAATGTATTTAGCCCTATGGGTTGTAGAAGTTTCTTATCTCCATGGAAAGATGAAAATGGAAACTATAAATTTGAAGGAAGATTCAACCAAGGAGTTGTTAGTATTAACCTACCTCAAATTGCAATTATTGCAGATGGTGATGAAGATAAATTCTGGAAACTATTAGATGAAAGGCTAGAACTATGTTTTGAAGCTTTAATGTGCAGACATTATGCTTTATTAGGTACAAATTCAGATATTAGTCCAATTCACTGGCAATATGGAGCAGTAGCTCGTTTAAAAAAAGGTGAAAAAATTGATAAATTATTATATGGTGGATATTCTACAATTTCATTAGGATATATAGGAATATATGAAATGACAAAATTAATGAAAGGGGTATCTCATACAGATCCAAAAGGACATGAATTTGCAATTAAAGTAATGAAACATTTAAGAGAAACAACAGATAGATGGAAAAAGGAAACAAATATTGGATTTGCACTATATGGAACACCAGCAGAAAGTTTATGCTACAAATTTGCACGTATAGATAAAGAAAAATTTGGAACTATTAAAGATGTAACAGATAAAGGATATTATACAAATTCATATCATGTAGATGTAAGAGAAAAAATTGATGCATTTGATAAATTATCTTTTGAAAGTGAATTCCAAAAAATATCTTCTGGTGGAGCTATTTCATATATTGAAATTCCAAATATGGAAAAAAATATAGATGCATTAGAAACAGTAGTTAAATTTATATATGATAATATTCAATATGCAGAATTTAATACAAAATCAGATTATTGCCATGTATGTGGATTTGATGGAGAAATTAAAGTAAATGATAATAATGAATGGGAATGCCCAAATTGTGGAAACAAAGACCATTCTAAAATGACAGTAGTAAGAAGAACTTGTGGATATTTAGGAGAAAACTTCTGGAATGCAGGAAAAACAAAAGAAATAAAACAAAGAGTAATGCATTTATAATATTTAGACTAAAAATATAAAAAAAGTGACTTATCCGTATGTGCGTATAAATGTACATAAACTAAAGTAACTTAAACTTGTAATATAGGAAATGGAACATTCCATTTCCTATTATAAAAAGTGGAATGTTTAAAAACAAAATTTATACCTCAAGGAAGGAGATTAAAAATGAATTATGCAGATATAAAAAGAGTAGATGTAGCAAATGGTGAAGGTGTAAGAGTATCCGTATTTGTAAGTGGATGTAATCATCATTGCAAAGGATGTTTTAATAGTTGTGCGTGGGATTTTAATTATGGAGAGAAATTTACTGAAAAAGAAATTGACAAAGTAATTGATTATATGAACCATGATTATATTTCTGGCTTAACACTACTAGGAGGAGAACCATTAGAAAAGCCAAACCAAGAAGGTTTATTACCATTAGTGAAAAAAGTAAAAGAAAAATTTCCTGATAAAGACATATGGTGCTATACGGGTTTTGATTTTGAAAAAGATGTAGTAGGCAAAATGTCTAAAGAAAATCAAACTACAGGAGAGTTATTAAAATATATAGATATAATGGTAGATGGAAAATTTGAAGAAGATAAAAAAGACTTAAAATTACGCTTTAGAGGTTCTTCTAATCAAAGAATAATAGATGTAAAAGAAAGCTTAAAAGAAAATAAAGTTGTAAAATATTTTAACATAGATTAAAAATTTACAGGGGCATTTCATAAAATATTTGTTACAATTCACAGCTTAGAAATAATGTTAGTATAAATGTATATATATTAATATTTCATAAATTTCTGTAGTTCAATACGTGCATTGGACTTTCTAAATCTAAAAGGAATGATCCTCTCGGAATTTTCCGCTTCCTCATTCCTTTTATATAAAGAAACTCTTACAAGCACTTCTATCACAATCGAAATTTAATCAATATTAATATATATACATTCTACATAATAATTTGTAGCTATAAATTGTAACAAATATTTTATGAAATAACACTGAAATATGTAAAAAAGTAATTGACAATACCCAAAAGTAATAATAAAATATAAATATCCACAAGTATAAAAAGATAATATGTACATTGAAAAATTAATACTTACTGTTAAGAACAAACAGAAA
>CAUWFE010000027.1:0-20580 GCA_963558185.1 uncultured Clostridia bacterium
GGTATCTCTTATTCAATTTTTTTCTAAAATTTCCCTACTAAAAGTTTATACTAACATACTACTTTTTTGTGAACTTTTTATGTCCAAATTAAAAATTTTGTAACTAGTACATGAAAATGTGCTGTTATAATTCACTGTTGAAAATTATTCTATATAATGTATATATATTAATATTATTTTATTAACTGCAAATTGTAACAATGTGCTGGTTTTGTTTTATCTGTAAACAAAAATGTACTTCCATTTTTTCCTATTTTATGTTATAATTATTATATTAATAATTTTTAATTTATTATATTTTGCATATGAAGTGCAAATATATTATACAAAATTTAAAAAGAAAGGAGAGTATAATTAAGACATGTTATATGTTTTTATTATACGGAGATATTATGAATGATTTTAAAGATAGCTTAGTTTTCTCTGTTTCAGAGGAAAAAGCTAAGAATAATATGATAGATAAATATTACAATCATTATTTAAATTTTTACCAAGATGAAAAAATTCAAGAATATTTACATAATATTATTGCTACTATACTTCTTACTTATCATACAAGGTATGAAGGATTTAACGTTGAAATTCCTTATCGATTTAAGGCTCCTCATAGTATACACAATAAATTAATTGAAAATTCTGAAGAACTTGGTAACAGTTTTGGTCCTATAAAGCCTCTTAAAGATGCTTTTGCTATGAAAATTGTTTCTTATAGTCATCCGCCTATATTTCACTCTGAAGACCCAGAAATTATGGGCTTAATTACTGAGAAGCAAAATAATTATGAATTTTTAGCTGAAATGCAAAAATTTAAAAGTAGCTTATTAAAAAACGAGTTTGAATCGCCTTTAGAATATAACTATAGTTGTACTAAATATGAATATTTTAGCAATTGCAAGAAAATTCTCGAAAAAATTATTAGTTTGGTACATCCTGATAGTAAAAATTTAATTAATCACTATACGAGTTTGATGGCTTCTATTGATGAATCTTTAGAATTTATTGAAGCTACTGATGATGCAAATTCAACAATTGATGATGATGATTTAACAAATAAAAAAATTAACTTTTTTGATATATTAGATGATTTTAGTGCAAGAATTCCAGATAAATTAGATTTAACATTGCTTACAAAACAAGTGTCTTCTTTATTTAATAATAATCCAATTTTCGATGCTTTATCTATTTCTTCTTCTAATAATATTAAAATAAAAAGAACTGAAAATGGATATGTTTCAAATTTTATTTATATTAATACACTTATTGGTCCAATTGAATGCCAATTGCAAAGTTTACACGAATACGAACAAGGTAACTTTGGTTTTCCTGCACATACTAACTTATCTGGAAAATCAATTAAGCCTCTTCCTTTGCCTTCTGAAAATGACAAAAAATCAATTAAAAACTTTGTGAGCCAAGTTCAAGATATTGCTCCTAAAGCTTTTGTTGCAAGGATAGATAGTACTGAAAAAAATAGGGTTATTACTCAACAGTTTAGTGATTATCAAAATTATAAAAATGTTACTAGCCAAGTTACTAAAGGGGATCCTTTAGAAAAATATCTTTTTAATTATTTTGCTAAGTTGTATGCAGTTAAAGATGATATTTTTAAGTCACAAGAAAAATCTTTTGGCTTTTTAAGTTATGATATTTTAGGTTATATTAAAAGCGAGAATTTTAAAAGTTTAAATTCTGAAGTAAAAAAAGAGGATATTAAGATTATTTAGATAATATAACTTCAATAATCTTTATAGAAATGTATTTACTTTTTATGAATGTTATAGCTGTCTGTTCAATAAATTGTGTATTTATCTTGTAAATTTTTTAGTAAATAATCGGGAGATTTTATAAATAGCATAAAGTGTAATTCTTTAGTAAATAGTTGGATTAACCTATAAAAGACAAAGCTTCTTAAATTCTTCCAAATACTGTATTTATTTTTTATAAATTACGGGGTTTTTGGCTCTTCCAATGTAATGTAATTAATTTAGTGGAAGAGCCATTAATTATTTTTATTAATTTTATGTTATACTTGATTTTGTATATTTGAATTCTTTGAATTTATAGTATGTTGCATTTCAAATAAGTATCTATATATTTCTCCCCAATTGTATAATATGTGTATATATTCATTTTCTTCTAAGTTATATGATGGTGCATCTTTTAGGTATATTGTTTGTATATGAGCATTTGCAACATTTTTACATTTTTGGTATGAATCGTCTATCATAATATCTATATTTTCTTTTTTACATATATCTTCTTTATTTTCAGTTGCCCAATAATATTTTTCAAATACATCTAATCCATTTTTTTCTAGTCTTTGCAATGTAATTGGTATCATTTCTTTATTTATTCTTCCCCTTGCAGTAATTAGATACAATTTATTTCCATCATTTTTAATCATTGGTAATACTGTTTTTACTCCTGGCATAAAATTTGATTCTACTGTGATTTTTGAATGATATTTCTTTATGAATCCGTTTATTTCTTCTTCATTCCAATCAAATCTTTGTTGAAATTTTATTTCGCGATTATCTTTTTTGCTATTTTTATGCAAATCTAATAAATCGTATAATTCTGAGTATACTCTATAATCTTTTTCCGAATCGAATATAACTCCATCTAAGTCAATTCCAATTTTCATATTTTACTTATTTTTCTCCTTTCTTTTACTCAAATTTCGTGTTCAAAAATCGTTTATTATTTAAAAACATTAATTTTTTTATGGAATAATTTCACATACAGATGTAGATTTTTTATGTGTAGTACTTTTAAAGAATCCCTTTTAAGCTTTTTTATGAATTTTGATACTGTAAGATTTTAATTATTTTTTTACCTTTACATCTTTATATTATAATATTTCTTTCCATTCATTTTCTTTAAAACCTATATAAATTCCTTTTTCTGTTATTAATATTGGCCTTTTTATAAGCATTCCATCACTTGCTAATAATTTTATTTTTTCTTCCTCTTCCATATTTGGAAGTTTTTCTTTTAATTTTAGTTCTCTATATTTTATTCCACTTGTATTAAACCATTTATTTATATCTTTTTGGCTTATTTTTATCCATTTATTTAATTCTTTTTCTGTTGGTGTTTCTAAAATAATGTGTCTATCTTCAAAACTTATTTTATTTTCTTCTAGCCATTTTTTTGCTTTTTTACATGTAGAACATTTTGGATATTCTATAAAAATATTCATAATTTTATGCCGAGTGTATATACCCGACTACCTCCTTTTTTTGTTTATTATATCATTTTATTTTTAATATTGCTATATGGTTTTTAGATTAGTATGAGTTTTTTTGTGTATTATGCCTTAGTTTTTTATTTATTATATATTTATGTATAAATTATTTTGAATATATACCTTCGGGTTATGAGGAGTGAAAGTCTTTTTAAAAAATCTCAGTATTTTCAGTGTTTTCCAGCCTCGATTTTTAGTTGTACCCTTTATTTACCCTTTATCCATTTTTTAAGCCATTTTTAAATCGTCTAAATAAGCCTCTAATCTATTCATTTGGGTTAGTTTTACTTGTCCCAATATATGAACATATATATCTGCTGTTGTACTATAACTAGCGTGTCCTAATATTTCTTGCAGAACTCTTAAATCTATTCCTGCTTCTATTGCCCTTGTTGCAAATGTGTGTCTTAACTCGTGAATACCTACTTTTCTAAAATTATGGCTTTCACAAATTTGCTGACAATGTTTTCGCAAATATTCTGAGTTTATAGGATTATTGCATTTCGTTTTAAATATAAAATCATCTTCTTTGAATCCTTCTCCTAGTTCTGCAACTTCTTCACACTCTTTTATCTTTTGTTCTTTATATTCTTTTAGTATTCTCACAACTTTATCCAACATTGGTACTACTCTATAACTATTATCCGTTTTTACATCTGTTATTTTTCTTTCTCTATTTATTTTATTAAAATCGTCATCATAAGTTGTTACCTTTTGCACACCTCGTCTTACATAAAGAGCTTTATTTTCAAAATCAATATCTTTCCAAGTGAGTCCACTTAGTTCTCCTGCTCTTAAACCTGTATTTACTAAAACAATGTATGCCACTCCCATTGTGTGTTCTTTCATAAATTCTTCATGTATTTGTCAAGTGAAAAATGGACCATTTTATAATTGAAAAACGGACCACTTTTTCAATTATAAAATTTACATATTTTTACTATTTTTCCAAGAAACCGTTTCTTCATATCTATGACTTACATTTCTTGAAAGATCTAATATGTGGGCTCTGTAGGCTAATCTATCAACCATAGCACCAGTAAGCATTGCATCTTTAAATATTTCTTCCCACCTATCAAAAGTTAAATTTGTTGTTATTATTATTGAACCTTTATCATTTCTATTCGATAGTAAATTAAATAATATTTCACATCCTTCTTTATCAAACGAAACATAGCCTAGTTCATCTAATATTACTAAATCATATTTCTCAAATTTTCGTTTATATGCTGTAAGTTGACTTCTACTCATAGCTTCTTTTAATTCTATAATTAAATTTGGAACTGATATGAATAAAACACTTTTGCCTTCCATACATGCTTTGATTCCTAAACCTATTGCATAATGTGTTTTTCCTGCACCTGGTGTTCCGAACTAAAATTATATTTTCTTTTTTCTCTATAAATTCTAAGGTTTCTAATTCATCGAATTCTTTGATAAATTCTGGATTATATAGTTTTCTATCAAAATCTTCTAAATACTTTTTTATTGGGAATTTTGCATATCTTAATCGTTTCTTTATTCCATTATCCTTTCTTTGATTTATTTCTTTTTCTAGAAGTTCATCTAGAAAAATATCAACATCTTTTTTTGTTTGTTTTGCTTCTTTAATTTCTTCTTCATAATTTTTAAATATATATGATAATTTTAATATTTTACAATTTTCTTTTATATTCATTTATTTACAACTCCTATCATTATTTGATTATACATACTAGTTTGTGTTCTGGTTAAATTATTTATATTATTATTGTATCTAGTATTTTCTACTAGATTACCTGAATTAGTTATTAATATTTCTTCTAAATCTATATCTGATTTTTCTTTATTTTTTGATATTAAGTCTATGAATTTCTTTGGATTATTAGTATAATATTTATCAAAGATGGATTTTAGTTTAGGATTGCTTTTTAAAACATATGAATTTCTTAAAGCTCCTGGTTTGAAGGTAAGTGTTTTTAGATAATGGCGAATATTGGCACTTATCTTCTTAACTCCATCTAATTTTTTATGCTCACAAACAAGCTCATTGTTAGAATATATTAATATTTTGTTGTAATATATTTTGCTTGTTACAGCTAGTCCAACTAAATATTCTGGAACAGAGTAAAAATTATTTTCTATCTGTACAAAACTATACTTATTAACAAAACTTTTTCTGATTTCTGCTAACTCTAATGGAGGTTTAGTAGGTTTTAGTTTTTTCTTTTCTTCTTCAATTTTACTATTTTCATTTAGTTTCATTAATTGACTTTTCATATATTCTATTGCAGATTCTTCAGAAGGAAATTTGTAATTTTCAGCAAATATTTTATTTCTTAAATATTTTACACTTCCTTCAACATATCTTTTTTCGTTACCAGAAAAGGCGTTTGTTACATTTATATCAAATCCATAATACAGGCTCATCTTTACTAAATCTTCATTAAGTTCTTTTTCATTTCTACCAATAAATTTACTAACAACATTCCTCATATTATCATAAACAACTTCTTTCCAAACACCTCCAATCATTTCGAAAAATTTAACATGAGAATCTAAAAATACATCTTTTTTACAATTATCATAAAGATAACACCATCTAAAATTACCAGCAGGACTTGAAAGAACAGCTATGTAATATTTTTTAGTAATACCGTTAATTACTAATTTAACTTCACCAAAATCATATTCCAATCTATCTCCGAAGTCATAATCTTATCTGATAAAACATTCATTTCCTGAACTTGTAATTCGTCTCATCTCTAATACAACAGTAGAATAACTTAAAGTAAAACCTTGTTTTTTTAGTAGTTCAAAAATTTGTTGTTTAGTTAGAGCCTGTTTATTTGTTCCTAAAATTTTAACCTTTTTTTCTTCATCTTCTAAAATTTTTTCTAATGCATTTAAAAATTCAGGAGTTACTTTTCTTCTGTTTCTATTTTCTGAATTATATTTAGGAGCAGAAGTTATATTTTCTTGTATTTCTGAAATTTCTACTATATTAGTTGTTTCATTTAATTTTTGTATATTTTCTTTATATTCATTCCAATATTTATTAACAGTTTTTTTATCTATACTTAAAGTTCTTGCAACTCTTCTATTTGAAAGTCCTTCTTGTTTTAATTTAATTATTGCTGCTTTATCCAATAAATTTTTCATCTCCTTCAACCTCCAAATATATTTAATCATATATCTGAAGCAATGTAAAAAAGTGGTCCGTTTTTCAATTATTATTAATTGAAATTTTGGTCCACTTTTAGTTTATCAAAAACATCCTATCCCTCTATTAATTTTGTTCTTACTTCTTATTGAAGAATTAATATCTCTTCCTTCTATTGTATCTTTTTCAAGTTCCAGTTCATTTATTAATCTATCATATATTGGATATTCATATAATTTTTTTCTTATTATTTTTTTTACTTTTTTAGTTACCAATTTTCTACCTCCTAAAACAAAAAAATCACAACTTTTAGTTGTGCTACATATCTATATCCATCTCATCATCTTCTTCAGCTTCATTAGAAGATTTAGATGGAATATTCTCATATAAACTATCAAAAAATTCTTTTGGATATTGCCTTTGTTCAAAATTAGTGTTTATATTCTTTGTATTATTTTTCTGCTTTGTTTGTCTTTGCTCTATTTCCTCAACTCTTAATATTACCCATCTTTTAATTGTTGCAAAATCGCTTTTATATTCTATGCCTTTAGATTTTTTATATAAAGAAAGCTCTTCTATACATTTATTTGCCTTTGTTTCTCCATATAAATTCACTAATTCTTTATATTCATAATCATATAAATATACATTATCTAAAAATTTTTCTTTGCTAACTGTGTGTGTATTTATATTATTATAGTTTATATTATTATCTTCTATCTTTTCATCACTACCCTGTTGATTATTTAATATATAGGGGTAGTGATTTTTTGATAGATAGGGTATGTCGTTTGGATATATCTTCCTTTGAATAATCTCTTGTTGCTCATTTCTAAGTATATCTATAACTAAATAATTATATTTTCTTAAATTTGCAATCCATCTTGAAACTGTTTTATGATCTACTCCTAACTTTTCTCCTAGATATTTATTACTTGCATAACAATATCCTTCCTTATTAGAAAGTGCTGTTATAAGTGCATAAAGCAATTTTTCATTAGGTTTCAATTCATTATTAAATAATACTGTTGCAGGAATTACAGCAAAATAACCTATTCTATTTATTTCATTCTGTATGCCCACTTCTCCTATCACTTTCCTTTCCTGCTATTATACAAGCATATAATAATAAGCTTAAATTTGCACCTATTAATAATCCTATAATTAATCCTAACCAAAACATATTTTATTCCTCCATATTTAATTCAAATTTGCCCTTATTCTCACTTTTATATATAAATGTTAATAACTTTATTCTTAATATTTTTAATTGTTCAAAATTGATTTTAAGAGCTCTCATAATTTCTTTATTATCTTTTTCTAAAAGATATTTTAATTTTAAATATTTGTAGTACAAAGGTTTATGCTCATATAAAAAAGCAAGTATCTTTTTTATAAATACTTGCCATTCTTTATATTCATTAATTAAATTATCTTCTATTAATTTTATTACTTGATCTTCTGTTGTATTTCCTATTCCCTTTAATGATTTTATCCAACTTTTATTTGAAACATTTATTGAATCTATTATTTGCATTTCTCTTTCTTTAATTAAAAGGTTTATTCTATTGTAGTTATATAAGTAAAATTCTATCTTTTTACATTCTTGTTTTGTCATCTGCCAATCCTCCTTGAAGTAATTTTTCTAATTCAAGGATACAGTATTGTGCATCTATTTCATAGAAATTATTGTCTGCAAAATCTAAAATTAAATTTATAATATATTCATTACTATAATTTTCAATGTTATTAATTATTTTTCCTATATCTTTTTTGTTATAAGTTAGTAAAGAAATACAAATATTATTTAATTTATCTTTATCATTAAATATAGCAATTTCTATCTCTTCTAATAATTCCTCAAATAACTCTAATGTATTATTTAACTCTTCTTTTTCTGTATAATTATTTGTTGATAATCTAAGCCATTCTATAAAGTAAAAATCTTCTATAAATTCATCGTATTCTTCTACAATCTTTTCTATTTTATACTGTAAAATATTTAATCTTGCAATTTTATTTATCTCATTAATTAAACTATTAAATTTTTCTTTTTCCATAAAAACCTCCAAAAAAATAACTTCAGCGATTGCTGAAGCCCTTGATTTTTCAATATTAAATTACATTATTTTATACCCTTTATTTACCCTTTATGAAATAAATTTTAATGCTTTTTAACGGTTTTTAATGGTCTTAAATGGATTTTTCCAAGTAATAAAAAATCCTCTGTAATGTGCTTTAACAGAGGCATTTCAGTGGTTGCGGGGGTAAGACTCGAACTTACGACCTTCGGGTTATGAGTTGTAAATTTTTGGTAATTGTAAAATTGTGAAATTTGATGTTTTTGTTGATTTTATGCTAGTTTCAAAGATTTATAAAATTTGAACATTTGTGTATTTTGTGGACAATTTTTGAGGATTTCTTCCCCAACTTTTCCCCAATTTGTTATATACATTTGTTCGTATAAAAATTTAATATTAATGGGAAACCTAAAATTTATTTAGGAGGTTTTCAGTTATGAATAATAAAATTACTTATCGTAAAGAAGGAGATTATTTTATACCTAATTTGTCTTTACCTATACAACCTAAAAAGCAAATTGGAAAATATGGTAGATTAAGATTAAATTACTTAAAAGATTTTAATAAAGGTCTATATACTGAATTACTTATAGGTGGTACTTTAAAGCAACATTTATTAGATATAGATGAATGTGCTAATGAAAGAATACATGTACTTATAAAACAATTTGCTGAATCTGAAAATGTTAATGAATACTTAAAAGAACATCATCAGATGGAATGGGTTCAGTCTATGAATAATATAAAAAATAGAGCTGAAGAAATTGTATTAAATGAGATTATATATGTATAGGAGGATATGAAAATGGTTAATTTTAGAGAAGTAAATGAAAATGATATTTTAAAAGAATGGTTAGATTATAGAGAACAGGAGGTTTTTGGTAGTCTTACTGAAGAAGATAAAAAACATCATATTTATTTTGATGAGATTGTTGAGAATATTTTAAAGAATGTACCTAAACAAAGTCAAAAATATGTTAAGAAACAATTGGATAAGCTTGATGAAAATTTTATGGATTATTTGTGTTATTGGAATGAGAAGTATTATAGGAATGGTTTTGTGGATGGCTCTCAACTAGTTATGGGATGTTTTGATGAATAGTTAAAGGCGAGATTAGTTCTCGCCTTTGCTTTAAATTACATTCTTTGAAGTTTTTTCAAGTTTCAGAAAGATACAAATTTAACACAAAATCAAAGATTGTATTAAATCTATTAATTTTTTATATTTATGAATATTTTATAATTAAATACTAATATAAGAAAAATAGAGCCACGCTCTATGAACATAGCTCCGCAAAAGATTTCTCTTTTTCTCTATAATATATATTATATGTTATTATTATACCAATTGTCAATAATTTTATTCAAAAAATTTAGATTCGTCTGTACAGGTTGATTTGTATTATAATAATCTATGTGATGTTCTATTCTATCTTTTAACTCATGTAATATTTTAGCTTGATATTTCAAAATCCCTTCACTAGTAACTATATTTTTATTTAAATATAATAATGTTACTATTTGCTTTATACGAGTATTAGACAATTTATTATCCCTTATCTTTTTAGAAATTCCCGTTTTAGCAACTTCATTAAGTACTCTATAACTTGCAGTATATCTTGATGTATTTGCTTTTAGATCATTAATTATGCAGTTGTTGTGTGCACAGGCATTTCTTAATTCTCTAACATCCATTAACATATATGACTCATCAATCATTTTTCTATCTTGCAATTTATCAGCAACAAACCTGTAAAATTTAATAAGTCTTCCAAAAGGAATTATTTCTACAAACACCCAAATAGGATATTCTCCATCATACTTTGTTACCAAATCACCACAATATGTTCCACTTTTATTTTTCTCTAATTCTTTTTCTAAATAATCATATTCATTTTTATTCTTTAAATCTTGGATGTATTCTTCTACTATAGTATATCCATCTTTAGATGTATTTTCTATTTTTGATAATAATTTAACTTTAGCATAGTGTTCTAAATCTAAGACTATGTTTAACATAGTTTTTCTAATTCTCATATCAATTATAGATAAGTCCACTAACATCTTAAAATCTAAATCAATATATTTACCAATATTCTCTCCTTTTTCATACTTAGGAAAATTTTTTCTATACGATACTAGCTTAAAATAATTGTTGTTTTCTTCTAAATATTTTTGAGCATTTTCTTTATTTATTAGTTCAAATTTAACGCCTTTTAACTCAAGATGTCCTACAAGTTCAGAAGGTGTTAACATTGGTTTTGATTCTTTATACATATTTGCACCTACTTTTTAGTTTATTAATATATTTATTATACAACTATTCTTTAATAATTCCAAACCTTTTTATCCATTTTCCTATCAATTATTTATATAGCACGCTTATATCTCTAGGATAAATTTTCCATTTTCCATTATTTTTATCTGGGACAGCTAAAACTTCTCTTTCTCCTTCATATACCATTGCAAATTTCATTATATCCTTAATGATTTTATCCTCTTTTTGGATTTTTACTTCAAGTTCTATAACTTTCATACATATTGATTGGTCTATAATACTAATTAGTTCAAAATCTAATAAAATATTTTTCTCAAATAGCTCTCTACATCTTTTAGGTTTATATCCTGCTCTTTCTTCATAGTTAAATATTATTTCAAATCTTTTAGCTAATTCTCCATAGTTTTTTGATTTCCATATTTCTAGTGCTTCTACAAATTTATAAATAAAATTATAGTGAATATATTCTTCTTTCTTACCCGTTTTAGGTATATCTTTACCTATAACAATTTCTTTACTCTTCCAATTATTAATTATCTTTCTTGTACTATCAGTTTCTTGAAGTCTTTTTAAACTTTCCCTTAATGATGGTGGATTTGCTTTCTTTATGTATTTTTCTTTTCTTATATTTTCTGTATTTTTATTTTTTATCCATTCTGAAATAGCTAATAACATTAC
This sequence comes from uncultured Clostridia bacterium, assembly GCA_963558185.1. Lineage (GTDB taxonomy): Bacteria > Bacillota > Clostridia > TANB77 > CAG-508 > UMGS1663. The sequence goes on from CAUWFE010000027.1 coordinate 11,427, forward strand.
AATGCATTTACCCGCAACAAATTTATTTCCATAATTTAGGTCTCTTCCGTGCAGGATACCATTTCTATACGGCATTGTTATTATTTCTTCATTTGTCTTCTTCCTAGGTAAATTATATATGTCTTTGATTTTCTTTAATCCTCTATCACATTCAACTAAACAATCCCAACAGTCTAAATCTACTCCTTCTGTGAAGAATCCTTTATTTTTTGTAAAATCATTTATCACTCCATCTGCAATAGTTAGAAATAAAGTAACAGCTGAATAATACTTTTCATTTTCATAGTCTTCAAATGCTTCATCAATTATATTAGCTCTTTTTCTAAATTCATTAGTGGAATATTGGATAAATCTTTTGCTATTCTTAGAATTTTTTATGTAATAATTTGCAATAAGCTCTTCTGCCTTTTCAATACCATTGTTTTCAAATATTTGATTAGCATTTTTCATAAATTCTACATTTATCAAAGAATATGCAATCCACCCATAATCAGAAAAGTTATTATTATATTCTTCCATGGTCATTATTAAATCTTCCATGCTACTCTTGATTCTATCTAACTCTTTTCTTTGTTCCTTTGGCATTAGTAAATTAAGAAATTGCATAGCATTAATTTGCTCATATTGTAATTTTAATGATGGATAGTCTTCTAATATTTCTTTAATATCTCTCATTTAGTCTCCTTATTTTTGCATAATGAACTCAATCTCTTTTTTACTAAGGGAACTTGAATATAATAGTTCATTATGATTTCTTAAATATTCTTCAATTTTTATTTTTATCTTTTCTGAAACTTCTCTTGGATTTATTATAAAACTCCTACATCTCTTATTTTTATCAAATTTTAACAAAATATATCTATTAAATGTAAATCCATTCCTTAAAAATAAATCTACAAGAACTGTTTTAGTTTGACTATTTTTATTATTTATGTCTTCAATTATTTCATCCTGAAGAAAATATAAATCTTCTGTTGTATTTAAAAATACAACATTTTCATTAGCATCTTCTTCAAATGTAAATATTTCATATTCTCTCATTCTAATCTCCTTATTTTTTACTAAAAAATATAATATATGAACTTTCAATCTCACTTAATATTTCATCTGCTAAATCTCTGGCTTCACTTATTTTTTCAATTATTCTCATTTGAGATGGGTCTACCGTACTATGTAAATAAACATTTCTTTTATCACTATAAATTGTATATAATTTATTTAAAGAATCTTTTTCATCTTGTGTCAAATTGTTATCTAAATCTATCTCACTAGGGTTTCCTTGATTCCTATAAAACATAGAAAAACTTTGTTTCTTCTTAATTTTATAATTAAAGCTTTTACTTAAAACTTTCTTTAAGTATCCTTCTAGAGCTTTAAAAACACCTGTAATATGTCCTGTATAATCTTCACTATAATCACTTTGTTCTAATAAAGTAATTGAGCCTGAGATTGATTTTAATATAGCTTCATCTAAATATGTATAAGAATTTTTTAATATATCTTTCATTTTATCTCTAATTTTATCAGTTGGCATATTAACATTTACTAATGCCTTATTTATATCTATTATTTCATCAATAGATATATCAGTTATCTCTGTTAAGATATTAACAATTATTCCAAAAGTCACTAATGGTTTAGCTTGAATCATTGCTTTGTTTTTATTTTCATAATATGTAAATGTTACTATATCTCCATTATATCCTTTAAATCTAATTATATTTTCATTTCTTGTATAGGTTATTAAACCACAATATTCATCATCAATCTTATTTAGTAAATAGTCTACCATAATCTTGTCAAATTTAAAAACACTCTGTGTTCCTTTTATGTCTGCATTCTGAGTTTTTTTAGTTATAAATTCTATTAACTTATTTGCATAATCTGGATTTTTTGCAGGAATAATTTTTACACTGCTTTTCTTAATCCAAATATCTATTCTACATTCTTGATTATTTATATAAAATTTACATGCCCTTTTGTTTCCCTTTAATTCAGAATAAGAATACATATTAAAACTATTATCCACTTTTTTATATGATTCAATAAGTGGTTTTATATCTTTTTCATTTATACATATTTCTGCCATTTTTAGTCCCCCTAATTTTTATATTTAAAGCTCTTTTACCTTTATCTGTTTTAATCATTTTAAACTCAACTATGTTTCCTACACTTAATAAATTTGAATTTAATACATCCCTTATTTTAAAGTAAACATTATCTTTTTGCCCCCTAACATTTATAAAGCCATAATCACCATTTATTTTTAATATCTTTCCTACTACTTGTTCATTTTCACCTTCTATTTTTTTAACATATTCCGTAGCAATTTTCTGTATCAAATTCACATTAGGTCTACTATTTATATTTAAATTGTACTTAGAAATGGCAAATTCCAATTCTTCTGTCATTTTCCACCCATTTCTATTTCTATAATACACACTTGCTTCATAATATATTTTTGCATTCATGATATTTCCTTTATGTTCCCACAGAAGAGCGACATCTTGTAAAAGTTTATTCATTTTTTCAAACTCAAATTTACAAGTTAATGCTTTATTGGAATATAATAAAGCTTCTTCCATATTTCCATATCTCCAACAAATTATAGATAATTTATGATACATAAACCAGTGATTTTCTTTATATGCTAATTTTTTATATTTACTTATTTCGTCTTCTACACTATCACTATCTGCTTCCATACATTTTGAAAAGTAAAGTCTCGTTTTAATCCATATGTGGTTTCTATAATGGAATTGTTCTATACTATTAAATGCTTCTTCGCATACCTTGATACATTCTTCATATCTTTGCAACTTTTCCAATGCCTTTGTTTTATATTGATAAAAAAATTCTTTCTTGGATGCCATCTCCCTATCTTGTCCGTCGCTATCTTGAAAATTATACACCTCTTCTGATAATTCATTAGGATTAAGTGCTTCTAGCCATTTTAAAACCTCTTTATAATTAACACTGGCACTTTTCAAATATAGTCTTATCACCTTAAATATAGTTAAGACATATGGATTAAAGTGCTCTTTTTCTTTTGATAATTGTATGCAATTATTTTTTATAAATTTTGCTTCTTTTAAAAATTCTTTAAAATCAGCTTCTTCAGTTTTTTGAAAGTCTTTAATATATACATCATATATACACCAACACAAAAGACTTATTATATATTTATTACTTATAATAATTTGATTTCTTGCATATTCTCTACATATTTCTATAAATTTATCTGATTTACAATTTACCCTTAATATTATTCCATAATCATATAACAAATAAACATCGTTTTTATTTGAACTATCCCATAATTTTTCAAGAATTACCTCTGCCTTTTTGTTTTCTCCTTTTTTTCTATACTCTTTTGCTTTTTCTCTTGAAAAATCCACTTCTCCAAGTTCTTCATTCTCCATAAATATCTCCTTAATTAAAAAGAAAAACAAATTATATACTCTATTTAATTATATATTTTGTTTTTCTTTTGTTTTATATTTTCTATTTAATTAATTTATATTTATTTTATATAAATTACATATATATTCATTTATTTTATCTTTATCATCTTGGCTAATTAGAAAATTTTTATCTTCATCAGTTAATTTTGGTATTGAAAAATTTTTTATATAATTTTTAGCATATGACATATATCCATCTGAATAAGGCTTACTTGTATTATCTATATAGTATTTGAATACTGAAGACTCAATTATTTTCTTTAGTATAATTAGTTTTGAAGTATCATCACTAAATAATGCATATCCACAATAGAATAATAAGTCTTTTTGTTCTGCTATATATGAGAATGGTTTATTAGCTATATACGGAATTAATAATTTCTTTCCAAAATTATTCATTCCTTGTGTTCTTCCATATGCATACCAAGTAGGGTATTTCCCTTTTCCTTTATCTCTTTTCAGTAATTCATTTTTATATTGTTCCAAAAAAGCATATGTTTTCGGATATTTATTTTTCATCTCTTTTTCTTCAATAATATTATATTTTCCATCGATCAATTTATATGGAAATATTCCCTTTTCTAATTTTTTAGTAAAGTCTTCTTCTTTTTTTAAAATATTTGGTTTTATAATATTTATACATATATCTTTTTCTATTTCATATTCTTTTCCATTATAATACCTGTAATAATATTTTTCGTTTTCTTTAATAACTTTAAAAAAATATATATCATTTTTTAAAGTTGCTAGTCCATTTTTTATATTAAAATCTTCTAATTTTGATTCAAAAGACTCTAATTTAAGAATATTATTATATACGCTATTATTATTTAATTTCCATGCGGCATTATATGATAATTCTGTTTTATCAAATACTGCAAAGTTATCTTCACTATTAAAGTTTTTATCTATAATTTTATATCTAAGTTGCCACTTATTTGAATTTTTATTAATTATTGATATACTTGTATAGTTCAAAGCATTGTCAAATAAATTATTATTTTTAAAATCATAGATACTGATATCTAATTTATCATAATCGATTAAATATTTTCTTAAATTTCTGCCATTTATACTTTTTAAAAATGTATTTGGCGTTATATATCCCATTTTCCCTTTTGTTGAAAGTATGTTTAACCCGATTTCGAAAAATGGAATATATAAATCAGTATTACCTATATTGGATGTTTTAAAATTTTTAAGATATTTTTTTACTTCACTATTAATATTTTTAGATCTCACATATGGTGGGTTTGCTATTACATAATCTACATTTTTAATTTTTATTTTTTTCATTGTTGAGTCATCTAAGCTATTTCCCCAAATATAATTAAATTTAAAATCTTCATCTAAAATTTCATTATTAGTAATGGCTAATATTCTAGATAACAATTCAGCTTTAAATATACTATCTTTATCTATATCTATCCCAAATAACATATTTTCAAATATGTTTTTATATGATATTTTATACTTTCTGTTTATAATTTCAGCCAACGAAATAAGTATAGATCCACAACCACAGGCTGGATCTAAAAATGTTGTATCTTCGTTTATACCATCTTTTTCTATTAGTTCATTAATTATAAACTCTTTTATTTGTTGAGGCGTATAAATGGCTCCAAATTCTTTTACTTGTTCTTTTGATAAAAGTAATTCAAATATATTGACCAATGTATAAATGTCCATATCTTTAATATTCTTATCAATTAAGTTATATGTATTATTTAATATATCCTGATTCATGCTTAAAAAATATTTCATAAAAAATTCTGATTCTTCATATTTATACATCTCTTTTTTAAAATATGAAAATACAACTGCTTTAGTAATCTCATCAACATCTTCGGATATATTAAGAATTTTTTTTACTAATACCTTTAGCTTCATTTTATCCTTCTTTCAAAATTTTAATTCTATCCTCATTTCTTGGATATTTTAATAAAATTTTATTATCTTGTTCATCTAGTTTATAAATATTTTCACTTAGCTTATCTAGTTTATCCCATTCCACTTTTAAATTATCATATAAATATATTTTTTCATTTGCAGATGCTTTTATATATTTATTTTGTAGACTAATTATCTTATTATAAAGTTTCACAAATTCCGTACATATTTCATTTGTAATATTGTCAATAGGTAATGGAATTGGTTCTATAAATTGTTTATTAAATTTATAATATCCTCCTCTTTGTGGATTTGCTCCGCATTTTGCTAACGCAGAGAATATTGTGGAATTGATAATGCAAGTTACTGCCTTCATTAATTCGTCTGTCGAATTATCAATAGTTATAAACCATACATTTGAATTATCCATATATAAAGGATAATTAGAAATATATGTAGCAAATGTATCTTTGGCAGTCATTGGAATGACGATTTTATCGACACTATACAATTCATGATTATGTTCCCTTGTAAATGTGTGCCAATACTCATCACTCTTTCTATACTCTTGATTTTCCTTAATTAGTTTTTCATTATTCTTTAAGTACATGTATGCCATAGGGTATCTCTCTTTTATTTCACTTATTGATATTTTTTCTTTGTTTTTTTCTCCTTTATATGGAAATATGCAATAAGCTGATGGCTCTATCTTCTTAAAGGCATAAAATTCCTCATTATATATAATTGGTCTAGTTATTTCTTTTTCTACCTTCACTACATCTCCAAATCCATTTTTGCCTATAATGTAATCACCTTTTATTGTATAATTAGTTATATGGTACACTTTTTTCCATAAGGCTTGAATACCATCTTTAATATTAATTCTTTCAATATCTTTTATTGTTCCATATTTATTTATAAGTTTGCTTTTTAATTTTTGAAGTTCAAAATATTCCACATTCCATCCATTATTAATAATAAAATCATATGGTATAATATTAGTATCTAATTTAACATCATTTTCAAATATAGTTTTTATTTTTAAAGGGTTATCTGAAATATTAACATAATTAATTTTTTGATTTGGCTTTTTACTTAATATTATAATTGCAACATATGTAGTTCTTCCTTCAAAGATATCTGTAGAATTAAAATCAATTATTTTACTTAAATTTTTGTTTGCTTCTATAATATTTCTAATTTTTTCTCCATATTTAGTTTTAAACCACCTTTTTTGTACTATAAATCCAAGTTTTCCATTGTCATTTAAAAATCGCATGCTTCTTTCAATAAACAGAACTGCTAAATCAGCTTTTCCTTCAAATGCTTTATATTTTTTACTTAAATATTTGTGCATTTCTGGTAATGCTTCTTTATAGTGTTTTGTCTCTACATATGGTGGATTTCCAACAATATAATCAAATCCTCCATTATTATCAAAGATTTCTTTAAAAGCTGTTTCTTTAATATTCAGTGGCTTAACTCTTTCAATTTCCTCACTTGATATATCTATATCAGTTCCCACTAATGAATTACCCAATTTTATATTATCTTGAATATCTCTTAAAATTTTGCTGCCAAAAGCTCCTAATTCATGTAAATATTGTTGTTCTCTAAAATCAATAACTTTTAAAGCCAACGACATCTTTGTAACTTCAACAGCAGCCTCATCAGAATCAATTCCATATAGACAATTAGTTATTATTTTTCTTCTAATTTCCGTATTTAAATTTTTTATTCCATTTATATCAATTACAAAATCCTCTGTAAATTCTTCTACTTTTTTAGCCAGTATTTCAAAACAAGACACTAAAAACACACCTGATCCGCATGCAGGGTCCAATATTTTTACTTTTAATAGATCATCTATTGACTTAATATTATTTATATTAATTGTTTCCTGACATATTTTATCAACTAAATATTCTGGTGTATAAATTGCACCCTTCTGTCTCACATATTCACTTTTCATTTGTTCTATTATTTTGTTATTCTCTATTACTAATTGTTTAGATAAAAATTCTTCATAAATATTAGCAATGACCTTAACTGGCATAACATCAAATTTATATGGATAAGGATAATATAGTTTATTAATAAAGTTTTCAAATACTTTATTATCTATTATTAATTTTTTCATTATATTATCTGTGTTATCAAACATTGCACCATCATAATGGTTATAAAAATCCATATAGCACGATTCTGTAAATAATTTCCAAAAATTTTGATTTAAGAAATCTTTCAACTTTTCATTTTTTTCAATTCCTTTTGATTCACAAATCCTAATAAAAATTATTCTATCTAATATTACTTGTGTATAGTAATTTAATTGTGCATTATTAGAAATTATATTTTTATTTTTTTCAAATAAGTTTTTAGCAAGTTCTAATCTGAATTCTGATAAAACTTTCATAAAATTTTCATCAAGACTTTTAGATCCTTCTATTTTTTTACTATTATATATTTCATTTAAATGATTAGACATTACATTATTAAAACCAATAAGTTCATTAATTTCATCAAAATTTTCCAAATATTCATCCATAGAATACTTTATTGTCCCAACATCTGCAGATTGTGATGGAGTAGGCATAAATGAGCAATCATATACAACAAGTTGTTCAAAATTTGTTACAAAAGCACATGGTACCTTAGCAGACCAACCATAAGATCTAATTTGAAATCCTACCTCTTTGTCTTTGAATATATCAATGTCAATTTTTTTTGCATCTATAAATGTTTTTATATTACTTCCATTAACTATAGTATAATCTGGCTTTTTGTGTTTCGAACCAATTTGCTTTAATCTCTCTTTTATTTCTATATCTTTAAAAGAATTTTCTTGTAGTATATAACTAGTATTTTTTACATCCCAACCAAATATTTTCAAAAATTCGTTTATCCATGTTCTTGTAGTTTCCTCTGATATTTTATCTCTATCAGCCTTACATATGAACTTTTTGTATTCATTGATTAACAATTCTAGTTCTTCTCTCATTTATTATCCTCCAAATCAAATCTAATAACTCTATTATATTTTATATCACAAAATCCGATTTTTAACAACAAAATCTATCATTTTTTATTTAAACATTCATATGTGAATATATCAACATTTATTTTTTTGCTAATAGTCTTTATGCAATTTTTTAAAAGTAGGCTCATTTCTGTGCCTACTTTACCTCTAATACCTTCTAACCTTCTTATTTTTCTCTTTTAAATTTTTCTCTTGTTCTTTTCCCTTCTCCTTTTCCTTCATCTCTTTTAACTGCTTTTTCATCTTCCTAGCATTGTCGCCAACTTCATCACACAACCTAATTTCTTTTCTAACCTTCTCTATAGCAGAAGTAACATTAATTATTTCTTTGGTCACAACATCTTTATCGCTTTCATTATCTAATTTCTGCCTTTTGTAATACAACCTATTTCTTGTATTTAAGATCTTCTGTAATTCTTCTTGCTTCTGCTCTTTTAAATTATCTATATCATTTATGGTTTCTAATTTATACTTACATATAAACCTTATTTGTTCTGAATACTTGTCCATCTTTTTAACTGCTTCTCTCATCTCTGGAGTAAGTTTATAATTTAAATTTTTCTTTGGATAAACTTTTAATAAATAGCAATAGTAATAATATAAAGCGATTATCCCTTTAGGCTTTCTTAATTTCTTTACACTACCTTTATAAAATAATCTTTTATCATAAGTTTTAGGTTTTATTACTTCTTCTCTAGTTGGATATTATTAATGATATTATAAGAATGTAAAAAAAATTGAAAATAAAAATGTAAGAAAA
>CAUWFE010000028.1:0-20491 GCA_963558185.1 uncultured Clostridia bacterium
AGAGATATTGAGAGGGAGATGAGAGTGTAAATATGAATCCAATAGAAAATTTAAAAGATTTAATCATATATCAAAGTCAAAATAATGATAATATTTCTGTAGAAGTTTTATATGATGATGAAGATTTTTGGTTAACTCAAAAATCAATGTCAAAATTATTTGAAGTAGAAGTAAACACAATAAATTATCACTTAAAAGAAATATTTAAATCAGGAGAGTTAACAGAAGAATCAGTTATTCGAAAAATTCGAATAACTGCAAATGACGGAAAAAACTATAATACAAACTTTTACAGCCTAGATGCAATAATTGCTGTGGGGTATAGAGTAAATTCAAAGGAAGCAACAGATTTTAGAATTTGGGCAACGAAAACTTTAAAAGAATATATAAAAAAAGGTTTTGTTGTTAATAGTGAAATGCTAAAAAATGGACCTAAATTTGGAAAAGACTACTTTGATGAATTATTAGTTAAGATAAAAGAAATTAGAGCAAGTGAAAGAAGATTTTATCAAAAAATAACTGATATTTATAAAGAATGTAGTTTTGATTATGATAAAAATAGTGAAACAACACAAGAATTTTATAAAAATGTTCAAAATAAGCTGCACTTTGCTATTACTGGTATGACAGCTCCTGAAATAATTTATAATAGAGTAGATAGTAAAAAAGAAAATATGGGACTAAAAACTTGGAAAAATGCACCTGATGGCAAAATACTAGAAACAGATGTTACAATTGCTAAAAACTATTTATCACAAGAAGAAATAACTGAATTAAATAATTTAGTATCAATGTACCTTGATTATGCAGAAAGACAAGTTAAATTAGGTAAAATAATTTCAATGAAAGAATGGAAAGAAAAATTAGAAGTATTCTTAAAAATAAATGAATATAATATTCTAAAAGATAATGGAAAAATAAAAAGAGAAATAGCGGATAAGTTAGCATTAGATGAGTACAAAAAATATAGAGTTATACAAGACAAAAATTATATTTCAGACTTTGATGAGTTACTAGCTGAAACAAAAAATCTAAATAACAGCTAAGCGATAACTTACAAGTTTGTATTAATTAAAAAGTATAAAACAATATTTTTAAAATTAAAAAGAAACTGCTATGAAAGTATTAATTAATGTAGGTTTAGGAAAAGTAGAAGAAACATAAAAGAATTGACTGAAAAAAGTATATATGATATATTTATAGAGAAACTGTAGTTATGGAAGGAACTAAATCAGCAATAGCCAGCGACAGTTTTATGAAAAGATGTGAAAAAGAAAATTCACACCTTAGAGAGGTTCTTTAAGATCAAACTTTAAAGAAAAAATGAACTTTAAGGAATAGTCCAAAAGTTTAAAAGGAGAAAATATGAGTAAATTATTATTAATAGATGGAAATAGTATTATGAATAGAGCTTTTTATGGAATTATGAGCTCAAAAATGCTAACTACTACAGATGGAACATATACAAATGCAGTATATGGATTTTTAGCTATATTATTTAAGGTAACAGAAGAGTTTAAACCAGAATATATAGCTGTTACATTTGATTTAAAAGGCAAAACTAAAAGGCATGAACTATATGAAGGATATAAAGCAAACCGTAAAGGAATGCCGGAAGAATTACGTCAACAAATGCCTATAATAAAAGATATATTAAGGGCTATGAATATTGCTATTATTGAAAAAGAAGGCTATGAAGGTGATGATATAATAGGCACATTATCTAAAATGGCAGAAAAGCAAAATTTAGATGTTATAATATTATCAGGAGATAGAGATACATTCCAGTTGGCATCAGATAAAATAACAATTCATATTCCACGTACAAAAATGGGAAAAACAGAAGTTGATGATTTTAACAAAGCAAAAGTAATAGAAACATATGGTGTAGAGCCAATAAAATTAATAGAAGTAAAAGGTCTTATGGGAGATACATCTGATAATATACCAGGAGTTCCTGGAATAGGCGAAAAAACAGCTTTGACAATGATAAAAGAATATGGAACAATAGAAAATATATATGAGCAATTAGAAAATGAACAAGCAACAAGTATAAAAGGAAAAACAAGAGAGAAACTAATTGAAAATAAAGATTTAGCCTTTTTATCTAAAGAATTGGGAACAATAAATACGAATGTACCATTACAGGAAGAATTGCCAGAAGAAGACTTAGAACCCTTAAAATCAGAAGAATGGGATAATGAACAGGTTTTAGGAATATTTAAAGAATTAAAATTTAATAGATATATAGAAAGATTTCACTTAAAAGATATAGTAGATGTAAATAATGAAGTGCAAGAAGAAACATTTGAAATAGAAAAAGAACCAGAAAAGTATTTAACACAAGTTATAGAAAATATAAATAAACAAGAACAAATAATCTATTATTTACAAATAAAAGAAGAAAATCCTAGTAGTATAATTAATAAATCAATAGAAAGCATTAGCATTTGGCAAGAAAATAAAATATATGAATATGATAATATAGTAGCCTTTAAAGAAATTTTAGAAAATATAAAAATACAAAAAATAAGTTATCATATGAGTGAACAGTATATTTTGTTAAAAGAAATGGGAATATCTTTAAAGGGAATAAAATTAGATGAAAAAGTAGCAGCATATTTAATAAATCCAACTAGTGGAAAATATGATATTCAAACAGTAGCAGAAGAATATACAGGACTAAACTTAGAAGACTATATGCAAAAAGATGGAATTAAAGAACAGAAAGATGATAAACAAAATGCACAACTAAATTTATTTGAAATGGAATCAAAAGAAAAAGACAAAAAAGAAGAAAAGGATAAACACAAAACAAAAGAAAATGCATTTATAGTTAATGCAATAGCAAAATTAAAAGATATTTTATTAGAGAAAATTGAAAAGGCAGAAGAATTAGATTTACTACAAAATATAGAAACTCCATTAGTACCAGTATTGGCACAAATGCAATATAATGGAATGTATGTAGATAAAAAAGAGCTAACTGATTTTGGAGATCAATTAAAAGAAGGACTAGAACAATTAACAAAAGAGATTCATGAATTAGCAGGAGAAGAATTTAATATAAAATCAACACAACAATTAGGACAAATTCTATTTGAAAAATTAAATTTAACTAGTTCCAAAAAAAGAAAAACAGGATATGCCACAGATGTAGAAACATTAGAGAAAATTAGAGGAGAACATCCAATAGTAGAAAAAATCTTAGATTATAGGAGTTTAACAAAATTAAATTCTACTTATGTAGAAGGATTAATACCATATATTAATGCAAATACAGGACGTATTCATTCATATTTTCATCAGACAGTAACTACAACAGGAAGAATTAGTTCATCAGAACCTAATTTACAAAACATACCAACAAGAATAGAATTTGGAAAAAGATTAAGAAAAGTTTTCAAACCTAAAGAAGGATATATATATATAGATGCAGATTATTCACAAATTGAACTTAGAGTATTAGCACATATGTCACAAGATAGGCATATGTTAAAAGCCTTCAGAAATGGAGAAGACATCCATGCACAAGCAGCATCAAAAGTACTTGGAATTCCTATAAAAGAAGTAACTAAAGAACAAAGGTCGAGAGCAAAAGCAGTTAACTTTGGAATAGTATATGGAATTAGTGATTATGGACTATCAGAACAAATTGGAACAACTGTAAAAGAAGCAAAAGAATATATAGAAGAATACTTAAAAAAATATTCAGGAATAAAAAAATACATGGACAATATAGTAAAAAATGCGAAGGAACAGGGGTATGTAGAAACTTTATTCCACCGTAGAAGATACATTCCAGAATTGCAGTCAACTAATTATTTAGTTCGTCAATTTGGAACAAGAGCAGCTATGAATACTCCAGTTCAAGGAACAGCAGCAGATATCATGAAAATAGCAATGATAACATTGCAAAAAGAACTTGAAGAAAAGAAAATAGACGCTAAAATTGTATTACAAGTGCATGACGAATTAATACTAGAAACAAAGATAGAACAAAAAGAAGAAGCAAAACAAATACTAAAAAATAGCATGGAAAATGCTATAGAATTAACAGTTCCATTAGAAGTAGAAGTAAGTGAAGCACAAAATTGGTATGAAGCAAAATAAAATTCTAATGAGGAGGAGAGATTTAAACAGTGTCAAAAAAAATATTAGGAATTATCATAATATTTTGTATAATATTTATTCTATTATTTGGAGTGTTTAAAATTCAGAATATTATACTAAAGAAAATTTATCGTACAGATTATGCAGAATTTGTTATTCAAAATGCTGAAAAAAATGGGTTGGATCCATTACTAGTGTTTGCAATTATTAAGGCTGAGAGTAATTTTAAATCAGGAGATACATCAAATAGTGGAGCAATAGGCTTGATGCAATTATTACCAGAAACAGCAATAGAAGAGGCAGAAACTATAGGAGAAGAAGTAATTGTAAAGCAAGAATTATATGATCCAGAAACTAATATAAAAATAGGAACGAGCTATTATGCTAAACTTTTAAAAAAGTATAATAACGAATTAGTTGCATTAGCTGCGTATAATGCAGGTATGGGTAGAGTAGATAGTTGGATACAAGATGGAATAATCAAAGAAGACGGCTCAAATTTAGAAAATATCCCATATAAAGAAACATTAAACTATGTGAGAAAAATAGAAAGAGATTATAAAATATATAAAAATTTATATAAATAAAATTAAAAGGAGGAAAAAAATATGTCAGTATTAGTAACAGGTGGAGCAGGTTTTATTGGAAGTCATACAGTAGTAGAATTATTAAATTCAGGATATGATGTTGTTATTATAGATAATTTTTCTAATAGTAAACCAGAAGTATTAAAATCAATAAAAAAAATTACAGGGAAAGATTTTAAATTTTATGAACTAGATTATCTAAATAAAAAAGAACTAGAAAAAGTATTTGAAGAAAACCCACAAATTGATTCTGTAATAAATTTTGCAGGATATAAAGCAGTAGGAGAATCTGTACAAAAACCAATTGAATATTATATGAATAATGTTTCAGGTGCTCTTGTTTTATTAGATACAATGAAAAAATATGGAGTAAAGAAATTTGTATTTAGTTCATCAGCAACTGTTTATGGGGAGCCAGAAAGAATACCATTAACAGAAGAATGCAAAACAGGAGGAACTACAAATCCATATGGTACTACAAAATTATTTATAGAGCAAATATTAAAAGACATATATACATCTGATAATACATGGGATATTGCAATATTAAGATATTTTAATCCTGTTGGTGCACATGAAAGCGGATTAATAGGAGAAGAACCTCAAGGAATTCCAAATAATTTAATGCCATATGTAGCAAGGGTTGCAGCAGGAACCTTAAAAGAATTATCTGTTTTTGGAAATGACTATAACACAAAAGATGGAACAGGAGTAAGAGATTATATACATGTAGTTGACTTAGCAAAAGGCCATATAAAAGCTATAGAAAAATTAAACAAAGAAAATTCAGGATTATATATTTATAATTTAGGAACAGGAGTAGGATATAGTGTATTAGATATGGTAAAAGCGTTTGAAAAAGCAACAGGAAAAAAAGTTCCATATAAAATTGCACCAAGAAGAGATGGTGATATAGCAATTTGTTATTCAAACCCTAAAAAGGCTAAAGAAGAATTGAATTGGGAAGCTACAAAAACATTAGAAGATATGTGTAGAGATTCTTGGAGATATATAGAAATGCATTAAGAAAGTTTTAAATTACTTTATACGAAAGTATAGAGTAATTTTTTTTGATATAGTATTTAAATAAAAAAACTATTTTTTGACAAATAAATACATAGTTTTAAAATTAACATAATATTTAGACAAATAACGACAAAGTTTGCATAAATGAAACAGAAAAAGTAAATGTGGATAACCTATAACCTGGATAACTTGATAATAAGTTATCAACAGAGTTATCCACATTATCCACATGTTGTGGATAAGTTTATGACTAAAAAAATAAAGTTACATAATAACAAAAATACACATAAAATATTACTATTTTATAGCTTCTAATCATTTTTCCAGAATATCTTGATATACAGAGAAATCATAAAATTTGAAATATTTATAAAATGTATTGCAACATATGCAAAAATATGTTAATATTAAAAAGTAATAAAAAAATCCTATGAAAAAGCAAAGTATATTTCAGAAAATTATTAACAGAGAGAAAACGTTAGCTGAGAGTTTTCAATATAACTGAAATAGAAAATTCACTTTTGAGGACTATTTTTGAAAAATAATTAGGAAATAGCGTAAACCTTGCGTTAAAAGGTAAATTAAGGTTAATTTTAAATTAGCGAAAATAGGTGGTACCACGTACGTTAAATAATAACGGTTCGTCCTATTGCATAAAATATATGCAAAGGATGAATCGTTTTTTTGGTAAGGAGGAATAAAAATGGAAGAGCAAATTAAATTAATGCAAGAAGAGGCAATGGAGGAACTAAACAAAGTTCAAGAAGCAAAAGAACTAAACGAAGTAAGAGTAAAATTCTTAGGAAAAAAAGGAAAGTTAACAGCAATATTAAGAGGAATGGGAGCTCTAACAGCGGAAGAAAGACCAAAAATAGGAAATTTAGCAAATCAAGTAAGAGATGAAATAGAAAAAGTAATAAAAGAAAAAGAAGATAAATTTGCAGAACAAGAAATGAAAGAAAAACTAGAAAAAGAAACTATAGACATCACACTTCCAAGTAAAAAAATGCGTAGAGGTAGTAAACATCCAATTAACAGGGTAATAGAAGAAATAGAAGATATATTTGTATCTATGGGATATGATGTAGTAACAGGACCAGAATTAGAAACAGATGAATATTGTTTCGAAAGGCTAAATCTACCAAAAGGGCACCCAGCAAGAGATATGCAGGATAGTTTTTATATAACACCAGAATACTTATTAAGAACACAAACATCATCAGTACAAGCACGAACAATGATGAAAAATGAAGAAAAAACACCAATTAGAGTTATATGCCCAGGAAAAACATATAGAAGAGAAGATGATGCAACACATTCTCATCAATTTGGTCAAGTAGAAGGGTTAGTTATAGATAAAGGAATTACACTAGCACATTTAAAAGGAACATTAGAAGAATTTGTAAGAAGAATGTTAGGAGAAAATTTAAAATTAAGATTTAGACCAAGTTATTTCCCATTTACAGAGCCATCATATGAAGTAGATGTTAGCTGTTTTAAATGTGGAGGAAAAGGTTGTAATTTATGTAAGCAAACTGGCTGGATAGAAATTTTAGGCTCAGGAATGGTACATCCAAATGTTTTAAAAGCAAATGGATATGACCCAGAAAAATACACAGGCTTTGCTTTTGGTACAGGACTAGATAGACTAGCAATGTTTAAATATGGAATTACAGATGTACGTTTATTGTATGCAAATGATATAAGATTTTTAAATCAATTTGATAGAAAGGATGTGGACTAAATGAAATTAAGTACTAACTTTGTAAAAGATTATGTAGATATTACAGTAGAAAACGAAGAAGATGTAAGAAAATTAGCAGAAGAAATGACAAGAGTAGGGAATGAATATGATAGTGCAAAAATGCTTATTTCTGCTACTAAATTAGTAATAGGAGAAATATTAGAATGTACAATGCATCCTGATTCAGACCATTTACATTTATGTACAGTAAATATTGGAGGAAAAGAACCATTAAAAATAGTTTGTGGAGCTCCAAATGCACGAAAAGGTATAAAAGTAATAGTAGCTTTAGATGGAGCAATTTTACCTGATAAAATCATTAAAAAAGGAATGATAAGAGGACAAGAATCTAATGGAATGCTTTGTTCAATGGAAGAATTAGGAATAGAATCAAAATTTTTAACAGATGAACAAAAAAAAGGAATTGAAGAATTACCAGAAGATGCAATTCCAGGAGAAAATCCAATTGAATATTTATGCATGAAAGATGGTGTAATCGACTTTGACCTAACAGCAAACAGAGGTGATTTACTAAGTATATTAGGTATGGCTTATGAAATAGGAGCAATATATAATAAACCAGTAAAAAATGTAGATACAAGTTACGAAGAAGATAGTGAAAAGCTAAAATTTAATATAGAAGTAAATACAGAAAATTGCAAACTATTTTTAGCAAAAAAAGTAATGAATGTACAGATAAAAGAAAGTCCAACATTTATAAAAAATAGATTAATAGCTTGTGGAATAAGACCAATTAATAATGTAGTAGATATAAGTAATTATGTAATGTTAGAGCTTGGTCAACCTTTACACTTCTATGATGCGGATACTTTACAAGGAAAATTAGAAGTAAGAATGGCGAAAGAACAAGAAGAGTTAACAACTTTAGACAATGTAAAAAGAAACCTATCAGAAGAAGACATAGTTATATCAGATGGAACAAAAGCTATTGGTCTAGCAGGTGTTATGGGGGGCTTAGAAACAGAAATTACAGAAAAAACAAAAAATATTATTATAGAATCTGCTATATTTGATTCAGTAAAAGTAAGAAAGACATCTAACAAAATATTAAGAAGTGAAGCAAGTAATAGATTTGAAAAAGGAATAGACCCTAATAGAACATATATGGCAATTGATAGAGCATGTAATTTATTACAAAAATATGCTAATGTTACTATTTTAGGTGGTATGGAAGCATATGATGTTACTAAAAAAGAAGACAAAACAATAAATATAACTTTTGAAAAAATAAATGAAATTCTAGGCTTTACAATTCCAGATGATGAAATATTACAAGTATTTGCAAGATTAGGATTTAAAGCACAAGTAAAAAATAGAATAATAGAAGTAACAGTTCCACAAAGAAGACTAGATGTAAATATTCCAGAAGATTTAATAGAAGAAGTTGGACGTATTTATGGTGTAGATAATATTATAGGAAAATTGCCTGAATTACCATTAAAAACAGGAAGTTATGATAAAAAAGTAAGAGAAATTAGAAATAAAATGATTTCTATGGGAATGAACGAAACTTTATCATATGTATTGGTGTCAGAAAAAGAAGCTAAAAATTTTGTTAAAAATGATAATGAAGTAATAAAATTATTAGCACCATTAACAGAAGAAAGAGACAGCCTAAGACATAGCATAATTACTTCTTTATATAAAATTTATGAAAATAATATAGCAAGAGGAAACAAAGATATTTGTTTATTTGAAATAGGAAAAACATTCTATAAAAATCAAGAAGAATACAAAGAAGAAAATAAAATGGCATGTTTAATGACTGGAAATTATGAATTAGGACTTCATAAAAAAGAAGTAGATTTTTATAACATAAAAGGTATAGTAGAAGAATTGTTAGATTACTTAGGATATTCAGGAAGATATAGCTTTGTAGTAGATAAAGAAAAAATGCCAAAAGAATTTCATCCAGGTCAAACAGCATTAATATCTATAAATAATGATATAGTTGGAATAGTAGGAAAAGTACATCCAGTAATGACAAAAGAAAATGTATTTGTTATGGAAATTGATTTAGATAAAATTGCAAATAAAAAAGTAGGAAAAATGAAATATAAAGAATTTTCAAAATTCCCAGGAGTAAAAAAAGACTTAGCAGTTATAGTAGATAAAGAATTAACATCACAAGAAATTGCAATGGTAATAAAAAAATCAGCCGGCAATTTACTTAAAGAAACAGAAGTATTTGATGTATATATGGGAGAAGGAATACCAGAAGGAAAGAAAAGCTTAGCATTTACATTATCTTTTGAAGCTCAAGACAGAACTTTAACAGATGAAGAAACAAATCAGATACTACAAAAAGTTATAGAGCAGCTTGAGAAAAAGTTAAAAGCTGAAATAAGAAAATAGTGTAAAATATAGTGTTATAACTAAAAATGAGTTATAACACTACAAATTGAATTATAAAAGCACACTGTAAAACTAAGGAGGGATTTTTTTGAAAATAAAAGACATAGAAGAATTACAAAAAATAGCAAATACAATTAGAATAAATACTATAAAACAAGTATATAAAGCACAATCAGGACATCCAGGAGGTTCGCTTTCTATTGCAGATATTTTAGCTGTATTATACTTTAACCAAATGAATATAAACGAAAAAGAACCAACATCACCTTTAAGAGATAGGTTTGTACTATCAAAAGGACATTGTTCACCAGCACTTTATGCAACTTTGGTTGAAAGAGGCTATTTTGATAAAGAAGAATTACAGTCATTTAGAAATATAGAAGGAAAATTACAAGGACATCCTGATATGACAAAAGTTCCAGGTGTGGACATGACAACAGGTTCTTTAGGTCAAGGATTATCAGTTGCAAATGGTATGGCCTTAAATTCTAAAATAAATCATGACGGATATAGAGTTTATTGCTTATTAGGTGATGGAGAAATAGAAGAGGGGCAAGTATGGGAAGCTGCCATGACAGCTAACAAATATAAATTAGACAATTTATGTGTAATAGTAGATAATAATAATTTACAAATTGATGGTAATATAAAAGATGTAAAAGGATTAGATAATATAGAAGGAAAATTTAGAAATTTTGGATTTAATACAATAGTTATAAATGGTCATAATATATCTCAAATTATTGACGCATTTGAAACCGCAAAAACAACAAAAGGAATGCCTACAGCAATTATTGCAAAAACAATAAAAGGAAAAGGTGTATCATATATGGAAAATGAAGCAAAATGGCACGGAAAAGCACCAAATAAAGAAGAATATGAAATTGCAATGAAAGAATTAGGTGCAAATTAAAAATTTATTAAAAAAGCAGATGGCAATAATTAAGTGTAAATATGTAAAAAGCCAGAAGAAAAAATAAAAATTAAATACAATAAAAATAAGAACAAAAAGAAAAATCAAGGAGGGAAAAATATTGAAAATACACATAAATTATGAAAATAAAAAAGCAACAAGACAAAGCTATGGTGAGGCTTTAAAAGAACTAGGCAAGAACAATGAAAACATAGTAGTTTTAGATGCTGACTTATCAGGAGCTACAAAAACTGATATATTTGCAAAAGAATATCCTAACAGATTTTTTGATATAGGAATTTCAGAACAAGATTTAATAGGAACAGCAGCAGGATTTGCGACTTGTGGAAAAATACCATATGCAAGTACTTTTGCGGTATTTGCAGCAGGAAGGGCATATGACCAAATTAGAAACAGTGTATGCTATCCAAAACTAAATGTTAAAATATGTGCCACACATGCAGGAATAACAGTAGGCGAAGATGGTGCAACACATCAGATGTTAGAAGATATATCACTTATGAGAACACTACCTAATATGACAGTTATATCTACATCTGATGAAATGCAAACAAAATGGGCTGTAGAAGAAATATCTAAAATTAGTGGGCCAGTATATTTAAGATTATCAAGACTTGCTACTCCAAGTATTTATGAAGAAGCTGAATTTGAAATAGGCAAAGGAATACAAATAGGAGAAGGAACAGATGCAACTATAATTGCAACAGGAGTTACAGTAGTAGAAGCATTAAAAGCACAAGAAGAATTAGCTAAACAAAATATTAATGTAAGAGTAGTAGATATTCATACAATAAAACCAATAGATGAAGAACTAATAATAAAATGTGCTAAAGAAACAAAAAAAATAATAACAATAGAGGACCATAGTATAATAGGAGGACTAGGAAGTAGTGTATGTGAAGTATTATCAGAAAAGTATCCTACACAAGTTATAAGAATGGGAATAAAAGATACATTCGGAAAATCTGGAACAGCAGAAAAACTAATGGAATATTATAAAATAACAAGTAAAGATATAATTGAAATTTGCAAACTTTAGAGAGAATATTTAAAGAACTTTAGGGGAGTTTCTAAAGTTCTTTTTTGATTGGATAAATTTTAATTGTAGTTTTAAAATTTCAAATGTGAATTTTTTGTGAATTTTGAAAAATTATAAAATCAATTAAAATATAGAAAAAAACAAGAAAAAACGTCAAAAAAAATATTTTTTTTCCAAAAAAAACTATTGCAATAATTAATAATTATTGTTATGATAAGATAGATAGTAAAAACAGTAAACAACCAATAATAAGGAGCAAAAATATGATAGAATTTAGAAATGTAAGCAAGACTTATGGAACAGGAACAGAGGCAGTTCATAATGCAAATTTTAAAATAGAAAAAGGTGAATTTGCGTTTTTAGTTGGTACATCTGGTTCTGGAAAATCTACTTTAATAAAAATGATATTAAAAGAAGAAAATCCAACTTCAGGAAATATAATAATAAATGGAAAAGATATCACATTTTTAAAACCAAAAAGAGTACCTTATTTAAGAAGAAGTATGGGAATTGTTTTTCAAGACTTCAGATTATTGCCAGATAAAACAGTATATGATAATGTTGCATTTGCTATGTATATAGTAAGAGCAACACCAAGACATATTCGTAGACAAGTTCCTATGGTTCTTTCACTAGTAGGTCTAGCAGGAAAAGCAAAAATGTATCCAAATGAATTATCAGGAGGAGAGCAACAAAGAGTAGCCTTAGCAAGAGCTCTTGTAAATAATCCATCAATGCTAATTGCAGATGAGCCAACAGGAAATTTAGACCCTGACACAGCATGGGATATTATGACTTTATTAAATGATATTAACATGAGAGGAACTACTGTAGTAGTAGCAACACATGCTAAAGATATTGTTGACAGAATGAAAAAAAGAGTTATACAAATTGATAAAGGCATAATAGTTAGAGATGATAAAAAAGGTGGGTATGATAGTGAAATATAGTGTATTAGGATATTTAGTAGGAGAAGGTTTTAGAAACATATTTAAAAATAAAAAATCAACAGGAGCGTCAATTGCTATCATGTGTGCAACAATGTTAATATTCGGTTTATTTTTTCTAATAGGAGAAAATGTTAATCACATGGTAAAAGAAGTAGAAAGCGAACAAGGAATGTCTGTATTCTTAGAAGTAGATACAACAGAAGAACAAATACAGCAAATAGAAGATAAAATAAAATCATTGCCAAATGTAGCAAAAGTAACATTTATTTCAAAAGAAGAAGGTTTAAACTCAATGAAACAAAGATTAGGTGAAGACATAGTAAAAGGATTTGAGCAAGATAATCCACTATCAGATTCCTTTGCAGTAAATGTAACAGATTTATCAAAAGCAACAGAAGTAAAAGAGCAAATAGAAGAAATAGAAAAAGTAAAAAATGTAGAATTAAGAGCAGATGTTATAGAAAAACTAATGAGTATAGCTAATGGAATTCAAATTATATCAGGAATAATTCTAGTATTATTAGTTATTATTTCAATATTCATTATAGCAAATACAATAAAACTTACAGTTCATGCAAGAAGAAAAGAAATTTCTATAATGAAATATGTTGGAGCAACTAATGGATTTATCCGCTGGCCATTTATAGTAGAAGGTATGATTATTGGTATTATATCAGTAATGATTTCAATATTAATTGTAGGAATAAGCTACACATACATAACAAATAATATATTAACTACATCACTTTCAGACTTAAATATAAGTTATACATTATTAACATTTGCAGATATGTTCCCATTAGTATTAACAGTATATATTTTAATAGGAATAGGAATTGGAGTACTAGGTAGTGTTATATCTATGAGAAAATACTTAGAAGTATAAAAGATAAATAAAGTAAAAAACGGAGGAATTATTAATGAAACTAAAGATTTTAGCTGTTTTATTAATTATAATAATTATACAAAGTTGCATATACTCAGTATTTGCATATGATAAATCAGATGTAGAGAAAATACAACAACAAATAAATGAAAAAAAGGAACAAAAAGAGGAAGTTGGAACTGAATTAAAAGGAGAACTTGCTGAAATAGAAGCCTTAGATGTTTTAATAAAGCAAAGTCAAGCTGAATTAGATAGTTTAAAAAATCAAATAACAGATTTAGAAACTTCAATTGACCAAAAAGAACAAGAAATTGTAGAAAAACAACAAGAATATGATACAAGTTATAAATTATTACAAGAAAGATTAGTTACTATGTATGAAAAAGGAGATATTTCATATTTAGAAATATTATTAAATTCACATAGTATGATCGACTTTTTAAATAATTATAATTCACTATCTCAATTAGTACAATGTGATAAACAATTATTAGAAAATATAGAAAAACAGCAAAAAGAAATTGAACAAACTAAGCAAGAATTAGAAAGTCAAAAAGCAGAAGTAGAAAATACAAAAGCTCAAAAAGAACAAAAAAGTGTAGAATTACAAGAACAAAAAAGCAGTAGAGAGCAAAAAGCAGCAGCTTTAAGTGCAGAAGAAAAATCAATACAAGCAGAAATTGACGACTACCAAAAGAATATGGACAAAATAAAAAAAGATATAGAGAAAGCTTTAGAAGATGCTAATAAAAAACCAAGTGGTGGTTCTAATTATGATGGAAGTTTTAAAGTTCCATGTGACTGTAGAATAGTAACATCAACAGTAAAGAAAAGATGGGGAAGATGGCACAAAGGAGTGGATATAGGAGCTAGATATGAACCAGTTTATGCTTCAGCACCAGGATATGCATATAATTATACAAACCCAGGTGGGTATGGTACATATATAGTAATAATACACCCAAATGGATATATCACATTATATGCACATTTAGATAGAAGCCATGTATCACATGGAGAATGGGTAGAACAAGGAGAAACTATTGCAACATCTGGAAATTCAGGAGCAAGCCAAGGACCACATTTACATTTTGAACTAAGAAAAGCATCATCATTTTCAAACTTCTTTAATAGTGATTTCTTAGATCCATTAGACTTTTTACCAAATGTATTTACATTTGCACCAGGAGCAACAGTTGCTTCTTAGAATAATTAAATAAAAGGGAGGTAAGCATGTATGAAATATAAAAAATTACTAAAAACAATAGCAGTATTAGCAATTTTTCTAATAATATCATGCTTATTTTCATATATGAAAGTAAATGCAGAAACATTAGAAGAAGAACAAAGTAAAATTCAAGCTCAGAAAAATGAAGCAGAACAAAAACTTACATATGTCCAAGAAGATTTGTCTACAAGTGTAGTAAAAATTCAGGAATTAGATGATTCAATAAAAAATGCAGAAAAAGAAATATCTTCATTAGATGAACAATTAAAACAAATGCAGACAAAAATAGATGAAAATAACAAAAAAATAGAAGAAGAACAGAAAAAATATGAACACAATAAAAAGTTATCAGAAGAACGATTAGTTACAATGTATGAAACAGGAGAAGTATCATTTTTAGAAGTATTGTTAAATTCTACTGGAATAGTTGATTTTCTAAATAATTATTACTCTTTAAGACAATTAGTAGAAATGGATATGGAACTATTAACTAATATAGAAAATGAAAAAAATGAAATAGAAAAAACAAAAAAAGAATTAGAAGAACAAAAATCAAACTTAAAAGTATTAAGAGCAAAACAACAACAAACATATGTAACAATGGAAAATAATAAAGTTATACAACAAAATTATATGGAAAATCTATCAGTAGAAGAGCAAAAACTACAAGAACAAATACAAAAATATAAAGAAGAAGAAGCTCGCATTGAAAATTTAATATTATTAGCCTCTAATCAAGAATATTCAGGAAACTATACTGGTGGTGTGATGCGTTGGCCAATTGCCAAAAGTGGAACATATATAACATCACCATATGGAGAAAGAGAACATCCTATTCAAGGTGTAATAAAGAAACATACAGGTATAGATATAGGAAATGCTGGATTCGGAGCTCCTGTTATTGCAGCAGCAGATGGAATTGTTACTATGGCAGGTTGGTATGGAGGATATGGAAACTGCGTTATGATAAACCATGGAAATGGAATTTCAACATTATATGGGCATGGTCAAAAAGTTTTAACAACAGTAGGAACAGAAGTTAAACAAGGCGACTTAATAATGGAAGTAGGTTCAACA
This sequence comes from uncultured Clostridia bacterium, assembly GCA_963558185.1. Classification (GTDB taxonomy): domain Bacteria; phylum Bacillota; class Clostridia; order TANB77; family CAG-508; genus UMGS1663. The sequence goes on from CAUWFE010000028.1 coordinate 15,961, forward strand.
GGACAATCAACGGGACCACACTTACATTTTGAAGTAAGAATAAATGGAACACCAACAAATCCACTACCATACTTAAAAGGAGAAAATAGTACTGAAAATGATAGCAATGCAAATACAAATGTTGTTAATTCAAATGTAGTGCAATAAAAAAATAGGTAGAAGAAAGAAATTCTTTTACCTTTTAAAAATGAATAAATAGTTAATTAAAGCATATAATTAAGCAGAACTCTGTGAAGAAAAAATACATAAAATTAAGGGAAGGAGAAAATCGTATAACAAATAATATTATTATACGAAAATAAAAAATGGAAAGAAGAGAAAAAAAAGAAAATATTTATAGAATTATAATGTTAGTGTTTTTGACTATTGTAATAACAGCGTTAATAACAGCACTAATTGCCTATGAATCTTTAGGTGGAAATCAAACTAAATATATTGTCAACACTGGAGATTCTTCGAGTATTGGTAGAACATTTCAAAATTTAAAGAATTTCATTGAAAAGAAATATATTGGTGAATTAGATGAAGAAAAGATGCTAGACTATGCTATAAAAGGGTATGTAGCAGGTTTAGAAGATGATTATTCAGAATATATAAGCAAAAGCGAAATGGATGAATATATACAAAATACAATAGGAGAATATGTTGGAATAGGAGTATATATTGGGAATGATACCGTAAATAACCAAATAATTATTGTAGGAGTAATGAAAGAAAGTCCAGCAGAGAAAGCAGGGCTTAAAGCAGGAGATATAATACAAAAAGTAGATGATACTGAATATAAGGGAGAACAATTATCAGAAGCATCAGAAAAATTAAAGGGAATTGAAGGGACAAAAACAAAAATAACAATATTAAGAAATAACCAAACATTAGATATAGAAGTAACTAGAGAAAAGGTAAAAACTAGTCATATAGAGACAGAAGTATTAGAAAATAACATCGGATATATACAAATAAATTCATTTAATAAAGGTTCATATGATGAATTTAAAAGTAAATATGATTTATTATCAAAACAAAATATAAAATCATTGATTATTGATTTACGAAATAATGGTGGAGGAATAGTTGAAGAAGCTGTAAATATAGCTGATTTAATGATAGAAAAAGATAATACTATATTGATTACAAAAAATAAATCAGGAGAAGAATTGACAAAAGCAAAGCAAGATAGAAAAATAACTTTGCCAGTTACAATTTTAATTAATGAAAATACAGCAAGTGCTTCAGAAATTTTAGCAGGAGCATTAAAAGACTGTGACTCAGCAACTATAATAGGCACAAAAAGTTATGGAAAAGGTGTGATTCAAACTATATATACATTATCAGATGGAAGTGGATTAAAACTTACAACAGATGAATACTTTACACCAAATCATAATGCAATTAATAAAATAGGAATAACACCAGACATAGAAGTAAACTTACCTAAGAATGAAAGTGTATATGAAGTTGATAGAAACAATGATACTCAATTACAAAAAGCAATAGAACATTGTAAATCTCAGATGTAATAATATTTAATATAATAAAAGAAGGGAAAAACGAATGAAAAAGTTAAACGCTAAAACCCTTGAGGGAGTATATATATATATATATATATATATATATATATCGACAGATTTAATGAAATAAAAAATAATAAAATACAAATAAAAAAAGATAGCAAAATAAAGCCTGTAATAGATACAGGTTAGTTTTGCTATCTTTTTTTGATAGGCATATATTATATATATGGTTAAAAAATGTAATAAAAATGAAATATAAATGTAATCAATATGTAATTGAATTAAACAATGGGATAATATATAATTTAAAGTGTATAGAATTAGTTAGAAAATTGCAAGATACAAAAAGCAATATTTTTATAGTAAAAATATATTATATGAAGGGAGAAAAATATGAAAAAGTTTTTAAAAAATAAACAAGGAATAACATTAATAGCTTTAGTAATAACAATAGTGATATTAGTAATCTTAGCAGCAGTAAGCATAAATATGCTAATAGGAGATAATGGGTTAATTACAAAAGCACATGAATCATCAAAGCAAATGCAAATTGCATCAGGAAAAGAAGAAATAGATTTACAAGTATTAGATTTAGTAACAGGAAAAGTACTAAAAGGAGAAAATTGCAGTTTAGAATATATAAAACAAGAATTGCCTAAAAGATTAAATTTAAGCGTAACAGGAGAAAAAGGAGAACCTTTACAAGCTATATACGTAGATTACAAAAACTATGAATATGAAATAGATAATCAATTTATTGTAAAATATGCGGGAGAAGGAAATTACAAAGAAAGACCAACACTAATATTAAGCTTAGATAAAACACAAACAGGAGTAGAAAAAGTAATTATAACAGCAGAAGCAGAAATAATAGATGGAACAATAGAAGAAATTAAAAATCCAAAAGGAGAAAGCAAAAAAGGAAATAATACAACATATGAGGTAACAGAAAATGGAGAATATACTTTTACAGCAACTAGCAATAGAGGAAGAGTAACATCTAAAACAATTAATGTAAATAATATAAAAGAACAGGGAATAGACTTAACTGGAATAATAACAGGAGCAGATAAACATAACCATATATATGAAACAAAATATGATGATAATAATCATTGGAGTGAATGTATAATTTGTGGAAATAAAATAAATGTAGAAAGCCATAATAAACTTATAACTGGAAATCCAGCAACATGTGATATATATGTAACATTAGGAAGAGAAGTATGCACTGATAATTGTGGATATGAAAAACAAATACAAAGATTAGAACACATTAGACCAGAAAATTTAAAATGGCAAGATTGGAATTCAGTTAGGCATATAGCATTTCAATGTGAAAGATGTGGAGGTAGCGGAAGTAATGGATTAGATGAAGAACATACATTTAGTATAAATGGTAAAAATATGACTGTTAATCAAATGAGAGATAATGGAATAAATATACATAAACTTAGTTCTTTACAATGTACAAAATGCAAATTAAATGTTGATTTTAGTAAACATACATTTTATTCTAACACATGCTATTTATGTAGTATAGAATATGGACCAACATGTAATATGAGAATAAATGATAACACATTAGTAGGAAATAAAGCAAAAATAGATTTATTAAATAATGATATTCAATATGTATATGCAAATGTAAATACAAAAGGATTAAACTTCGAAAGTGTAGATGCAATAAGCTTAAATGGAGGAAATTATAATGTAGGAACTCCAGAGTTAGTAGAAAAACAAGGTGATTTATGGAAATATAGAATTCCAATATCATTAAAAGATAAAAATCAAAATATAACAGAAGATATTGATTTACTATTTAGATGGAGAACAAGTTTAAAAGATGGAGATATAATTGATGACATAGAGATAAGAACTGATAGCGGAATAGGAAGAATAAGAGCTGAAGGAGAAGTTTTGGTAATGCCAGTAGGAGTAAAACCTACAATAGATAGTATAGAACAAATAAATGAAGAAATGTCAGGAGAATGGACAACTAAGAAAAAGTTAAAAATAAAAGGAACTTGTACAAAAAGAGAAATAGTATATATTTCAATGTATGATGACACAGGAAAAACAATATTTGAAAATAAAGCTACACAAGTAGTAGATGGAAAGTATGAATTTATTTCTGACTATGGAGTAGAAGCATTTGAAGAAAGAAACTTCACTATAAAAGTAAAAGACATGTTTGAAAATGAAGAACAAACGGTTGTAGCACTATCAAAAATAGATTCACAGGCGCCATCAATAATATCAAATAAAGAATATAATAAAGAATGGTCAAAAAACAAAAAATTAGAATTAGAAATAGAAGAAAAAGGAATAGGTAATGTACAAATAACTTTTAATGATGAAAATAATTATCAAAATGTGGAACAAAAAGATGGAAAATATATAGTAAATTATAATTTTGTAGGAGATATATACGAAGATATCCATGGAGCGATATATTTAAAAGATGGACTAGGGAATATAAGAACAGAAAAAATAAAAATAGGAAAATTAGATAATACAAGCCCAACCATAACAAATGTAGAAACAAAAAAAGAAGGAGAAAATATAGTAGTAACAATAAATGCAAATGATATAAACGAAGAAATAGGAAAAGAAGGTTCAGGAATAAGCGGATATGCAATAAGCACATCTAAAGAATTACCAACAGATGTAAGTTATGGAAAAAGTAATGAAATAAAAGTAGAAAAAGCAGGAAAGTATTATATTTATGTAAAAGATAATGTAGGAAATATATCAGCAAGATATGAATTGAACATTGAATATTAAGAAATATTTTAAATATTGGAGTTATTTTTTACATTATATAAACTTTAAAGAGTAGCTCAAAATTTGTTAATATGTAATATAATTGTAACAAAATTGTAAAGAAAAAAATATAGAAAATTAATAAAATCTATTATATAATTAAAACAAAAGAAAAGGAAACAAAATTATGAATAATATAAACGCTAAAACCCTTGAGGGAGTATATATATATATATATATATATATATATATAT
>CAUWFE010000029.1:0-18060 GCA_963558185.1 uncultured Clostridia bacterium
TGATGGGTTCCGCCCGGTGGTCGTGCCCGTGTCTTAGCACTTTGATATACCTAGAACCTAGTTCCCTTTAATTCGGCAGATATACTAAAAAGCAAAACAGCTAAAATACGGGTAAGTTTGCCAAGGGAAAAAAATTACATATATGTAGATTTGGGATTAAACTGTTACTACTCGAACTTTGCCGGCTTGAACAATCCGTTCGTCAAACGTGGAGGCAATTTATGGAATAGTTCTAATGCTGGTAGCTTCTATTTCAATCGTAATAATGGCAATAGCAATTACAATGATGGGTTCCGCCCGGTGGTCGTGCCCGTGTCTTAGCACTTCGATACACATAGGAACTTAGGGTTCCTAACTCAGAGGGGTATTGTTCAAGGACAATACCGAGAGTAAAACAAAAAATAAATAACAACTAGTTTTGTATCAAAGAAGTTTAATTCCATTGGTATAAGCGGAAGACATGTTCTTATATCATAAACACATGAATAAAGAACTTGCTTTAGTAGCAAAATGGTGAAATGGCAAGGAGAAAAGGACCTTTAAAAGGTCCTTTTCGAATTTAATTAATATCGAATAAATTAAAATTTTTAGTATCTTGAATTAAATTGTTTTCAATTTCTGTATATACAGAATCTGTTAATAAAAAATCACATTTTTGAACTATTTTTTTTCTTAAATAATAAGAATTACAATGAGAAGCATGAGCAAGCCAAGAATTTAAGCTTTGGTTTGCAAAATAAATATTTAATGAATTATTATGGTATAGTTTATTCCATTTTTTAATTTTATTTTTTATTTTTGTTTTACTAGAGGTACGCAATAAACTATGAGTTGGAAAAATGCGATATCCACAAAAATTAACTCCCATTTTATATGGATAATATCTTGATTTATCATTTAAAGTTAAACGTAAATGCTCCCATAAAAAAATTTCTATTTTTTTCTTAATCTCTTTGCATTCCTCTTTGCTATTTAGAAGTAAAATAAAATCGTCCATATAGCGAACATATGCTCGTATATGCAAATTATGTTTTATAAATTGGTCTAATTCATTTAAATAGGTATTTGCAAAAAATTGACTAGTATAATTACCTATAGGTATACCAACAGAACTATTAATAGAAGGTCTGCTATCAAAAATAAGTAATTTTGTAAATTTCAAAAGTTCTTTATCAGAAATATATTTTTTCATTATATTAAATAAAATGTGTGGATTAATATTATAAAAAAACTTACGAATATCACATTTTAAAACCCAATATTGGGAATATTTTTTTTCATATTCAATCATATATTCTTGTACACGTTTTGCAGCACTATGAGTACCTCTATCTTCTATACATGCAAATGTATTAGAAATAAATTTAGGAACTATGTATGGAATCATAAACTCTTTAACATACCATTGATGAACTATTCTATCTTTATATGGTAAAGCAGCAATTATTCTCTTTTTTGGTTCATAAAGTGTAAAAGTATAGTATTTACCTAAGCGATAAGTATGATTTTGTATATTATGTAGCAAATTTGTTAAATTATTTTCTAAATTCATTTCAAATTCAATAATTTCACTTTTATGAGTTTTATGCATGCGAGCTCTTAAATGTGCTTCATATAATTTTTGAAAGGTTAAATTCTTATAAAATTGATTTTTTATCGTTTTAGGCATGAATTAATCCAACCTCCCAACATATTACAAATATCAGTAATTAAAGAGCTCCAAAAAGTGTAATTTTGCATAGTAATATATTTATATTTATAGGATAAACGAACTTGAATTTTTAACAAATTCAAATTTATATCTAATTCATTTAAATATTTTAATTTATCATTAGGCTTATAGCTTTTAATTGCATACATAATATTTCTAAGACCAGTGTATATAGATTTTTTTATTTCTTCAACTAAGCTAAAAGTTTCAGACTTTGGATATTTTCTTACAATATCATTGGTATAGTAAATAAGCTCTAGATATTTTTGATAAATAGTAAGAGGTGAATTTGAATTTTTTTTATTAATATCAGCAGAAGAAGTATTACTCATTTTTGCCTCCTTTCTTTAAGATAGAAGAAAAAGTGTCTTGAATTTTATAAAGTAGGTCATATACTTCTCTAATTGCTAAGTTATTAATATCAATATCACAAATTTCATTCATTAAATTTGCAAGCTGCTCATTATGCAAATATTCTAAACATGAATAAGTTTTATCACTTTTCATATCTATAACTTCTACATTATATCCTAAATTTTTTAATAAATTAGAATATTTTTCTAAAGAGTTTATTGGAAATCCACATTTTACAATGGAATCATTTAAATTTCCAAGCTTAAGTCCTAAAGCTTGAGATACTAAGCGTGCATCATCTTCTAAAAATATAAAAAAGATACCATATGGAAATAAATATAATGTAGAGTTTGATTTTATTTTTTTTAAAGTTTTATATTTTTCATATAATTTACTCATTTTAAATCCTTTCTAAAAATACAAAACTTACAAATCCTAAAAATATTGTACAACTAAAAGGATAACCTGTCAAAGCTAATTTAACATATTTGTAAAAAATAAGGTTTGTATTTTATTACAAACCTTATAAATATAATTAAACTCTTAATTTTTTAATAATTTTAATTTCTTGATATAATTTTTCTTTATGCTGTTTACGAGTTTCAATAGCATTTTTATAATCTTGTGTTACTTGCTTATAATTATCAAAATTTTCGCCTTGAGCAAATAAAAGGCGCATACCTTCAAGATAATATTCCTTCTTTTTATCATTTTTAGCTTTTTCAGCTTTTTGGGCATAGTTATTAATTTTTTCTAATCGCTTTAATTGTTCTTGTAAATAATTAATATAATCAATAACACCACTAATTTCATAATAAGTATCATCAATTACAACTTTAAATAAAGCTTTTAAAGCAATCGGGTTAATTTTACCATCTCTATAATGTTCACTAATCATATCAAGAGCAACTGTTTTTAAATAATCTTCTGGCTTAGCATCTTTTATTAACTCTTTTAGAGTTTCAGAAATATTTACGTGAGTTTTATATTGTCTTTTAGTAACAATAGCGTCATATTCATCTGCTACTCTAATTATTTGAGCAACATATGGAATATCTTTTTTAGTAAGCCCTTGAGGGTATCCTGTTCCATTTAAAGCCTCATGATGATATAAAGCACCATCAGCATAAGGGCGCAAACGCAAATCTTTTACACACATATCATAACCATAAGTTGTATGTTTTTTCATAATTTCAAATTCCTCAGGAGTTAATGCACCTGGCTTACCTAAAATTTCATATGGAATAAATAGTTTGCCAATATCATGTAAATAAGCACAAATAGTGGCATGAACAGTAAAACTTTTTTTACAATGTAAATATTCACATATTCTACAAACTAAATTTGCAACATTTTCACTATGCCTTCTGGTAAAAGGGTCTAGCCTTTCTAACATTGCTAATTGATATTGCATATATGAATCCAAATTATAAGCTTTTAAACTACTTGCATCATAAAAATCAAAAGTTTCTTTAAACATTTTTAATCTCCTTAATAATCATTAATATAAATAATATCATTAATTATTTTTTTATACAATATTTTATTGAAATATTTTTTATTTTATAATACAATACAAAAAAGGAGGAAAAGGCTATGGCACAAATACTATATGTAATAGCAATGGAAAAAGAAGCAACAGACATTGCAAAAAAAATGAATATGAAATTAGAAAATAATATATATACAAATGGCAAACAAGATTTAATAATATCAGGAATAGGAAAGCAAAGAACAGCAATAGCTTTAACTAAATATTTATTAACACATGAAAAGCCTCAAAAAATTATTAATATAGGTTATGCAGGTTCAACAGACTTGAAAATAGGAAGTTGGGCAACAATAGAAAAAAGCTACAATTATGAATGGTATATTCCAGGAGAAGAGCAATATTCAATGTCAGATTATGGTAATCAAAAATTATTAACAATTCCAAATGTAACAAAAGTAAATTGCTATAGTGCAGAAAGTTTTGTAACAACAACAAATTTAAAAGGACATATTGCCTTTGACATGGAATTACACTCAATAGCATTAATATGTGATAAAGAAAATATACCATTAATATCTTTAAAAAAGATAAGTGATAATTTAAGTTTGGAAAAATATTATGAAACTACTAATACAAATTTAATGGAATTAGTAAGTGGATTAGAATTACTAAAAAATATAGAAAACGAGGAATAATAATATGTATTTAAAAAAACTAGAATTACAAGGTTTTAAATCTTTTGCAGATAAAACAACATTACAGTTTAAACCAGGAATTACAGTAGTAATAGGACCTAATGGCTCAGGGAAAAGTAATATATCAGATAGTATTAGATGGGTACTCGGTGAGCAAAGTATGAAATCTTTAAGAGGACAAACATCAGCAGATATAATTTTTGCAGGAACACAAAATAGAAAATCTTTAGGATTTGCAGAAGCAAGTATTGTTATAGATAATCAAGATGGTAGACTTCCAATAGAGTATAATGAAGTAACAGTAACAAGAAAGATATATCGTAGTGGAGAAACAGGTTATTTTATTAATAAAGTTCCATGTAGACTAAAAGATATATTAGAATTGTTTATGGATACAGGAATTGGAAAAGATGGATATTCAATAATTGGACAAGGTAGAATAGACGAAATATTAAGCAATAAATCAGAAGATAGAAGAAGAATATTTGAAGAAGCAGCAGGAATAGTAAAATTTAGAACAAGAAAATTAGAATCGGAGAAAAAATTAGAACAAACAAAACTTAATTTATTACGTATAAATGATATATTATCAGAAATAGAAGCAAATATAGAACCATTAAAAATGCAGTCAGAAAAGGCAAAGAAATTTTTAAATTTAAAAGAAGAATTAAAAGATATAGAAGTAGGTTTATTTATATATCATATAGAAGATTATAAACAAAAACTTGAGCAAATAATAAAAGATAATGAAATTTTAGAAAATCAATATCAAGAAGAAGAAAATAAAAAACAAAAGATGAATAGCTTAAAAGAAGAGTTAAAATTAGAAATAGATAGACTTACTCTTAGAGTTGAAGAAATGCAAAATGAGAAAAATGCTAGTGCAAATCAAATGGAAAAAATGAATTCTGAAATAGAAATTTCTAAAGAAAGAATAGAAAACAATGTTAATAATTCTAAGAGATTTGAAATTGAATGTGAGGAACTACAAACTAGAATAAAAGAGTTAGAAGAAGAAAAAGAACAAAAAAATGTAAAAAAGGAAAATTTAATAGCAAATAGAGAAAAATTTAAAAAAGAATTAGAAGAAAAAGAACAAAAATTAGAAGAATTAAATAATAAATTATCAAAAGAAGAATTAGAAATAGAAGAAAAAAAGAAAAAAGTTCAAGAAAGTATAGATAACAAGTATGAAATTGCTTCAGAAATAAACATGCAAGACGCTAATTGGGAAAATTATGAAAAAAGGAAAAATACTGTTAAACAAGAACAAATACAAACAATTTCAGAATTAGATGCAGTTCGTACTGAAAAAAATGAAAAGACGAAAGAATTTACAAGCTTAGAAAACGCAAGAAATGAATTTCTGCAAGAACTACAAAAAGAAGTAGAAAAATATGAAACATATGAAAAAACAATAGCTGAATATACTAATAAAATAAATGCAAAAAATTACGAAAAACAAATGAAAACTTCTAGGCTACAATTTTTACAAGAAACAGAAAGAGAAAAAGAAGGATATGTAAAAAGTGTAAAAAATTTATTATTAGCATGTGAAAAAGATGAAAAACTAAACAATGGAGTTCATGGAGTATTAGCAAATTTAATTTCTGTAAAAAAAGAATACGAAACAGCAATAGAAATTTGTTTAGGAGCAAATTTACAAAATATTGTAACAGAAACAGAAGAAGATGCAAAAAAATTAATAGAATATTTAAGAGAAAATCATTTAGGAAGAGCCTCTTTTTTACCTATATCTACTATGAAATCAAATTTATTGGATAAAATAGAAGATAACGGAATAGAAGGTGTAATAGGTATTGCTTCTAATTTAGTATCTTGTGATAAAAAATATGCAGAAATAGTAAAAAACTTACTAGGAAAAACAGTAATAGTTGATGATATGGAAAATGCCATTAAACTTGCAAGAAAAAATAAACATAAATTTAAAATAGTAACATTAAAAGGTGATGTAATTAATCCTTCAGGAGTAATGAGCGGAGGAAGTGTACAAACAAAAACTGTAAATATATTAGGTAGAGGACGTGAATTAGAAGACTTAACATTAAATTTAAATAATATTAAAGAGGAATTAGCAAATATTGAAAAAGAAAAAGAAGAGTATATAGCATCTATGAATGGAATAAAAGAAAATAAAGCAGAAGTAGAGAAAAAACTTCAAGAAATGGAAATTGAATATGCAACAGAAAAGCAAAAAATGATTAATATAGATGAAAATATACAAAAATTACAAGAAAGATTAGAAAAATTAAGACAAGAGGAAAAACAACTAGAAGAGAAGAAGCAAGAAAATAGAACATTGAAATTACAAAAAGAAGAAGAAATAAATAAAATAAATGAAATAGTAGAGAATTTAAATAAAGAAATTCAGGAATTTTCAAGTAAAAATAAGGAAAGTCAAAAAATAATAGATGATTTAAACTTTGATATAACAAATTTGAAAATATCTGTATCTTCATTTGATGAAAGTAATATGTCAATAGAAGAAATGCTAGAAAGAATAGAACAAGATAAGAAAAATGCAGAATCTAGTATACAAAATAAACAAATTGAAATAAGACAAATTCAGTCAGAAAATATAATACTTAATGAAAAAATAGAATCTTTAAAAGATACTATAAATGAAATGAAAAAACAAATAGAAGAAAGTGAAATTATAGTAGAAAGTGATAAACAAGAAAGACAAGAAAAGAGTAAAAAATTATTAGAAAAAGAAGATGAAATAATAGAACAATTTAAAATATTAGAAGGCTTAAAAGAACAAATAGTAAAAGTAGAAGCTAAGAAAAATAAAATAGAGCAAGATATAGAACAAATAGTAAATGAATTATGGGATGAGTATGAACTAACACCAAATACTTCTAATGAATATAAAAAGCCATCTAATATAGCACAAGCAACTAAGCAAGTACAAAATTTAAGAAGTGAAATACATAGCTTAGGTAGTGTAAATATGGATTCAATAGAAGAATACAAAAAAACAAAAGAAAGATATGACTTTATGTGTGAACAAAGATTAGATTTAGATAATACGGCTGGAAAATTAAGAAAAATAATTTCAGAAATGACAGAAAATATGAAAGAACAATTTAAAGAAAAATTTGAAATAATAAATCATAATTTTAACGAAGTATTTTGCGAGCTTTTTGGTGGAGGAAAAGCAGAACTTATATTAGAAGATGAAAACAATTTGCTAGAATGTGGAATAGATATAAGAGTACAACCACCAGGAAAAAAATTACAAAATATGATGCTTTTATCAGGTGGAGAAAAGGCATTTACAGCCATTGCTTTATTATTTGCAATATTAAAAATTAATCCTGCTCCATTTTGCATATTAGACGAAATAGAGGCAGCTTTAGATGATGTTAATGTATATAGATATGCAGAATATTTAAAAAAGTTTAGCAAAGAAACACAGTTCTTAGTAATATCACATAGAAAAGGAACAATGGAAGCAGCAGATACTGTATATGGAATAACAATGGAAGAAAACGGAATAAGTAAATTATTATCAATGAAATTTTAAAGAATGCTTTGAAATATAATCTTTTCATTTAATTCAAAGATTATATTTCAATAGTTCTAGTAAAAAATAACTAGTAACCTGTGAATATTTTTTTAATCTTGCTATTTAACTAAAGTTACAATAGCAAGATTATTTTTTTTCAAAATAGTTTAAAAAAGCCTAATATAATTAATATCAACCCAGAAAAAATATTCCAAAAATTATCTGAAATACGTAGTTTTATACGAATAATATTAGAAATATATTTACCCATCATTAAGAATAGTATATTAAAAAGAGAAACAAAAACAGGGAAAAATATATAATTTATGTCCATATTTCCAATTCCGAAGCTAATACTTATTGCATCCATAGAAAGAACAAGACCTAAAAAGCATGCTTCTTTAGCATCAATACTGTTAGAATGATCAAAATCTAAATCTTCTTGTTTATGAAAAATAATCCATAAGCCCATAAAAATTAAAATTGCAGGCCCAAGTAAATAAGAAAAACTAGAACCAATAAAAACAGCAAAAATACTTCCTAAAAATATAGAAATATACGATATAAGCATAGAAATTACAAATATAATAGCTATAGCCATAAAATTTAATTTTGTATTTTTCATACCATATGTAATTCCGATACCAAATGAATCAATACTAATTACAAAAGCTAGTAAAATAGAATAAATCAAAAGACTATCACCTCATAATATTTTATGTATTGTGAGGCTAAAAGTGACTTTTTTCGACAATATATTAATTAAAAATTTATATATAAATAGCGTCATAAAAAAATGATACAAGCATATACATAAATTAAAACATAACAAAGGAGAGGAATGTATATGTTAAGTAAACAAAAAAATAAGCAATGTGATGCAAAAAAAGAACAAAAGTATTGGCATACAATAAAAAAAGAAGAAATAGAAAAAATGTTACATACTGATTTAAAAAATGGGATTACCGAAGAAGAGGCAAAGAAGCGATTACAGGAATATGGAAAAAATATATTAGAAGAAAAAAAGAAAGAAAATATCTTTGTAAAATTTATAAAACAATTTAATGATTTTATGATAATTATACTAATAATAGCAGCTATTGTTTCTGCAATTATTGCAATGGCAGAAGGTACAGGAGATTATTTAGACTCTGCAATTATAATAGCTATTGTAATTTTAAATGCAATAATGGGGCTAGTACAAGAGGCAAAAGCAGAAAAATCACTAGAAGCATTAAAAAATATGACAGCACCACTTGCAAAAATTAAAAGAGATGGAAAAACAATTACTATTGCAACTGAAAATGTAGTACCAGGTGACCTTATTATATTAGAAGCAGGAAATTATGTACCAGCAGATGCTAGAATATTAGAATGTTCAAATTTAAAAGTAGAAGAATCTAATTTAACAGGAGAAACATTAGCAGTAGAAAAAATGCAAGCTGAAATAAAAGAAAAAGAGGTACCAATAGGAGATATGTTAAACATGGTACATGCCTCTACAATAGTTGTTAATGGACATGGAACAGCAATTGTAACAGAAACAGGGATGAACACAAAAGTTGGTAAAATAGCAAAATTAATTATAGAAGATGAATCACCACAAACTCCAATTCAAAAAAAATTAGCAGAAGTAGGTAAAAGTTTAGGAATAGGCTGTTTAATAATTTGTATAATAATATTTGTAATAGGAATATTTAAGAAAATACCACTATTAGAAATGTTTATGACATCTGTAGGTTTAGCAGTTGCAGCAATTCCAGAAGGTCTACCAGCAATAGTTACAATTATGCTTTCAATAGGAGTTACAAAAATGGCAAAGAAAAATAGCATCATTAGAAAATTGCCAGCAGTAGAAACTTTAGGAAGCAGTAATGTAATTTGCTCAGATAAAACAGGAACACTTACACAAAATAAAATGCAAGTAGTTAAAAATTATACAACAGGAAGAACAAGCAAGTATTTAATTGAGTTAGCATGTATGTGCACAGACTGTGAAGTAACTGTGGAAAACGGTAAGAGCAAAGTACAAGGAGAGCCAACAGAAGTAGCAATATTAGAAGCAGCAATTTCACAAAATATACAAAAACAAGAATTATATCAAAATATGCCTAGAGTATCAGATATACCATTTGATTCTAGTAGAAAAATGATGACAACTATTCATAAAATAGGAAATAAATATATATCTATTACTAAAGGCGCACCAGATGTTTTATTAGAAAATTGCAAATTTTATGATAATGGAGAACAAAAAATAATTTTAGACGATAAAAAGAAATCTCAAATAATACAAAATAATGAAAATATGGCAGAACATGCACTAAGAGTTATAGCAGTAGGATATAGAATTTTAGAAAGTGAAAATACAAATAATATAGAAAATGAATTAATATTTGTTGGTTTAATAGGAATGATAGACCCACCACGTAAAGGAGTAAAAGAAGCAGTACTACAATGTAGAAAAGCAGGAATAAAAACAGTAATGATTACAGGTGACCATGTTATCACGGCAAAAGCAATTGCAAAAGAACTAGGAATTTTAAAACCATATGATTTAGCAATGACAGGTAAGGAATTAGATAAAATAGACCAAAAAACATTAGAAAAAAATATAATGAAATACTCTGTATTTGCAAGAGTTTCACCAGAACATAAAGTTAGAATAGTAAAAGCTTTTCAAAGCACTGGGGCTGTTGTTGCAATGACTGGAGATGGAGTAAATGATGCTCCAGCATTAAAAAAGGCAGATATAGGTATTGCTATGGGTAAAAATGGAACAGATGTAGCAAAAAATGCTGCCGATATGATTTTAGCAGATGATAATTTTGTTACAATAGTAGAAGCTGTAAAACAAGGAAGAGGGATATTTAAAAATATACAAAAAGCAATACACTTTTTAATAGCTACAAATATTGGTGAAATAGTAACAATATTTATGGGGTTAGTTTTAGGTTTAAAAACACCTTTACTGGCAATACAATTATTATGGATAAACTTAGTAACCGACTCTTTCCCAGCAATTGCATTAGGTTTAGAACCTGTAAATGAACAAATTATGAAAGAAAAGCCACGTGATTCTAAAAAGAGTATTTTTGCAGATGGTTTATTTGCAAAGATTTTCACAGAAGGTGTAATGCTTGGAATGCTTACATTATTTGCTTTTAGTTTAGGAAATTATTTGTATGGTTTAGAAGTTGCAAGAACAATGGCCTTCGTATCATTAGGGATATTAGAATTAGTACATAGTTTTAATATTAAAAGTGAAGAATCAATATTTAAAATAGGAATTTTAGAAAATAAATATTTATTAGGTTCATTTTTATTAGGAATTTTTATGCAAGTGATTGTAGTAGTTGTAAAACCAATTGCAGAAATATTTGACTTAGTAGCATTAAACAATACTCAATGGTTACTTACAATATTAATTTCTATAATGCCAATAGTAATTATAGAATTGCAGAAAAAATTTAATGAAATTAAATTTGGAAGAAAAGTGTATGTGCAAGAGAAAAAAATATTAAATTAGTAAATAATAAAATGTCAATAGTAGAAAAAACGAGAAAAAGTGAGGAAAATTAAGGAAAAGTTAGTAAATAATAGAAAAATCAAAAAAATATTATGCTAATATTAACAATAAAAGTATAAAATTATCAGGTTTAGAATAAATTATTTGAAAATGATTACAATATATAGTATAATTAAAATGTTGCTGTATAAGCAAAAAGGAGTGTGAAATTTATTTTTAACCTGAAATTAAAAAATTGTACGAAAGATATTGTAAGGCTACTTATGTTGTTACTAATTGCTTTTGCAATTGTAGTTACAATTATTTTAATCAAATTTAAACCTGTATATGAAGTTAGCATAGATGGAGTACAGGTTGGTTATATACAAGATAAAAATAGTTTTGAAAACTTAATACAAGAAGAAATTGTAAATAAACAAGGAGATAACATAGCATTTACAGATTTAACAAAAACACCAACTTATAAATTAACAATGGCAGATGTAAAACAAACAAACGAAAGTGAAATATTTACTCAAATACAAGAATCATCTATAACAACATATCGTTTATATGCAGTAGCAGTAAATGATGAACAAAGAAGCGTAGTAAATTCTAAAGAAGAAGCAGAACTTGCAGTAGAAAACTTAAAGCAAGAATATTCAGATAAAATAGAAAATTTAAATATTACAGTGCAAGAAGTATTTACACAAGATATAAATACTCCAACTGTAGAAGTAGCATCTGTAGTAACAAATTTAGAAGAAGAATTTGAAGAACAAATAGCAATTCAAAAAGAAATAGAAGCTTCTACATTTAATGGAGTTTACTTTAGTGTAAAACCAGTAAGTGGTCATATTACATCAAGATTTGGTGCAAGGGAAAGTATAAGAACTCATGCACACAAAGGAATGGATATTGCAGCACCACGAGGAACACAAATAAAAGCTTCAGCAGATGGAAAAATTTCTTATTCTGGCTGGATGGGTGGATATGGTAATTTAATAATAATTGACCATGGAAATGGAATACAAACATATTATGGTCATTGTAGTAAATTATATGCTAAAGTAGGAGAGCAAGTAACAGCAGGAGATGTTATTGCAGCAGTAGGTTCAACAGGAAATTCAACAGGAAATCACTTGCATTTTGAAATTAGAAAAAATGGAACTCAAATAAATCCACAAAAATATGTATATCGTTAAAATATAAAAAATAGCAATTGAAAGTTACTAGATAATGTTTTCAGTAAATTAATACAAGGAATGTCTTAAAATATAAGTTTTCATTACATTCCTTAAGATTTACTACGAAATTTAAGAAATTCTAGCAACAATAATAAAAAAGCTATTATCTAGTAACAATTGAAATAACAATTGTTATTTTTTTATTGAATAAAAGCATTTTTTTTGATATAGTTAATAATAATTACTAAATTCTACAAATTTAGCAAAACAAATATAGTATAATTTAATCGTAATAATTAAAAAGTGTAATATATAGAGAAAATAAAGTTTTTTGAAACTATAATTTTAAAACTTTTGGAAAGGAATGAACTTAAAAATGGAAGAAAATTTTAAATCAGGTTTTGTTTCAATGATTGGAAGAACAAATGTAGGAAAATCTACAATTTTAAACGCTTTAGTAGGAGAAAAAGTTTCAGCAGTTGCAAATAAAACACAAACTACAAGAACAGCAATTAGAGCCATAGTAAATAGAGAAAATTCACAAATAATTTTTATAGATACACCAGGAATTCATAAGCCAAAAAGCAAATTAAGTGAAACAATGATGGAAACTACATTTACATTTACAACAGATGTAGATGTAATACTATTTGTAATAGATGCAACTTCAGAGGAAATTGGAAGAGGAGATACAAGAATATTAGAAAAGTTAAAAGAAAATAATAAAAAAGTAATTTTAGTAATGAATAAAATTGACATGGTTCAGAATAAAGAAAAATTATTAAAATTAATAAAATTATATCAAGCAGAATATGATTTTTGTGCAGTAGTACCAGTTTCAGCAACTAAAAAAGAAAATATAGAAACACTATTACAAGAAATAGAAAATAACTTAAAACCAGGTCCAGCATATTATGATAAAGAAGAGTATACAGATCAAACTTTAAGACAACTAGCAGAAGAAACAGTAAGAGAAAAAGCACTAAGGTTATTACAAGATGAAATTCCACATGGAATTTATGTAGAAACCGAAAAAATGAAACTAAAAAAGACAGCAAATAAAGAACCAATATATCATATAGAAGAAACTATTTATTGTATAAGAGATTCACATAAGGGAATAATAATAGGAAAAAACGGAAGTATGTTAAAGAAAATAGGAACATATGCAAGAGAAGACTTAGAAAAAATACTAGGAACAAAAGTAAACTTACAATTGTGGGTTAAAGTAAATAAAGACTGGATTAACAACGAAAAAGTAGTTAGCAAATTTAAATTAAAGTAAAAATTTTCAAGTATAATTTTTTATAAAAAAGGGAAACTAAGGAAAAATATAAAATTTTAAAGGAGATGAATAGTATGATAAAACAAATGGCTTGGAATACCTTTAAAAACACAGGAAGTATTGATTCATACTTAGAATTAGTACAACTAGAGAACATGGAAAAAAAAGAAAATATACAAACAAATAATATTCAAAATAACTTAGGAAAAAATATAGGAATTGATACAGAATTTTATAAAAAATAATAAAAGGAAAAACAGATGGGAACTATAAAAGTAAAAGGAATTGTAATAAAAGAAAGCAACATGGGAGACTTTGATAAAATGATTACTTTATTAACTCCAAATGGAAGAATTGAGTGTTCGGCAAAAGGTGCAAGAAGACCCAAAAGCCAATTAATGTCTGCAACTCAATTCTTATGTTTTGGAGAATATATGATATTTAAAAGTTCATCACATACATATACTTTAAATTCTTGTGAAACTATAGAGCTATTTTATAACATTAGAATAGACTTAGATAAATTAGAATATGCAGCAAATATAACAAAAATTATACAAGATGTTACATATGAAAATCAAAGTACCTATAAAATTTTACAGTTATACTTAAATACTTTGTATGTTATATCAAATACAACAATGGAATTAGATTTTATAACATCAATATTTAAATTAAGATTAATTAGCTTATTAGGTTTGACTCCCAATATTAGTGAGTGCGTAGAATGTGGAGAAAAAAATATAGAAAAATTAACATCATTTAGCATTTTAGATAATGGTGTTAAATGTAAAACTTGTAGTAAGCAAGATACAGGTGCCATAGGAATAAATATAACAATATTAAAAGCAATATATTATATAATAAAAGCACCAGCAAAAAAAATATATTCTTTTAATATGTCAGAAGAAAATAAAAAAACATTGCAATTAATAGCAAAAATATATACAAATGAAAAATTAGAAAAGGAATATAAATAATTTACAAAAAAATGTGTTAAAATATTGCGTAAGTGTAATATATGTGTTATATTAAAAAACATAGGAGGTAGCCTATGTGGGGAGACATAGTAATTGCATTTTTGCTAGCTTTTATTACATCTTTTATTTTAACACCATATACAATAAAAATAGCAAAAAAAATAGGAGCAGTAGATATACCAAAAGATGAAAGAAGAATGCATAAAAAAGCAATGCCTAAATTCGGAGGACCAGCAATTATAATTGGTTTTCTACTATCTACAATATATTTAATAATAACATCTTCAATAGAAGGCAATTTAAATATATTTGGCGAAGAATCCTATTATTTAAAATTAATAGGGTTTGTGCTAGGAACATTAGTACTTAGTAGTTTTTGCTTTTTTGATGATATAAAAGGTATACATCCTTTAACAAAACTAACAGGTCAAACAATAGCAGCAATAATTGTAATAATTTGCGGGGTAAGAATTGATAATCTTACAATTCCATTTTTTGAAGGAAATATAATGTTAAACAATATATTTTCTACCTTGTTAACATTAGTATGGATTATTGGAATCACAAATGCAATTAATCTAATAGATGGATTAGATGGATTATCTTCTGGTATAGCTATAATATCATGTGTATTCTTATTAATAATATTTGCATTAAATGAATCACCATTAATTGCGATTATAATGATTACAGCTTTAGCAGGAGCTTTAGCAGGATTTTTACCATTTAATTTTAACCCAGCTAAAACTTTTATTGGAGACATTGGCTCGAATTTTATAGGATTTACACTAGCAGTAGTATCAATTCTAGGGGTAGCAAAAACAGCAACAGCTTTTGTAGTTGTATTACCAATTATAGTATTAGGATTTCCAATATTAGATACATTAACTGCAATTGTTAGAAGATTAGTAAAAGGAAAGTCTTTAAAAGCAGTATTACAAGCAGATAAAGGTCATTTACATCATAAATTAATAGCAAAAGGATTTTCACAAAGAGAAGCAGTATTTATTTTATATGGAGTTACCCTTGTATGTGGAATGTTTGCACTAATACTATTTGAAAGTGGAATATGGAAAGCTTTATCATTTGCTTTAATGGTAATTGCAGTAGTATGCATAGGTTATAAAGAATTTTTTAAATTAAAAGAGGAGGAAAAAGGTATGTATAAATGTTTAGCTTGTGGATATATTTATGATCCAGAAATAGGAGATCCAGATAGTGGAATTGCTCCAGGAACAAAATTTGAGGATATTCCAGATGATTGGGTTTGTCCATTATGTGGAGTAGGAAAAGATATGTTTGAAAAAGTAGACTAATTGGAAAAATTAGGTATAAAAATAAAAAAATAATAAATAATAATAGGGAATAGAAATATTCTCTATTTTTTTATATAAAAACATTGATATTTTAACAAAAACGTAATATAATTGTAATAGTTTTGTAATAAAAGAAATAAAGAGCTGAAAGGAAGATGCAAATGTTTGGCTTTGGGCAAGATATTGCGATAGATTTAGGAACAGCAAGTGTAATTGCTTATGTGAAAGGAAAAGGAATAGTACTAAGAGAACCAGCAGTTGTAGCAGTTGATAATTATACTGGTAATGTGCTAGCAGTAGGAAAAGAAGCAAGAAGAATGCTTCGGAAGAACACCAGGTAACATAGTAGCTACAAGACCTTTAAGAGAGGGTGTAATTTCAAACTATACAATTACAGAAAAAATGCTAAAATACTTTATAAATAAAATATGCGGAAAAGTAATATTTTCGCCAAGAATAATGATTTGTATTCCTTCACAAGTAACAGAAGTAGAAAAAAGAGCGGTAATAGATGCAGCAACACAAGCAGGTGCAAGAAAAGTATATTTAATAGAAGAGCCAATAGCAGCAGCAATTGGAGCTGGAATTGATATATCAAAACCTTGTGGAAATATGGTAGTAGATATTGGTGGAGGAACAACAGATATTGCAGTAATTTCTTTGGGCGGTTCTGTAGTTAGTAATTCACTAAAAATAGCAGGGGATAAATTTGATGAAGCTATAGTAAAATATATAAAGAGAAAACATAATATTATGATAGGGGAAAGAACAGCAGAAGATTTAAAAATTAATATAGGCTGTGTATTTCCAAAAATTCAAGATTCAGAAATGGAAATTAGAGGAAGAGATTTAGTAACAGGTTTACCAAAAACAGTAGTAATTCGTTCAAGTGAAATGTTAGAAGCATTGATGGAGCCTGCATTAATGATAGTAGATAGTGTTCATTCAGTTTTAGAAAGAACTCCACCAGAACTTGCAGCAGATATTAGCGATAGAGGAATTTACATGACAGGTGGAGGCTGTTTAGTAGATGGACTAGATAAATTATTACAAGAAAAAACAGGAATAAATGTAATGATAGCACAAGATGCAGTATCATGTGTAGCACTAGGAACAGGAAAAGCATTAGATAACTTAGATAATTTAGAACATAAAGGTAGAAAATAATATATAGCAGTAAAAAACAACTTTCATTAAGTTGTTTTTTTACTGTTATATATTTTATCTACATTGTAGCATATATAAAATTTCAAAATAGATACTACAAATTTAAGCAAAGTGCCGTGCTAACTTAAAGTAATAGATATTATTGAAACATAGGGTTAAAGAATCTTAATTTCTTCAATGGAAAGTTCTGTCATTTTTGAAATTAATTCAATTTCAAGTCCTTCCTTTTTCATTTTTTTAGCAATTTCAATTTGTTTTTCTCGTTTTCCATCAATTTTACCTTCTGCTTTTCCTTTTACTAGGCCTTGCTCTAAACCAGCACGAAAAGAAGTTGATTTTGCTGTATTTTCTTCGTAAATTGCAGCTTCTCTTAATTCTTGTAATCTTTGCATTTTATCGTCATAACTCATTTCTTGTAACTTATCTTTTGCTTGTTTAATAGCTTTATTCTCTTTCATAATATTATCAACAACCTTTGAACTTGGATTTTCTAAAAAATATAGCCAATTTAAAATTTTGCTTTGCTTATTCTTGTCAAAGCTATGTATTTTAGGTAGTTCTATTATATCTATCTCAATAAGGTCTGTCAACACTTTTTTTCTGCCATTTAAGTCGATTAACTTCCATTTAGAAAGAAAATCTAGTTCTTTTAAACTATCTAAAGTAAAATTTGCAATTAAAATACAGATGGTTGTTTAACGGATATTTAAATTATATAAAAAAGGCTTTAAAATAAAAAAGCTTGTTCTAATATATTTGTACACATACTGACTAAATAGTATATGAGTTAAATAATCTGGGGAAAAAATAGAAAGAAAATTTTAAGAAAAATA
>CAUWFE010000030.1:0-17957 GCA_963558185.1 uncultured Clostridia bacterium
CCTATGACCCCCTGCTTGTAAGGCAGATGCTCTCCCAGCTGAGCTAAGCGACCATGTCTTGCTGACGAGATTAAGTATACAAGATTTTAAATAAAATGTCAACACTTTTTTAAAAAAAAGTGAAAAAAATTTTAAATTTTAAATTTAAAATTTTAAATTAATTAAAATATAAAAAATGATAAAAATAAGACACAAATTATTCACATATACTTTACGATAAAAACAATTATTAAACAAGAAAAGGACATAAAAACAAGGTAAAATAAGAATAACAAAGAGGAAGGAAGTGAAAGCCTATAAGAAATTAGCTATTTGTAACAATAAGGAAAAATGACAAAAACATATAAATATATTTAATTTAGGAAGGAAGTAGATGCCTATAAGAAATTAATAAAAATAATATCCCCTTTTATTTTGAGTATTCTAAATATTTAGAATACTCTTTCCTTTTTTGCATATATATGGTAGAATAAGAAAACAAAAATGTAATTACATTTTTGTTTTAAACAATACCTTTAAGAGGTGATAAAAATGATAAAATTTACAAAAATGGAAGGGCTAGGGAATGATTATGTTTATATAGATTGTTATTCAAAAAAGCAAGATATAAAAAATGAATCTTCTCTAGCTAAATTTATGAGCAATAGACATTTTGGAGTAGGTTCAGATGGTCTAATTTTAATTTGCAAAAGCAATATTGCTGATTTCAAGATGCGAATGTTTAATAGTGATGGTAGTGAAGCAGAAATGTGCGGAAATGGAATAAGATGTGTAGGAAAATTTGTATATGATAAAAATCTAACTAAAAAAACTGAAGTTGAAATTGAAACATTAGCAGGTATAAAAAAATTACAACTAGAGGTTACTAATGGAAAAGTAGAAAAAGTAAAAGTTGATATGGGAGAACCAATTTTAGATGTTACTAAAATTCCAATATCTTCAAAAGAAAATATTGTTACAATAGAAGCACAAAATATGAAATTTAAATTTACATGTGTTTCAATGGGAAATCCTCATGCAATATCTACAATAAAAAATGTAGACAATTTTGAAATAGAAAAATATGGACCAATTATCGAAAAAAACGAAATATTTCCTAATAAAACAAATGTTGAATGGATAGAAATAATTAATAAAAATAAAATAAAAATGAGAGTATGGGAAAGAGGAGCAGGAGAAACATTAGCATGTGGAACAGGAGCTTGTGCATGTGTTGTAGCAGGAGTTTTAAATAATATATTAGATAGAAAAGTATTAGTCGAATTGTTAGGAGGAAAATTAGAAATAGAGTGGAACAAAAATGATAATCATGTATATATGACAGGCCCAGCAAGAAGTGTATTTGAAGGAGAAATGGAGGACATAATATGGTACAATTAAATAAAAATTATCAAAATTTACAAGAAAACTATTTATTTTCAACAATATCTAAAAAAGTTGCAGAATATCAAAAAATGAATCCAGAAAAATCAATTATAAAAATTGGAATAGGAGATGTTACATTACCAATTCCAACAATAATTACAGACGCTATGAAAAATGCAGCAGAAGAAATGTCACATTTAGAAACCTTTAGAGGATATGGACCAGAACAGGGATATGAATTTTTAAGAGAAAAGATAGTAGAAGAAGATTATAAAAAGCGTGGAATAAATTTAGAAATAGATGAAATATTTATTTCAGATGGAGCAAAAAGTGATACAGCAAACTTTCAAGAACTATTTTCAGAAAATAATATAATTGCTATTACTGATCCAGTATATCCTGTATATTTAGATACTAATGTAATGAGTGGAAGAACAGGTAAATTCACAAATGGAAAATACGAAAAAGTAGTATATATGCCAGTAACAAAAGAAAATAATTTTGAACCAGAATTGCCAAAAGAAAAAGTAGATATAATTTATTTATGTTTTCCTAATAATCCAACTGGAACAGTATTGAATAAACAACAATTAAAAAAATGGGTAGATTATGCAATTGAAAATGAAAGTATTATTTTATTTGATTCAGCATATGAAGCATTTATAGAGGAAGAAAATATTCCACATTCTATATATGAAATAGAAGATGCAAAAAAAGTAGCAGTAGAATTTAGAAGTTTTTCAAAAACGGCAGGTTTTACAGGAATAAGATGTGCATATACTGTAGTTCCAAAAGAAATAAAATACGAGCTAAACAAAATGTGGAAAAGGAGACAATGTACAAAGTTTAATGGAACATCATATATAATTCAAAGAGGAGCAGAAGCAGTATATTCTGAAAATGGAAAAAGTGAAATAATGAAAAATATACAATATTATAAAGAAAATGCCAAAATCATTTTAGAAGAATTAAAAAAAGTTGGTATTTTAGTATATGGAGGCATAAATTCACCATATATATGGATGAAATGTCCAAATAATATGAAATCTTGGGAATTTTTTGATGTGCTATTGAAAGAAGCAAATGTTGTAGGAACTCCAGGAGTAGGTTTCGGACCAAGTGGAGAGGGATACTTTAGGCTATCAGCATTTAACACTAAAGAAAATACAGAAGAAGCAATGAAAAGAATACAAAAAATGTTTTCTTAGAATATAAGACCAAAATAGTAAGGAATTCCTTGCTATTTTTTTAAACAATTAGTTTAAAACTCATTAATTTATTTACATTTTAAGAGCAAAATATATGTATAATAAAGATACTCTTATTATGAAAAAATAAACGAACAAAATTTTGTAAAAAGTATTGACAAAATAAAAAATAAGTAATAAAATAAAAGCATCAAAACAAACAAAAGTTCTTATAAGAAAAGGAGAGTTAATTATGAATGTATTAAAAGAAAAAGAAAATATTATTACATATACAGTAAATAAAGCTTATGATTCAGATTTATATATATCAATCCAAAATGGTGAAGTTGTAATTAATGCTCCTTGGTATGCTACAAATACTCAAATACAAAAAATTGTATCAACACGTAAACAATGGATATTAAGTAAATTAAAAGAATATGAGGAAAGAACAAGAATAAAATTCACTCAAATAAAATTATTTGGAGAAAATTATCAGATAAGTGTAACTTATAAAAATATAAAAATTCCATCATTAAAAATAGAAAAACAAATAATAAAAATAGAACTTCCTAATAAATATAAAAAAATAGGATATCAAGAAATAACAAAAATGTTAGTAGATAAAATGTATCAAATGGTAGCAGAAAGAGAAATTGAAAATATTATGGAAAAAATAAGAGTTATGCTAGATTTTGCTCCAGAAGATTACGAAATCAATGTGATGGAAAGAAATTTAGCAAAATGCATAGAACAAAAGAAAATAATTTTTAATCCTAAAATAGTAAAATACTCAAAGGAAACTATTGAATATATAGTATTACATGAATTTTGCCATCTACGATATAAAAAACATACAACATCATTTTATCAAATGATAGAAAAATATATGCCAAATTATGAAAAATATACAAAAGAAATAGGAAATTTACAATACTAATATGCATATACTAATTTAAAAGGAGGATTTTTAATGGATGGGATATATGAAACTAGCATAAAAACGCCAATGGGCCCGATGAATGCACGAATATATTTAAAAACTAATGGAAACAACTTAACTGGTATGATAGAAATGATGGGAATGAAAAATGAAATTAATGGTGGAAAAGTAGAAGGAAATAAATGCTTTATGAAAGGAAACTTAAAGAACAATATGTTATCATTGCAATATAATATAATAGCAGAATTAATAGGAAATAAGCTAAATATTTATGCAAAAACAAATATGGGAGAGTTCCAACTACAAGCAAATAAAATAAAATAATACAAATTGCTATAATAATATGAAATGTAAAAGCATTTCGTATTATTATAAAATTATTGTGGACAAACTAGGAGGAAAAACATGATTACAACAATACATATTAAAAATATAGGGATAATAGATGATTTAAATATAGATTTAGATAATGGTTTTAATGTATTAACAGGAGAAACAGGAGCTGGGAAAACATTAATAATAGATTCATTAGGAATTATAGCAGGAAATCGTTTTTCAAAAGAAATGATAAGAAGGGGAGAAAATTATTCATATATAGAAGCATGTATATATATGCCAGAACATCCTTTGTCAATAGATGGAAATATTATTGTATCTCGAGAAGTATATGCAAATGGAAGAAATATGTGTAAAATTAATGGTAGAATGGTAACAGTTACAGAACTTAAGGAAGTAATGAAAGATATTATTGATATTCATGGACAAAACGATAATCAAACAATATTAGATAAAACATCTCATATAGCATATTTAGATAGCTATATAGGAGAAGAAATAAAAACCTATAAACTAGAATATAGAAATTTATTTAATAGATACTGTCAAATTGAAAATGAATTAAATCAAAACTATGGAGATGATAAAGAAAAGCAAAGAAGATTAGACCTTTTAAAATATCAATTACAAGAAATAACAGTTGCACAATTAAAAGAGGAAGAAGAAATAGAATTAGAAGAAAAAAGAAAAATAATTCAAAATGCAGAAAAAATAGCAGAAAATTTACAAACTGCCAATAATGCATTAGAAGAAGGGGCTATTGAATCAATTAATATTACTATAAAAGCACTAGAAAAAATCGAAAATTTAGATAAAAAATATGAAATAAAATTAACAGAATTAAAAAATGTATATTATGACATTCAAGAAATAGCTAGAGATATTTCAAATATGAATGAAGATATGTATTGGGATACAAGTGAAATTGAAAATGTGGAAGAAAGGTTAAACTTAATACATGAGTTAAAAAGAAAATATGGAAACAGTATAAAAGAAATTTTAGAATACAAAGAACAAATACAAAAAGAAATAGAAAAAATAGAAAACTCAGAAGAAAATAATGAAAAATTAAAAAAAGAAAAAATTAAATTATCAGAAAAAATGTATGAGTATTCTATGAAAATGAATCAAATAAGAAAAGAAAAATCAATAGAATTATCAAATAAAATTAATAAAGAATTACAAGATTTAGAAATGAAAAATGCAAAGTTTAACGCAAAAGTCACATTAAAAGAAGACTTTAATAAAAATGGCTTAGATACAATAGAATTTTTAATATGTACAAATGTTGGAGAAGAAGAAAAACCATTAATAAAAATAGCATCAGGAGGAGAAATGTCAAGAATTATGTTGGCTATAAAATCAGTTTTAGCAGATGTGGACAAAGTACCTGTACTTATTTTTGATGAAATAGATACAGGAATTAGTGGAAAGGCTGCAAAAGCAGTAGCAGAAAAAATGAAAAAAATTTCAAAAAATCATCAAATACTTTGTATTACTCATTTAGCAAGTATTGCAGCAAAAGGTAAATTTAACTATTATATAAGTAAAGTTACAGATAATGATAAAACAAAAACACAAGTAAAAAGATTAGATGAAGAAGAAACTATAAAGGAAATTGCAAGAATTGCTAGTGGAGAAGTAAGTAAAATAGCATTAGAACATGCAATGGCATTAAGAAATATGAATTAGTAGATATACTAAAAAGTAAAATAATGGAAAAACTTGATTTTATTGTAAAAATATATTATAATAAACACGCTATTAATGTATATAAAATTAATAAAACATCATTTTATTAACATAAATATTATAAGTGGAAATTTGTTAAAAAACAAAAAAGGAGAGGGAAAAATGCAAAAAAATAATAATCAAAATCAAGAAGTAGAATTAGATGAAAATCACTTAATACAAATAAGAAAAGATAAATTAAAAGAATTACAAGATCAGGGAAAAAATCCATATGAAATTACAAAATTTGATAGAACTAATTCAGCAGGAGAAATAAAAACAAATTATGAGAACTTTGAACAAAAAGAAGTGTCTGTTGCAGGAAGAATAATTGCAAAAAGAATAATGGGAAAAGCATCATTTTGTACTATATTAGATAGTGATGAAAAAATTCAAAGTTACGTAAGTATAAATGATTTAGGAGAAGAAGAATATAAAGCTTTTAAAACATGGGACATTGGAGATATAATAGGAATAACAGGATTTGTATTCAAAACTAAAACAGAAGAAATTTCAATACATGCTAAAAAAGTAATATTACTTTCAAAATCATTAAGACCATTACCAGAAAAATTTCATGGTTTAAAAGATGTAGACTTAAGATATAGACAAAGATATGTTGACTTAGTAATGAATCCAGAAGTAAAAGAAACATTTAGAAAAAGAAGTCAAATTATAAATGAAATTAGGAATATCTTAGGTGAAAAAGGATATTTAGAAGTAGAAACACCAATATTAAATACAATATCAGGTGGAGCAACAGCAAGACCTTTTATAACACACCATAATACATTAGATATTGCAATGTACTTAAGAATAGCCTTAGAATTAAACTTAAAAAGATTAATTGTAGGTGGATATGATAAAGTATATGAAATAGGTAGAGTATTTAGAAATGAAGGAATGGATATTAGACATAACCCTGAATTTACAATGATGGAATTATATGCAGCTTATCAAGACTACCACGATATGATGAATATAACAGAGGAAATTTTCCAAAAATGTGCAATGAAAGTTTGTGGAACAACTAAAATCACATATCAAGGAACTGAAATTGAATTAGGTGGAAAATGGAAAAGAATTAGTATGATAGACAGTGTAAAAGAAGTAACAGGAATAGATTTTAATACTATAGAAACTGATGAAGAGGCAGTAAAATTAGCTAAGGAAAGAAAAATACAAATTCCAGCAGGAAAAGAAACAAGAGGAAATATAATAAGTCTATTCTTCGATGAATATGTAGAAGAAACATTAATACAACCAACATTTATATATGATTATCCAATAGAAATTTCACCATTAGCAAAGAAATGCAAAAAAGATAGTCGTTTAACAGAAAGATTTGAAGCCTTTATAGGTGGAAGAGAATATGGAAATTCATTTTCAGAATTAAATGATCCAATGGACCAATATGAAAGATTTAAAGAAGAAATAAGAGCTAGAGAAAATGGTGATGAAGAAGCTGGAATGATGGATGAAGATTATATAAATGCACTTGAATATGGAATGGCACCAACAGGAGGATTAGGAATTGGAATTGATAGATTAGTTATGCTATTAACAGACTCTGTATCTATTCGTGACGTATTATTATTCCCAACAATGAAACCTTTGAATTAGAACATTATTAAATTACAATACGTATAAAAGAATTAAAAAATAGTACTATTTAAATTTAGCATGCAAAAAAGTAATATTATAAAATATTGCTTTTTTGTTAATCATACTTTAGACTCGAAAAACGAATAAAAACAACATGACTATACACATGGCTAAGATTAAATAAAAAATTATGATATAATAACAATATTATAAATTTAAGAAAGGATAGTTTTATGTTTCGATTTGATAATAGAATTTTTTATATAATTATAGGAATATTAATCATATTCTCATTAGCATCATACTTACAAAATCCGGCAAGTTTGATGAATTTAATTTTAACAATTCCGGCAGTGTTAATAGCAATTACATTTCATGAATTTGCACATGCATTTGCAGCAGATAAATTAGGAGATGATACACCTAGACGACAAGGAAGATTAACATTAAACCCATTAGCACATTTAGATCCGATAGGTTCAATCTTACTATTATTTGCAGGATTTGGATGGGGAAAACCAGTAGAAATAGATTCGAGAAATTTTACAAGAAAGATATCTCAATCTGCGGGGGATGCTATAGTTTCAATAGCAGGGCCTTTAATGAATATTATACTAGCATTTGTATTTACATTAATTGATTGTATTATAATAAAATTTGCACCATATAATTTTTTAGTAAGTAATGTTGGCTTAGTAATTCGCTCATTAATATCAATTACAGCTGTAATAAATGTAGGTTTAGGCATATTTAATTTAATACCATTACCTCCATTAGATGGTTCAAAAATACTAAGACACTTTTTACCATATAATGCAAAAGTATGGATGGATAGAAATGGACATATATTCTATATAGTATTCATTGCAATATGGATAACAGGAATAGCAGGATGGATTATCTCTCCAATTATAAACGCAACATATAGTGGAATCTTATGGCTATGCTCACATTTATTAGGAATAGGAGGAACATTCCTTTTATAGGAAATATAGAAATGAAAGATAAAGATATATATATATTAGGAATAGAATCAAGTTGTGATGAAACTGCTGCTTCTGTTGTGAAAAATGGAAGAGAAGTATTATCTAATGTTATAAGTTCACAAATAGATATTCATGAAAAATTTGGAGGCGTTGTACCAGAAATTGCTTCAAGAAATCATGTAGAGGCAATTTCAAATGTTGTAAAAAAAGCTCTATGTGAAGCTAATATGAAACTAGAAGATATAGATGCAATTGCATGTACATATGGACCAGGTTTAGTAGGTGCACTTTTGGTAGGTGTTTCATATGCAAAAGCATTAAGCTATGCAGCAAAAAAGCCACTTGTTGCAGTAAATCATATAGAAGGACATATTGCAGCAAACTATATATCACATAAAGAGTTAAAACCACCTTTCTTATGTGTAGTAATATCAGGAGGACATACACACTTAGTGCATGTAAAGGAATATAATAAATTTGCAATTTTAGGAAAAACAAGAGATGATGCTATAGGAGAGGCATTTGATAAAGTAGCAAGAGTAATTGGCTTAGGGTATCCAGGAGGACCTAAAATAGATAAACTTGCAAAACAAGGAAATAACAACATAAATTTACCAAAAACATATTTTGAAAATTTAGATTTTAGTTTTAGTGGAATAAAAACAGCAGTAATAAACTTATATAATAAAAATCCACAGGTAAATAAAGCAGATTTAGCAGTAAGTTTTGAAAATGCAGTTACACAAGTACTAGTAGATAATACAAAAAAAGCAGTAAAAGAATTAAATTTAAACACTGTAGCATTAGCAGGAGGAGTTTCAGCAAATTCATATATCAGAAGTAAATTTAAAGAGTTAAGTGAAGAGGAAAACTTAAAAGTATATTATCCAGAACCAGTTTTATGTACTGATAATGCTGCAATGATAGCAGCATCAGGATATTATGAATATATAAAAGGAAAAAAAGCAACATTAACATTAAATGCTATTCCAAATTTAAAAATTGAATTTGAAAATGAAAAGAAATAAAAATGTAGAAAGGGAAAATATGTCAATCTATATTATAGGAGATTTGCATTTATCATTTGCAAAAGAAAAGCCAATGAATATTTTTGGAACTAACTGGAATGAACATGAAGAAAAAATAAAAAAAGATTGGATAGAAAAAGTACAAAACGGAGATACTGTTATATTAGCAGGGGACTTTTCATGGGCAATGCATTTAGAAGATACATATTTAGATTTTAAATATCTACAAGGTTTACCAGGAAAGAAGGTTTTTATAAAAGGAAATCATGACTATTGGTGGACAACTATTACTAATATGAATAAATTTTTAAAAGAAAACAATTTTTCTAATATCGAATTTTTATATAATAATAGTATAAAAATAGAAGATAAAATATTTGTAGGAACTCGTGGTTGGAACTTGCTAGAAGGACAAAATAATGAAAAAATGATGAATAGAGAATTAGCAAGGTTAGAACTATCTATTCAAGATGCAATAAAAAAACAAGAAAATGAAGAAATAATAGCAATATTTCATTATCCGCCAATCTCAAAAGTAATGATGAAAAACGAATATACATATGAATCTCAATTTTTAGATAAATTAAAAGAGTATAATATAAAAAGATGTTATTATGCACATTTACATGGAAAATCACATATAGATGCAGTTGAAGGAAATATAGAAGGAATAGAATTTAAATTAATTAGTTCAGATTATTTAGAATTTCATTTAGAAAAAATTGACAAATAAAAAAATATATGTTAAAATATTTACCTGTAAGCCGCCTAAGTCGGGTTGAAAAGTTAAATAATATTTAACTACCTAGTATTTTATGCTTAGCGAGTATACAAATAAGGGAGGTGTACTATATGTACGCAATAATTGAAAGCTGTGGAAAACAATACAAAGTATCAGAAGGAGATGTAGTATTCTTTGAAAAATTAGATGTAGAAGAAGGAAAAAAAGTTACTTTTAGTAATGTTGTATTATTCTCTAATGATGAAAAAGTAGAAGTTGGAGCTCCTTACGTAAAAGGTGTTAAAGTAGAAGGTAAAGTAGTTTCTCACGGAAAAGGAAAGAAAATTATAGTTTACAAATACAAAGCAAAGAAAAACTATAGAAGAACTCAAGGTCATAGACAACCATATACAAAAGTAGAAATTACTAAAGTTGCTCAAGCTACAAGAAAAGCTGCAGAACCAAAAGCAGAAAAAACAGAAAAAGTTGAAGCGTAGTTTGAAAAAAGCAGAATAACCAAAACTAGAAAGGAGTGAAATAAACATGGCTCATAAAAAAGGTCAGAGTAGTACTAAAAACGGTAGAGACAGTGAGTCTAAACGTTTAGGTCTTAAAAGAGCAGATGGACAATTTGTTTTAGCAGGAAATATCCTAGTAAGACAAAGAGGAACAAAATTCCATCCAGGTAAAAATGTAGGAATTGGTAGTGATGATACATTATTTGCATTAATAGATGGAACAGTTAAATTTGAAAGACTTGGAAGAGATAAAAAACAAGTTAGTGTTTATGCAGTAGAAACTGAGGAAACAACAAAATAGATAGTAAAATTAAAAGTAGATAGTTTTTAGCTATCTATTTTTTTTGCTAAGAGATAAATAATTATTGTGTGCCTAAAATTTTCAACAAATACAAATATTAAGAAAATTTTAGGTATATTTTTTTGAAAACAAACTAGAAGTCGACCAGTCAGGTTAATAGTAAATAATAAAAAAATATTATATAAAATAAAAGAATAGAAAAAAGTTAAAAGATATAACTAATTTTTCAAACAGATTTGTAATTTAGATAAGAAATGAGGTTAAATGTGGAAAATATAAAAATAATTTCTACAGGTTCATATTTGCCAAAACAAAAAATAAATAATGAATTTTTGGCAAATAAATTAGGAATAACAGAAGAATTTATAGTAAAAAGAACGGGAATACAAAATAGATATTATACTGATAAAGAAACAATAATTGATTTAGCAGTAAATGCAGCACAAGATGCTATGCAAAACTTACTACAAAATACTAATCAAATATCTAAAAATGAATCAAAAGATATATTAAAAGATGTAACAATTGATATGATTATAGTAGCAACTACAAGTAGCAAAGAATTAATGCCAGGAATTTCATTTAGAGTAAAAAATAAATTAAAGCAATATACGAATGAAAAATGTATATGTCAAGATATATTAGCAGGTTGTAGTGGCTATATCAATGCTTTTGATATAGCAAGAAATACTATTATAACATCAAAAGGAAAAATAAATACAGCACTGATAATAGGAGTAGAATTACTGTCAAAATTATTAAAAAAAGATGACATAGGCACTTCAATTATATTAGCCGATGGAGCAGGAGCAACTATTATTACAAAAACAGAAGAAGAAAAAGAATATAGAAGTAATTTTACAGTACATTCAGAAGAATGCGACATATTAACTTGTAAAGCCAATTCAAAAATTTATATGGACGGAAAGGCAGTATATAAATATGCTGTTACAAAAACTGTAGAAAATGTTAAAGAATTGGTTACAAATGAGCAAATGCAGAATATAAATTTTTTTATTCCACATCAATCTAATTTGAAAATTATACAATCTATAGCTAGTAAATTAAATTTACCAAAAGAAAAAGTATTTGTTAATATAGAAACAAAAGGAAATACTTTTTGTGCAAGTATACCAATAGCATTAGATGATTTATTAAAAAATAAACAAATCCATAATAATGATAAAATAATTTTACTAGGGTATGGAGGTGGAATGAATACAGGAAGCATTTATATAGAAATATAAAGGAGGAACTTATGAAAACAGCATTTTTATTTCCAGGGCAAGGAAGCCAAAAATTAGGAATGGCTAAAGACTTATATGAACAATATGAAGAAGTAAGAAAAATATATGAAAAAGTAAAAGATATAACTAATATAGATATAGCAAAAATTACTTTTGAAGACGAAGAAAAATTAAATAAGACGGAATATACACAATTAGCAATTGCTACTATGAGTTTAGCAATTTTAGAAGTATTAAAAAATAATAATATAGAATCAAATATGCTAGCAGGTCTAAGTTTAGGGGAATATACAGCCTTGATATATGCAAAATATATTTCACTAGAAGATGGCATAAAACTACTAAAACAAAGAGGATACTTAATGGGAAATATGCTACCTAAAGAAGATTATTTAATGGCAGCAGTTATAGGAGTAAAATTCAATAAAGTAGAAAACATATGTGATGAATTAGAAAAAAAAGGATTATTTGTAAAACCAGCAAATTATAATTACAGTGATCAAATTGTTATTTCAGGTAACAAACAAGCTGTAGAAGAGGCGATAGAAATATTAAAACTAGAAGGTGCAAAAGGAATAATACCTTTAAATACTAGTGGGCCATTTCATACAAAAAAATTAGAAGAGGCAAGTGAAATATATAGGCTCGAACTTGAAAAATATACATTAAAAAAAGGAAACAAAACAGTAATAAAAAATATAGATGGTACACCATATAAAGAACAAGATAATATAAAAGAAATATTGCAAAAGCATATTATAAATCCAGTAAGATTCGATAAAACAATAGAATATATGTTAAATGAAGGCGTAGATACATTTATAGAAATAGGTCCAGGAAAAACCTTAACTGGATTTGTAAAAAAAGAAAATAAAATGGCAAGAACTATAAATATTACCAATGTACAAAGTTTGCAAGAATTTATAGAAGAATTTTCTTAAAAATAAGGAGGAAGAAAAATGGAAGAAGAAAGAAAAAGTGTACTAATTACAGGTGGATCAAGAGGAATAGGAAAACAAATAGCATTAAGATTTGCAAAAGAAGGATATAATATAGCAATAAACTATGTATCAGATAACACTAATATACAAGAACTAGAGCAAGAATTAAAAATACAAAATTCAAATATTCAAGTGTTATTAAAAAAAGTTGATGTATCAAATTATGAACAAGTAGAAAAATATGTAGCTGAGATAATAAAAGAATTTGGTAAAATAGATGTATTAGTTAATAATGCTGGAATTACAAAAGATAATCTATTAATAAAAATGAGTAAAGAAGATTTCGATAAAGTAATAGATATTAATTTAAAAGGAATATTTAATGTAACAAAAACAGTAGTACCATATATGATGAAAAAGAAAAAAGGAAGTATTATAAATGTATCTTCAGTAGTAGGTGTATCTGGAAATGCAGGACAATGTAATTATGCAGCTTCAAAAGCAGGAATAATAGGCTTTACAAAAAGTATTGCAAAAGAATTAGCTTCTAGAAATATAAGATTAAATGCAATTGCACCAGGCTTTATAAAAACAGATATGACAGAAAAATTATCAGATACAGTAAAAGAAAATATCAATTCAAAAATTCCATTGAAAAGAATGGGAGAAGCTAAAGAAGTTGCGAATGTAGTATATTTCCTAGGTTCAGAAGAAAGCTCATATATTACAGGTCAGGTTATAAACATTGACGGTGGAATGATAATGTAAATAAAAAGGAAGGAATGAAAAAATGGAAAGAAGAGTAGTAATTACGGGGTTAGGAGCTATTACACCTATAGGAAATACAGTAGAAGAATTTTGGAAAGGAATAAAAGAAGGAAAATGTGGAATTGATAAAATTACACATTTTGATACTAGTGATTATAAAGTAAAAATAGCAGCAGAACTAAAAGGATATAATGCAGAGGAATATTTTGATAAAAAACAAGCAAAAAGATTAGATTTATTTTCTCAATATGCAATAATTGCCTCAAGAGAAGCTATGAAACAATCAGGAATTACACAAGAAAATACAAATATGGAAAGAGTAGGAACAATTATCAGTTCAGGAATTGGTGGACTTGGAACGATAGAAAAAGAAAATAGAACATTATTGGAAAAAGGCCCAGATAGACTATCTCCTATGTATATACCAATGTCAATATCGAATATGGCAGCTGGAAATGTAGCAATTGATTTAGGAATTAAAGGAGAATCTATTTCAGTAGTTACAGCATGTGCAGGAGCAACACATTCAATAGGAGAAGCTTTTAGAATGATAAGACATGGATACCAAGATGTAGTATTAGCAGGAGGAACAGAAGCACCTATTACTCCAACTGGAATAGCAGGCTTTACAAATATTAAAGCATTAACGCAAGAAACAAATATAGAAAGGGCAAGTATTCCATTTGACAAGGAAAGAAGTGGGTTTGTAATGGGAGAAGGCGCAGGAATCATAGTTTTAGAAGAGCTAGAACATGCAATAACAAGAGGTGCGAATATTATTGCAGAAATAGTTGGATATGGAGCTACATCAGATGCATATCATATAACCTCGCCATCACCTGATGGAGAAGGAGGAGCAAGAGCTATGAAAATAGCAATTGAAGATGCAAAAATAAAGCCAGAAGAAATAACATATATTAATGCACATGGAACTTCTACACATTTAAATGACTCAGGAGAAACAAAAGCTGTAAAAAAAGCATTAGGAGAAGCAAGTAAAAAAGTTATGATGAGCTCTACAAAAGGAAACACAGGTCACTTATTAGGTGCGGCAGGAGGAGTAGAAGCTATAGTGTGTGCAAAAGCAATACAAGATAACTTTGTACCAGCAACAATAAATTATAAAGTTCCAGACGAAGAATGTGATTTAGACATAGTACCTAATAAAGGTAGAAATGTACAAATAAAATATGCAATGTCTAATTCATTAGGCTTTGGAGGACATAATAGTTCTATAATACTAAAAAAATATGAAGGATAGTGATAGAAAAATGAATTATGACGATATTAAAAAATTAATAGAAGATATGGGAACTTCTAAAATAGAAGAATTAGAGATCGAATTTCCAGAAGGAATGAAAATCAAAATGAAAAAAGATAAAGAAAAAACAACAGAGATTTTTAAAGAAAAAGAAATAATAAATAATACTCAAATTAAAAAAGAAGAAAATTGTAAAATAATAAAATCTCCTATGGTAGGAACATTTTATGCTAGTAATTCCCCAAAAGAAGCCCCTTTTATAAAAGTAGGAGATAAAGTAAAAAAAGGTCAAACACTTTGTATAGTGGAAGCAATGAAACTTATGAATGAAGTCGAGTCTGAATATGATGGAGAAATTGTAGAAATATGTGTAAAAAACGAAGATATGGTAGAATACGATACTCCATTGTTCAAAATAAAATAGGAGGTTAACTATATGTTAAATATTACAGAAATAATGGAAATAATTCCACAAAGAGCCCCTTTTTTAATGATAGATAAGGTAGAAGAATATATCCCAGGAGAAAGCTGTGTGGCATATAAAAGTGTATGTATAAATGAACCACATTTTTTAGGTCATTTTCCAGGAAATCCAATTATGCCAGGAGTACTAATAGTAGAAGCATTGGCACAAACGGGTGCAGTGGCTATTTTATCGAAAGAAGAAAACAAAGGTAAAAATGCTTTATTTGCTGGAATTGATAAGGTACGTTTTAAAAAGCAAGTTGTACCAGGAGATACTTTAAAATTAGAAGTAAAAATTATAAAGCAGAAAGGCAAAATAGGAATAGGAGAAGCAATAGCTACTGTAGATGGAAAAATAGCAGCAAGAGGGGAATTAACTTTTGCAATAGTGTAAATAAATGTGTTAGATAAATTTGGATATGTACTGACAGAAAAAATAGAGTGTTATAAGGAAAATACACCTACTAATGATAGTAGGTGTATCAAAATAAAATTTAGTTATACCGGATAGGCAATGTTGCATACCCAGAAAAACCATTCTGTGTGAAACAACAGAAATAAGAATCATAAGAGTCAATGTTATTTATAAGTAATAACTTCAAACCACAAAGCTGAAGGATCTTTTTTACATATTCTCCATATGGAAAGTCTAAATTTTCAAAGTATGAACAACGTAAAAAATATAGATGAGGATGATGGAAATAGTAAACTTTATAACTTTTGAAAGAAAAACATAAAATTTTTCGACCAAAAGGAATATTAAATAGATATGTAAAAAATATACATCTACAAAGTTTACAATGAATATTCCTTAGTATATCTTTGGAAACTCCATAATCCCCATTTTTACTATAATCCTTCCATACAAATCTGATTCTTTTTAATGTTCGAAAATATCTCCGAACATTATTGGTGTAATTTTTAATCACTAATCACACTCTCCTTTCAAACAATTGTTAATAGTAACAATATATATTATATAATAAATTAGAATACTTTTCAAGGAGGTAAAGTATGTTAAAAAAAATTTTAATCGCAAATCGTGGAGAAATTGCAGTAAGAATTATAAGAGCATGTAGAGAAATGGGAATTAGAAGTGTTGCGGTATATTCTAAAGCAGATGAAAATTCATTACATAGAAAATTAGCAGATGAATCTGTTTGTATAGGACCAGCACCTTCTAATAAAAGTTATTTAAATATTAAACAAATAATTGAAGCAGCATGTTTAACAGGTTGTGATAGTATACATCCAGGTTTTGGATTTTTATCAGAAAATGCTCATTTCGCAAAGATTTGCAATGAAATTGGAATAAAATTTATAGGACCATCAGCAAATTTAATTGAATTGTTAGGGAATAAATCAAAAGCAAAAGAAACAATGAAAAATATAGGAGTACCAGTTGTACCAGGTTCAGATGGAATAATAAAATCTAAAGAAGAGGCAAAAAAAGTAGCGAGTAGCATAAAATATCCAGTTATAATAAAAGCATCAGCTGGAGGAGGCGGAAAAGGAATACGTATTGCATATAATGAAAAAGAATTATTGAATTCATATGAACTAGTAAAACAAGAAGCCTTAATATCTTTTGGCGATGATAGTATTTATATAGAAAAATTTATAGAAAACCCTCGACATGTAGAAATACAAATTTTAGCAGATGAATATAAAAATGCTATACACTTAGGTGAAAGAGATTGCTCTGTTCAAAGAAGGAATCAAAAAGTGTTAGAAGAATCTCCTAGCTTAGCAATTGATAATAATATAAGAAAAAAGATGGGAGAAATTTCTGTCAAAGCTGTAAAACAAATAGGATATGAAAATGCTGGAACAATAGAATATTTGGTAGATAAAGATAAAAATTTCTATTTTATGGAAATGAATACAAGAATACAAGTGGAACACCCTGTTACAGAATTAGTAACAGGCGTAGATATTATAAAAGAACAAATAAAAATCGCAAGTGGAGAAAAATTATTATATGAACAAAAAGATATAGCATTTAATGGTCATGCTTTAGAAGCAAGAATAAATGCTGAGAATCCAAGCAAAAATTTTATGCCGTGCCCAGGAAAAATCACAGGCTTACATCTTCCAGGTGGAAATGGGATAAGAATAGATACAGCAATTTATGATGGATACATAGTGCCACAAAATTATGATTCAATGTTAGCAAAAATAATAGTACATGGAAAAACAAGAGAAGAATCTATAGCAAAAATGAAGAGTGCACTAGCAGAATTTATCATAGAAGGAATAGATACAAATATTGAATTTATACTAAGTATATTATCAAATGAAAACTTTAATAAAAATAACTATGATACATCTTTTATAAAGAAAGAATTTAACATATAAGATAACATGTAGCATAATAACCTTAAATTTAAGGCTATTATGCTACAAACAATAAAAGAATTGATAAAATTAACTAGGAGCACATAATCAAAAAAATTAATTAAGAGTACAACAAAAATTTTTGAAAAAAATTAATAAAATGTATTGACAATGAAAGAATAAAATGTTAATATAAATAAGCACTAAGCAATGAGAA
>CAUWFE010000031.1:0-17253 GCA_963558185.1 uncultured Clostridia bacterium
TATATTTTTCTTAAAATTTTCTTTCTATTTTTTCCCCAGATTATTTAACTCATATTTAAAATAAAATGACAATTGAGTTTTTTTATGCTATAATGAATAGCAAAATATTATATTGTTAAAGACTTAGAAAGGGAAAAAATATGACAATAGAAGAAGCAATTAAATATGGAAAAGAAAAGTTACATAAAAAGCAAGATGTCCATTTCTTAATAATAATTCTATTACAATATGTATTAAAAAAAGATAAAATATATATAATAACGCATAATACAGACAATATAGAAGAAAAACAAGTAAAACAGTATATGGAAGAAATAGAAAAGCTAAAAAATGGATATCCTATACAATATATAACAGGAAACCAAGAATTTATGGGATTTAACTATAAAGTAAGTGAAGATGTGCTAATTCCTCAACCAGATACAGAAATATTAGTAGAAGAAGTCATAAAAATA
The DNA here is from genome assembly GCA_963558185.1 of uncultured Clostridia bacterium. Classification (GTDB taxonomy): domain Bacteria; phylum Bacillota; class Clostridia; order TANB77; family CAG-508; genus UMGS1663. The sequence continues at coordinate 456 of CAUWFE010000031.1, forward strand.
TCAAAAAGTTTTCAAAATAAAAATAATGATATTTTAGACTTATGTTGTGGAAGCGGATGTATAGGAATTTCAATTGCAAAAATATTATCAAATACAAATGTAACTCTATCAGATATTAGCAAAAAAGCTATTAAAATTGCAAAACAAAATGCAGAAAAGCTAAATGTAAAAGTAGATATTTTGCAATCAGATTTATTTGAAAATATAAATAAGCAATATGAAATAATCGTTTCAAATCCACCATATATACGAACAAATATAATAAAGAATTTACCAATAGAAGTACAAAATGAACCAATAATAGCTTTAGATGGTGGAGAAGATGGATTAATATTTTACAAAGAAATTATAGAAGAAGCTCCAAAATATTTAAAAAACGGAGGATATTTGTGTTTAGAAATTGGATTTGACCAAAAACAAGATGTGGAAACTTTAATGCAAAAAAACTTTGAATACATAAATACAGTAAAAGATTTAAGCTCAAATGATAGAGTGGTAATAGGAAGAAAGAAGGAATTATAAAATGTCTTTTTCATCAGAAGTAAAAGAAAATTTAAGTAAAATACATAATTTGGCAGATAAAGATGCTGTAAAGAGTGAATTATTAGGATACCTAATAAGTAATAATATTCATATAAATATTAAAAGTATTGAATATAGCACTACAAATCAATACAATATTAATAGATATAGTAAATTATTATCTAATTGCAGCATAGATTTTAAAATTTCTGTAAAGGGAAACACATATATTGTAAGCTTTGATAAAAATTGTAAAATAGAAGATAAAAATATAGAAAAATTTATAGAAGTATATTCTAAAAAGATACAAGAAAAAGCTTTTATAAGAGGAGCTTTTTTAGGAGGAGGAAGTGTAAATAATCCAGAGAATAAGTATCACTTAGAATTAATTTTAAACTCAGAATCAGGAAGAAACCTAGTAAAAAATGTTTTAGAAAAAAATAATATCATAGTAAAAACATTAGAGAGAAAAAAGGGATATTCATTATATATAAAAGATGGAGAAGAGATTTCTAAGTTTTTTGCTTTTATAGAATCTACATTTGCTGTATTAAAATTTGAAGAAATAAGAATTTTGCACGAAGTAAAAAATAATGTAAATAGAAAAGTAAACTGTGAAACTGCTAATTTAAGTAAAACAATAAATGCAGCAGTAAAACAAATAGAAGCAATAAAAAAATTACAAGAATCAGGGGAATTTGAAAATTTACCAGAGAATTTAAAAGAAATGGCAATACTACGTATAGAAAATCCAGATGCAAGCTTAATTGAATTAGGTAAAATGCTAAAAGAACCATTAGGAAAATCAGGAGTTAATTACAGACTAAATGCATTGTTAAAATATATAAAAAATGAGGAGAAGTAAAATTGAAAAATTTAGGGCTATATATACATATTCCATTTTGTGTACATAAATGTGATTATTGTGATTTTGTTTCATATGTAGGTCAAGAAAAGCTATATGAACAATATGTACAGGCATTAATTTTAGAAGTAAAAAGTCTATCAAAATTAAAAGAATATGAAATAGACACAATATATTTTGGAGGTGGAACACCTTCAATATTAAACGAAAAATATATTAAGCAGATAATGAACATAATAAAAAACAATTTAGTTGTAAAAGAAAATGCTGAAATAACTGTCGAAGTAAACCCAGGCACAGTAACAAAACAAAAATTAAAAAATTATATACAAAGCGGAATTAATAGAATAAGTATTGGATTACAAGAAACACACAACGAACTATTAAAACAAATTAGCAGAATACATACATATGAACAATTTCTACAAACATATGACCTAGCAAGAAAAGCAGGCTTTAAAAATATTAATATTGATTTAATGATAGGATTACCAAATCAAAAAATAGAACAAGTAAAAGAAAATATAAAAAGAATAATTGAATTAAATCCAGAACATATATCGATATATTCTTTGATAGTAGAAGAAGGAACAAAAATATATAAAGACTTAGAAAATGGAAAAATAAGTTTACCAGATGAATTAGTAGAAAGAAAAATGTATTGGCTTGTAAAAAAAGAATTAGAAAAAAATGGATATATTCAATATGAAATTTCTAATTTTTGTAAAAAAGATTATAAATCTAAGCATAATTATAATTGTTGGGAGCAAAAAGAATATATAGGAGTAGGAATTGCTGCACATTCATATATAAATCAAAAAAGATTTTCTAATATCACAAATTTACAAAATTATATAAAAAATTGTAAAGATGAAAAATTCGAAGATAACAGAATATTACATGAAATACAAACTATAGAAGAGATGAAAAAAGAATATATGTTACTAGGTTTACGAACCATAAATGGAATATCTATTCAAAAATTTAAACAAAAATTTGGAGAAAACCCGATATATATTTTTAGAAAAGAACTACAAAAATTAGTAGAAGAAAAATTATTAGAGATAGATTCAGATAGAATATATTTAACAAATAAAGGAATAGACTTAGCAAATCTTGTATGGGAAGAATTTGTATAAAACTATAAAAATGTGTATAAAAATTTCCTTTTAGGACATAATTCAAATAACAAATAAAAAGTAAGGAAAGGAAGAGAAAGTATGAGTGAACATCCAATACAAGGTTTAATGATGACAGCGATGAATAGCATAAAAGAGATGATAGATGTAAATACTATTATAGGAGAAGCGATAGAAACAAATAACAATATTATAATAATACCAATTTCTAAAGTAGGTTTTGGTTTTGCAGCTGGTGGAAGTGAATTTAAGGGTGAAACAATAAATGAATATTCTAAAAAAGATAAAGATGAGCAAATTCAATATAAATTACCTTTTGGAGGTGGAAGTGGAGCAGGTGTAAGCATTACACCAATAGCTTTTTTAATTGTACAAAATAATAATGTAAAATTATTACCTGTTAGTCATACATCTTCAATAGATAGATTATTAGATTATGTACCAGATTTAGTAGAGAAAACAAATGCACTACTAAATAAGCAGTTAAATAATATGAAAGAAGACAAAAAAGAAAATCAAAAATTAGAGCAAATGAAGATTAAAAAGCAAAACGAAGAAAAACAAAGAATAGAAAAACAAGAAGAACGAATTGATAGAATGGAACGAAAATTAGAAAATAGTAGAATGAGAGCAAAACCGGTAAAACAAAAAGCAGAAATACCATATGAATATGAGTATGAGGAGAATTATCCTCAAGATATAGTAGAAACTACAATAATAGAACAGGAAGAAAATTTACCACAAGATTATGATTATTATGACCAAAATTATGATGATTAACAAGAAAAATTTTCCAAAAAAGGAAAAAATAAATTAAATAAAAAATAGAAAAACCTCCATAATAATATTAGAAAAATAAAAAAGGAGGTTTTTTTCATGAAAAAAATATACAAAATTGCTATAATAATTTTCATATTAGCATTTTCTATTTTTTATATTCCAAAAAACGTGAAAGCAGTATCTTTAGATTCAATAGATATTCAACTTAATAAAACAAAAATAAAACCTGGAGAAGAGATAACTGTTAATGTAGAATTTGGAAAAGAGCTAGGTTCATACACATTTGATTTTGCATATGATAATAAACTTTTAGAATTCGTACGTGCAGAAGGTGGAACAGAAAATGATAATGGAACAAGAGTTAGAGTTTATTATTTTGATGCAACAGGAGGAACAAATCCACGTTCTAATATGAGCATTACATTTAGAGCAAAATCTGATTTAATAACTGCAAATCCAACAGACATATCAATTACAGCAGAAGGTCTTGCAAATAATGATGCATCAGAAGAATATGATGACATTGGAGTGCCTATTGTAAAAAATGTAGTAATTGAACCAGAATTTAAAGACTATGAAATTGAATTTGCATATGATGGAAAAATAGTAAAGAATGAAGAAAAACAAACAAAATTAACAATAAAATCTGACTTAGGAAAAAATTATGACCATGCAAGATTAGTAGCAGAAGTAAAAACTACAACAGGAGGAACAGTTACATTAAAAGGCCAAGACCAACAAGGTATAGAACATGAAATAATTCAGAGTGGATGGGGAGATGCATCAGGGTATCAAATTGGTGGTAAAAATGTAAATCAAGAATTAAATTTAACAGCACTATTTACCAAAGAGGGAGAATATGTAATAACATTTAAATTAATAGATAGAGATAATTCTGATAGTATTATAGCAAGTAAAGATGTAAGTATTGTTGTAGGAAAAAAAGAACAAGTAACTCCACCTCAGAATGATCAAAATGGCGGAACTACACAAAAACCAGATGAAAATAATAATTCACAAAAACCAGAAGAAAAACCAGAACAAGAACCAGATACAACTTTACCGCAAAATAATGAAAATATAGAAAAATTACCAAGTAAATTGCCAAAGACTGGAACTATGAATATATATTTAGTAATTATTTTGTCAATTATATTATTAACAACTATATATATAACAATTAAAAGTAAAGATTAAAAGGCATAACATATGCCTTTTTCTACATAAAAGGAGAAAAATGAAGGGAAAAAGATTTAAAAAAATAAAATTAAATAGAATTTTAAGTAATGCCATATTAGTAATAATTTTTTTATTAACCACTTTTTTAGTAATAGAAATGTATAAAGAAAATGAGATTCAAAATAAAAATGAAAATCAAATAAATAAAAAGCAAGAAGTAACAAAAATTGCAACAAAAGAAAAAGTATTTTTACAAAATGTAGAAAAGGAATATAAAGGGTATTTAGTAATTGCTATGTTACAAATACCTAAAATAGATGTAAATACCTGTGTATTAGCAGAGTATTCAAAAGATTCATTATATGAATGTGTAACAAAATTTTATGGAAAAAAACCGAATGAAGTGGGTAATTTTTGTATTGCAGGACATAATAGTAAAAGAAAAAATATGTTTACACATATAAAAGAATTAGAAATTGGTGATGAAATTATTTTAACAGATAATGAATATGGAAGTATCATTTATAAAGTATATGAAAAATATAAAGTACTTCCAGAAGATACTAGTTGTTTGTCACAAAATACTAATAAAAGAGAAATAACTTTAATTACCTGTACAAATGATTCTTCTAAGAGAATTATTGTAAAGGCAGTAGCAGAAGAATAGGAGAAGATATGTATAAAAAAATAATAATTATTACAGTTTTTATAATATTTTTATTTAGTTCAGGAGTTTTAGCAGTAACTAAAAAAGAAGGAGTAGAAAATTTTCCGACTCAGTATCAAGGATATTTAAAAGAATTACAAAAAAAATATCCTAATTGGAAATTTATAGCTTTATATATAGATTTAGACTGGAATTATGTGATTAATCAAGAAAATGTTTTCGGGAAAAACTTGGTGCCAAAATCATATTCTGATTCTTGGAAAAATACAAAACCAGGAGAATATAACGTAGAAGTTGATAGTGGATGGGTAGATTGTTCAAGAAATGCAGTAGAATATTGTATGGATGTAAGAAATTTTTTAAATGAAGTCCGAATTTTTCAATTTGAGAATTTATCTTATGATGAACAAACAAACAAAGTTTCAGCAGTAGAAAAAATATTATACGGAACAGAATTTTATCAAAAAAAAATCAATTATTATAATTCAAGTGGAAGTTTAATTCAAACAAATACTAATTATTCACAAGCTATTTTAAATGCAGCACAAACAGCAAAAGTAAGTTCATATCATTTAGCTTCACGTATAAAACAAGAAGTTGGCCCTTTTTTGTCACATAGTTCTATAAGCGGAAGAGTTACAGGATTTGAAGGATTATATAATTTTTATAATATAGGAGCTACTAGTTCTAGTGAACCTATGGGAGCAATAAAAAATGGATTACAATATGCTAAAGATGGAAGAGGAGCAAGTGATGAAACTAAGCGAAAATATTTAATTCCATGGGATAATAAAGAAAAGGCAATTACAGGTGGTGGAATTTTTATTGGTTCTAGTTATATCAATATAGGACAAGATACTATTTATTTACAGAAATTTGATGTTAGCGATGAAAAAAAGAATGACTTATTTTGGCATCAATATATGACAAATGTACTTGCTCCATATAGTGAAGGAAAATTAATTTATAATGGATATAAAAATAGTAATTTATTAGAATCAGATATATCTTTTATTATACCAATTTATAAAAATATGCCAGAACTTCCTGTGCAAAGTCCTAATATAGAAAAAGGGGACTATGTGCAAGATTCTAGTAGAGTATTTGCTGATGTAACAAATGTATTAAATGTGCGCTCTGGTCCTTCTACATCATATGAAACGATTATTCAAATAAGTAGAAATAAAAAGATGACAAGAATAGCAAAAGGAAAACAAAATGGAGAGAGATGGGATAGAGTAAAATTAGATAATGGAATAGTAGGTTATGTATTTCAAAGTTATTTAAAAGAAGTATCTGACATTAATGTTTCAGAAATTCAAATTTCTGCACCAACGCAAAGAATAAAAAAAGGAGAAACATTGCAATTAGAAGTAAAAGTTTTACCAGAAGAGGCAATAGATAAAAGTATATCTTATAGTTCTAGTAATGAAAATGTTGCTATGATAGATAATAATGGAAATATTTTGGCAATAAGTTCCGGAAAAACTACCATAACAGCTATGGCTAAAAATGGAGTAAAAAATCAAATTGAAATAACAGTATATACTCCAGTAGAAAAAATAGAAGTAACTTCTAAAAATATAGTAATACAAGAAGGAAAAAGTTTGCCAATATCAGTTATTATATACCCAGAAGATGCTGATAATAAAAAGGTAAAATTTACTTCAAAAGATGAAAATATAGTATCAGTAGATAGCAATGGAAATGTAACTGCGAAAAAACAAGGAGAAACTACTATAATTGTACAGTCAGAAGAAAATGAAAAAATACAAAAAGAAATATCAATTAAGGTATTACCAATATTACAAGAAGGTGAAATTATATTCAATTCACCACTAGTAGTGTTAAATGCAAATATTATAACAGGTATTCCATATAAAGAAAATACTGTATCACAAATAAAAAGTTTGATTGGCACAAAATATGAAATGCTAATATATGATAAAGACGATAATTTAATGAAAGAACAAGATAAAATAGGTACTGGATGTAAAATACAATTCATTTTAGAAGAGGAATTAAAGGCAGAATATATATTTAATTTGTATGGAGATGTAAATGGTGATGGAAAAATTAATAGCACAGATTTGCTTGTATTACAACGTCATATTTTAGAAATAGAAAAATTAACAGGTGTATTTTTAAAGGCAGGAAATATAAGAAAGAATGGAAAAAATCCAACTTCAGTTGATTCATTGTTAATTCAACGTCATATTTTAGAATTAGATATTATTAATCAATAGAAAAGAGTAAGGCTAGAAAATTATTCATGCCTTGAGGAAGGAATAAGATTAAATATGAAGAAAATAAGTTTAATAATTTTAACAATATGTTTTATTGCGTTTGCAAATACATGTTCTTTTGCGGAGTCTACAAATATTTATTTAAAATCTGATAAGCAGATATACGAAATAGGGGATTTAATTAAAATTGCTGTTTTTCAAAATGAAAATTCTATTTCTGCATTTGATTTTCAATTAATTTTTGATGAAAATAAATTAGAATATGTAAAAGGAGAAGAAGAAACAAATTTACAAGGAAATAAAATTACATTTATGTGGTTTGATGAAACTGGTGGAAATAATCCTAAAATAGCAGAAGAGTTAGTAGAGTTTACTTTTAAAGCTAAACAAGAAGGTAATGCTAATATTGCAATTATAGGAAATTACTATAATAAACAAGGAGAGGAATTAGAAGCAAATGAGAAAGGAATAAGTATAAAAATAGGGAAACAAGAAAGCGAAGAAGAAAATATAAAAGAAAGTGCAGAAGAGGGAATGAGTAATGATATTACAACAAGCAAATTGCAAACTTTAAGAATTAGTGAAGAGGGATTATCTCCTGAATTTGATAAAAATATAACAGATTATTATTTTGTAGCAAATGAAGAAATAGAAAAAATAGAAGTTACAGCAATTCCAGAAAACCCAAGAGAAACAGTAACTATTATAGGTAATGAAAACTTAAAAGAAGGTGACAATACAATTACAATACAAGTAGTTTCAGAAAACAAACAAAGTAAAACAAATTATAATATTCATGTAACTAAAACTAGTCAAATAGAAAAAGCAAATACAAATTTAGAAATTTTAGCCATAGAAAATGAAATGTTATATCCAAGTTTTTCAAATAATATTACTGAATATAGAGTTGATGTAGAAAATGATAAAGAAAAAATAAAAATATTAGCTGTTCCAGAAGATATAAAAGCAAATATAATTATTGCAGGAGAAAAGATAACAGAAAGTACTCCTCAAAAAGAAATTAGTATAAAAGAAGGAAAAAACATTATTTCAATAGAAGTAGTAGCACAAAATGGTATAACAAATAAAAAAATCGAGATTACGGTATATAGAAGAAATAAACAAGAACAGCAAATTTATGAACAAGAACAACATGAAAATCTATTAAAAAAAGAAGAATTATTGAAAGAAACTGCAAGTATGCAAAGTAATGAAAAAGAAATTATAAATAATAATGACAAGCAAAACGAAATAAAAAAAGAAGAAGGAACAAAAATGATATGGATAAGTATTGCAATTGGAATGCTAGTAATTTTAATTATATGTATATTTATAAATAAGTATATTATAAATAAATAATGTTTTTTAACAATTTTTACTAAAATACTTTAAAATATAAGTTTTTTATCACATTATTGAAGATTATTTACAAAATTTAAGATATTGACAAAACATAAGTTTGCATGATAAAATATGGCTATTAAAATTATAAAGGAGAAATTGTATGCAAGTATATTTTAACATTACAGGAATGAGTTGTTCTGCTTGTTCTAGCCGTATTGAAAAAATTGTAAGTAGATTAGAATGTGTAAAAAAAGTAGAAGTAAATTTACTTACTAATTCAATGTCTGTAGAGATAAATAATAAAAAAGACATTGATATAATTATAAAAACAGTACAAAATTTAGGTTATGGTGCCAGTGTGAAAAAATCTAATATAAAAGAAGAAAATACTGAAAAAAAAGGAATATTAATATTATCTTTTATATTACTAGTGATATTAATGTATATTTCTATGGGAAAAATGTTTTCTGTACCTATGCCAGAAATTTTATTACAAGAAAAAGTAAATGCTATTTTGCAATTAATAATAACTATACCTATTTTGATTTTGCATAGAAAATATTTTATAAATGGATTTAAAAATTTATTTCATTTAACACCTAATATGGACTCATTAATAGCTATTGGTGGTGGAGCATCATTTTTATATGGTATTTTTGCAATTTATAAAATATTACAAGGTGATTTACATTACAGTCATCAACTTTATTTTGAATCTTCTGCAATGATAGTTACTTTAATTTCATGTGGTAAATATTTAGAAGCACGTGCAAAGAGTAAAACTACAAGTGCAATAAATAAACTAATAAATTTATCTCCTGAAAAAACAACAGTAATAAGAAGTGGAAAAGAAGAAGAAATCTTAACAACACAAGTAAAAAAAGGAGATATAGTAATAATAAAACCTGGAGAAAAAGTTCCAGTAGATGGAGTTGTAATTGAAGGTAGTTCATATATTGACCAATCAGCGATTACAGGGGAAAGTGTGCCAGTAAAAAAACAAAAAGGTGATGAAGTATTTACAGCATCAGTTAATCAAAATGGTAGTATTAAAATAGAAGCACAAAAAGTAGGTGAAGATACTACTTTAGCACAAATAATTACATTAGTAGAAAATGCATCATCTAGTAAAGCACCTATTGGAAAATTAGCAGATAAAGTAAGTGGCATTTTTGTACCAGTAGTAATAACAATAGCAATATTAGCAACAATTATATGGTTATTAGTAGGAAAAGATTTTGAATTTGCGTTATCTATTGGAATAGCAGTTCTTGTTATATCATGCCCTTGTGCTCTAGGTTTAGCTACGCCAGTATCTATTATGGTTGGAACTGGTAAAGGTGCTGAAAACGGTATTTTAATCAAATCTGCCGAAAGTTTAGAGAATGCTCACAAAATAAACAAGATTATTTTTGATAAAACTGGTACAATTACAGAAGGAAAAGCTAAGATAAATAATATTTTTGTAAATGAAAACAAATTATCTGAGCAAGAATTTATAAAAATAATAGCAAGTGTAGAAAAAAAGTCTGAACACATTATAGCTAAAAATATTTTACAGTGTTATAATGGTGAATTATTGGAAACAACAGATTTTGAAGCAATACCTGGAAAAGGTGTAATGGCTAAAATAGAAAATGATACTTATCTTGTGGGGAATGAAAAATTAATGAAAGAAAAAGATATTTCAATTCCAGAAATTACACAAAATACAACAATATTATATGTATCACAAAATCAAAAATTTTTAGGTTATATTACAATAAAAGATACACCTAAAAAAGATGCTAAACAAGCCATAACTAATTTAAATAAAATGAATATAGAAACAATAATGCTGACAGGTGACAATGAAAGTGTTGCACAAGAAATAGCACAAGAAGTGGGAATAAAAAAGGTAATAGCAAATGTTTTACCACAGCATAAAGAAAAAGTAATACGTGATTACCAAGAAGAAGGAAATAATGTAGCAATGGTTGGAGATGGAATAAATGATAGTCCAGCATTAGCAAGAGCAAATGTTGGGATAGCAATAGGAGCAGGAACAGATATAGCAATAGAAACAGCAGATATAGTTTTAATAAAAAATAGTCTATTAGATGTTGTAAAAGCAATACATTTAAGTAAAGCAACAATAAAAAATATAAAAATGAGCTTGTTTTGGGCTTTTATTTATAATATAATAGGAATACCAATTGCAGCAGGTATTTTATATCCAGCATTTGGTTTTACACTAAACCCAATGATAGCTGCAGCTTGTATGAGTTTTAGCTCAGTAAGTGTAGTTCTTAATGCATTAATGTTAAGAAAAATAAAATTATAGAAAAGGTTTAAAAATAATTACAAATCTATATGAATCAGATTTGTGCCTTTAGAAAGGGAGAACATATGAAAGTATATATTGAAGGAATGGTATGTGAACATTGCAAAAAATCAGTGGAGGAGGCATTAAAAAGATTACCAGAAATAAAGAAAGTAGAAGTAGATTTAAACAAAAAACTAGCAATTATTGAATTACATACACAAATAGAAGATAGAAAAATTAAACAAGCTATAGATGATATAGGGTTTGAAGTAGTAAAAATAGAAAGATAAATTTATGAATGATAAAATTACATAAGTAATAAAAAGTATGAAAAGATAATAAATGGCGAAATGAGAGGTGAAAAATATGAACAATTCTTTTCTTCCTAAGCAAATAAATATGAAAAAAGTATGGTTATGTATAGGACTTATAACAATAATAATATTATCAATACTTGCAGGAAAAAAATTAGGAATTTATAAAAGTGCATATCATTATCAAAATGAAATAGAAAAACAAGCGAATATAATACAGCATGAAAAAGAAATTAAAGAGGCAGAAGAGCAAAAGAAATTGGAGGAAGAAAAAAGAAAACAGACTTTAACACCAGAGCAATTATCAAATGTAGAAAATATATATCACTCAGAGCAAAAAAGAATATTTTTAACATTTGATGATGGACCATCTAAAACTGTAACACCACTTATATTAGACTTATTAAAACAAGAAAACATAAAAGCAACTTTTTTTGTATTAGGTAGTAGAGTAGAAAGAAATCCAGATTTAGTAAAAAGAGCATATGAAGAAGGTCATTACATTGCAAATCATGGATATTCACATGTATATAGTAGCATATACTCATCTCCGGAAGCTGTTTTAGAAGAATATACAGCAACTAATAATTTGATTAAAAATGCTATTGGAAGTGAAGAATATAGTTCTAAAATTTTTAGATTTCCAGGAGGTTCAGTAGGAGGATATTATGCAGATATAAAATCTCAAGCAAAAGAACAACTAAAACAAAACGGAATTGCGTATTTAGACTGGAATGCACTTTCACAAGATGCAGCAGGAGCAAAAACGAAGGAACAACTTATACAAAATACAATACAAACAATAGGAACCAAAAACAGTGTTGTAATTTTAATGCATGATGCATCAGATAAAATATTAACATATGAAACTTTGCCAGATATTATACAATATTTGAAACAAAATGGATATACATTTATGAATTTATATGATATATTATAATATACTAAACAATATCATATATTATTAGATAAGGAGAATTTTATGTATGATGTAATTATTGTAGGAAGTGGACCAGCTGGAATATCAGCTAGTTTGTATACGCAAAGGGCAAACTTAAAAACATTAATTATAACAAAAAGGGCAGGGACAATTGATAAAGTAGGTAAAATTGAAAACTATTATGGATTTCCAGAAGGAATAACAGGAAAAGAACTTAGTGAAAATGGAATTAAACAAGCAAAAGAACTTGGAGTTACTTTCATATATGATGAAGTAGTAAATTTGGAACAAGTATCAAAGGATGAGTTTACTGTAGAAACAATTAATAGTAAATATACGGCTAAAACAATTATATTAGCAACAGGAACAGCTAGACAAAAGCCTCAAATAAAAGGTGTAAAAGAATTAGAAGGAAGAGGAATTAGTTATTGTGCAACTTGTGATGCATTTTTCTTTAGGGGAAAAGATGTTGCAATATTAGGTAGTGGTGAATATGCTATACATGAAGCAGAAGAATTGCAACCAATAGTAAATTCTATTACATTACTAACAAATGGAGAAAAACTATCAGAAAACAGATCTCCTATATTACAAAAAATTAAAATAGAAGAAAAGCAGGTTAGAGAATTTAGGGGAGAAAATAAAATACAAGAAATTGCATTTGAAGATGCTACAACAAAAAATATTGATGGTGTATTTATAGCAATTGGTACAGCATCAAGTTCCGACTTAGCAAGAAAAATAGGAATTAGAATGAATGAAAGTGGAAGAATTATAGTTAATTCTAAAATGGAAACAAATGTGAAAAATGTTTTTGCATGTGGAGATTGCACAGAAGGTATGCTTCAAATAGCAAAAGCAGTATATGATGGTATGGTTGCAGGAATGACTGCAATACAAGTAATTAGAGAAAAAAATAAAAATATATAAAATTATGGGAGGTAAATATGAAAGAAGTAAATATTAATCAAGAAAATTTTGAAAGTGAGGTATTAAATTCTCAAATACCAGTATTAGTAGACTTTTGGGCAACTTGGTGCGGACCATGTAAAATGATGTTACCAGTTGTATCAGAAATTGCAGAAGAATTAGCAGGAAAAGTAAAAGTGTGTAAAGTAAATGTAGATGAAAATGCAGAACTTGCACAGAGATATGACATAATGAGTATTCCAACATTTTTAGTATTCAAAAATGGAAATGTTGTTGCAACAACTATGGGAGTACAAGATAAACAAGATATAATAAAATTAATAAAAGGATAAAATTTTATTAGAACAAAAAAATAAAAAAGTTATAAAATTCACTTGACAGATTAACTTTAATTGTGTTAATATAATTAAAGTTAGTTATGCGGATGTGGCGGAACTGGCAGACGCGCTAGACTTAGGATCTAGTGGGAGACCGTGGGGGTTCAAGTCCTCTCATCCGCACCAAAAAATCTAACAAAACCCTTTAGCTTCAACAACTAAAGGGTTTTTACTTTAAAAAATAGTGTAATTTTAGTGTAATTTTTATATTTCATCTATCATTTTAGCAATATTATCATCGTCTTCTTTTAGATATTCTACATATACATCTAATGTAGTTCTAATACTACTATGACCTAATCTGCTAGAAACATCTTTTACTTTTGCTCCTTTTTGCAATAAAATTGTAGGATGAGTATGTCGTAATTGATGAAAATTTAAAATTGGTTGTATATTATTGACTTTTTGCCATTTTTTAAACCAATTAGTGAACGAAATAAAATTAATATTTTCAAAGAAAATATATTTTTTGTCAACATTCCTATTATGATACTCATGCAATAAGTTATTTAAAGAATCAGGAATTTTTATTGTTCTCTTTCTACTAAAAACTTTAGGTTCTTTAGATATCCACTCTCCAGATTTTTCATTGTTGCTATCTTTAACATATATTTGTACCATATTAATAGAAAGAGTGGAATTTTCATAATTGTAATCTCGTTCCCATTCTAAACCAGCTAATTCTTCTTGTGAAAAACCTGTTTTTAATGCAGTTTCTATAAGTATTTTTTTTGAGCTTTCAACAATATCTAATGAATGCATATTATCTAATAATTTTAATACTTTATTATAGGTATCTATATTATATGCTTTTATCTTTTCAGAAGACTTATTTTTTAATTTTTCTAATTCACTTGGTAATCTTTCTAACTTTAAACTACTTAGAGGGATTTTTCTACATGGATTATTTTCAATATATTCCCATTCATAAGCTTTTTGTAAAGAGCCTGTTACTATTTCGTATATTTTTTCATAAGTACCACGAGAAATTGGTTTATTTTCTCTATTTCCTTTATACATTGTTTTCCATGATTTTGCATCATTAAAGAAATCTTTTAAAATCTTAACATTTATTTCTTTTAGTTTATAATTACCTAGATAAGGTATAATTCTATTATTCAAATATAGCTTATATTTAGGAGCGACAGATTCAGAACAATCTACACGAACATAATCATCTATCCATATTTGACAAAACTCTGCATATGTAAAATCAGTATTACTATAGTTTCCTTTATCTACGCGAATAATAAAATCAGACAAAGCTAGTTGAAGTCTTTTGTCTGTTTTATAATCTCTAACATTATCCATTTTAATGGTTTCACTATAACGATTACCTTTAAGCATATAATGAAGTCTAAATTTGTTTTTTGACACTTTTTGAATACTACCAGCCATAATCTACCTCCAACAAAAAAATTATTTATATAAAAGCGAAAAGTCATTTCAAGTAATTTCTCTGTTACAGCTAATTTTTTTACAAATAATTTTTTAATTTATTTATTACCATTATATATAATTATTAATTTTCTTCTTTATCTTCTTCTATTGTAAATCTAATAAATTTGCGTATTCTTTCTTTCTGTTCCTCTGTTAGTTTGTCATATTCTTCTCTTGACATACCTATTAATGCTTCATTTAAAATATCTTGCTCCGTATTTTGAGGATTACGTATGTCGGATTTACCGAGCAAGTAGTCTGTACTTACCCCAAAGTATTCTGCAAGCTTAAGAGTTATCTCATCATTTGGCTCTCGTTCATCTCTTTCATACATTCCAACAGCACTTGGAGAAATAGACAAAACTTTAGCAAGTTCATCTTGTCTGATTTTCTTTTCTTCTCTTAATAGTTTTATTCTATTACCTTTCATATTTTTAACACTCCTTATTATGTTTTATTTTATCACACAATTTGTGTTAAGTAAACATAAAACACAAATTGTGCAAAAAAAATAAAAAATTTAAAAAAAGATATTGACAAACCACAAAATGTGTTACAATATTAAAACACAAAATGTGCAGGAGGTGAACAAAATGAAATTTTTAAGAGAATTTAGACAGTCTTTAAACCTTACACTTCAAGAGTTTGCAGACAATATTGATGTATCAAAATCATATTATGAAAAAATTGAAAGCGGACAAAGAAAGCCTAGTAGAGAATTTATGACAAAATTGAAACATAAATTTCCACAATTTGATGTAAATATTTTTTTTACAGAACAAAAACACAAAATGTGTGAAAAAACAAAAAACTAAGTTAGGAGGGAGAAAGATGGAAGAAAAAAGCGAAGTAGAACAAATTTATAGTATTAATAAGAAATTATTAAAAATAATAGACAATAACTTAAACGAAAAAGAAGTACCAAGCAAAGAACTGCTTGATACTATTAAAACTTCATTAACTATTACAGCTGCATTGCCTTGGTCAAAATATGATATTAAGGAATGAATTTAGATATGTAATCAATTAGCTTGTCAAGTTTATCAGGGAAACGTCTTTCCATATAAACAATACCAATATCAGATAATTGCATATCACCACATTCATCATCTACAAAGGCATGACTAGTTAATAACTCATTATTTATCAATTCAAGGCAAGTATCTTCAACATCTGAAAATGTCCATTTGGGAATAATATTAGAATGGACATCGTGAGAATCACCAATAGATTTTGCGTCGGATTTTGAAATACCTTGTTTCCTTAATTCTAAATAATGTTTATAGATTAAACAAATTAAGTAATCAGCATCTTTAGAAAGTTGAATATCAGACATAATATCACCTCACTTTCGAGGTAATTATAACAAAAAATAATAAAAAGTAAAGGAGGTAGAATAAATGTATAAACCATTAGAAGACTTTTTAAAACAAGAAAAGTATAAACATTTTACTTTAAGAAAATTACAGGATTTACATAGAAAAGGTTTTTTAAAAACTATTACAGGAGAAAATGGAAAACATTTAACTACAGAGGAATGGCTAAAAGAAGCAATAGAAAAAGAAGCAGAATACAAAGTAATAGGCGAAAATACAGAGACGAAAATTATTCCAAAAAGAAAGCCTTTAAAAAGAAACAATGTATTAAAAATTGTATAAAAAAATAGTATTTATAAATGTAATGAAAGGAAGTGAAAGTAATGAGTAAAAAACAAAAGATTTATTGCAAAATAGGACAAGCAGTATGTGAA
>CAUWFE010000032.1:0-14066 GCA_963558185.1 uncultured Clostridia bacterium
CAGCCTCATCTGTTAATGTTCCTGCATTTTTAGCTTGCTCTAATATTCCATTTTGTCCTAGTACCATTGTTATGCTTACTGCTGCTAAAATAACCAAAATTACTATTGTTACTACCAAAGCTATTAATGTAATACCATTTTTTGTTTTAAATAACTTTTTCATCATTTTCCTCCCTTGTTTCTATTTTGTTATTTTTATACAATTTTATACACTTTTAATTATACATTATCCGTTTGTTTAATTCAATTACATTTTGGTTACATTTATATTACAATTTTATTACATCTTTAACCATATGTAAAAATATTTGCTTTACACACCATAGTTTTAAAAAAATAAATAGTAGAATAATGTATATCATTTTAATTCTACTATTTATTAAATATGCTTAAATTTACTTAGTATATTAATCACCCATATAAATTTCTTATTTTAACTTTATAACCCCTACTAAAGTTCATTTAAAATTTTATTTTTTCTGCTATATATGAGTTTAATTCTGAAATTTTTACTCTTTCTTGTTTCATTGTATCTCTATCTCTAATTGTTACACATCCATCTTCTAATGTATCAAAATCAATTGTTACACAATAAGGAGTTCCTATTTCATCTTCTCTTCTATAACGTTTTCCTATACTTCCTGCTTCATCATAATCACACATAAAGTCTTGTGCTAATTGAGCATATACTTCTTGAGCTTTTTCACTTAATTTTTTAGATAATGGTAATATTGCAACTTTGTATGGTGCTAAAGCTGGATGTAAATGTAATACTGTTCGTACATCTCCTTCTGCAATTTCTTCTTCTTCATAACTATTGCATAAAAATGCAAGAGTAACTCTGTCACATCCTAAAGATGGTTCAATACAATATGGAATAAATTTTTCCCCTGTTTCTTGGTCCATGTATGATAAGTCTTCATTAGAATGTTCTGTATGTTTTGATAAATCATAATTTGTTCTATCTGCTATTCCCCATAATTCACCCCAACCAAAAGGAAATGCGAATTCTATATCTGTAGTTGCTTTACTATAAAATACTAGTTCTTCTTTGCTGTGGTCTCTTAAACGTATATTTTCTTCTTTTATTCCTAAATCTAATAACCATTTTTTGCAGAAATTTCTCCAATATTCAAACCATTCTAAATCTGTTCCAGGTTTGCAGAAAAATTCTAATTCCATTTGTTCAAACTCACGTGTTCTAAAAGTGAAGTTTCCTGGTGTTATTTCATTTCTAAAAGCTTTTCCTATTTGAGCAATTCCAAAAGGTAATTTTCTTCTTGTTGTTCTTAATACGTTTTTGAAATTTACAAATATACCTTGTGCTGTTTCTGGTCTTAAATATATTTGTGCTGTTGAATCTTCTGTAACTCCTTGGAATGTTTTAAACATTAAATTAAATTTTCTAATATCTGTAAAGTTTTCTTTTCCACAGTTTGGACAAGATATATGATTTTCTTTCATATATGAAAGCATTTTTTCATCAGACCATCCATCTACTACTTCATCACATCCATGTTCATGCATCCATTCTTCTATTAATTTATCAGCTCTGTGTCTTGTTTTACATTCTTTACAGTCAATTAATGGATCTGAAAATCCGCCTACGTGTCCTGATGCTACCCATGTTTGTGGATTCATTAAAATTGCTGCATCTAATCCTACATTATATGGTGTTTCTTGTATAAATTTTTTTCTCCATAGTTTTTTTACATTATTTTTTAATTCTACTCCTAATGGTCCGTAATCCCAAGTATTTGCAAGACCTCCATAAATCTCAGAGCCTGGATATATATATCCCCTTGCCTTACAAAGATTTACTACCTTTTCCATTGAATCTAGCGTCATAATAATCATCCTTTCTTTTTTAATTTATATATTGAAAGCAAGTTACACTTGTAAGTGTATTTTGCTCTACAAATATTTTTGTATATAACAAAAAGCCCCTAACATAAGTAATTAAAAACTTATGTTAGGGACGAAAAATAATATCTATTTAATAATTAAACTTTCCGTGGTTCCACCCTAATTGATAGAATTTCTATCCTCTTTTTATTAATATTACTTGCTCCAAAGCTCCCCATAGTTTGCTTATTACTAACTTTCACCATATTGTTAGCTCTCTTATAAATAACCATAAACTATTTTTTCTTTTTCTTCACAATTTATATTATTTTATTCTCTTTTTTGGTAAATGTCAATACTTTTTATATATTTTGTCATTATAAACAAAAAATTATTCATAATTTTTTAATTATTTTGTACTAATATGTACATTTTCTATTTCTACTTTTAATTCTCTTGTTACTATATTTTGAATTTGCGCTATCTGTTCTTGTGTTAGTTCCTTTGCTTCTATAATTACACTAACACTAACATCATTTACAAAAATAACTACATTTTTAAAACCTTTATTTTGTATTAAATTTTCAGCTATCATAATAGAATTTTTTGTTGTATTAATATTTTTTATCTCATTTTGAGCTATACTTTTTTGGTCTGCTGATATTGTTTCATTTTCTAATATTTTTTGATAGCTTTCTATCATTTGAGAATACATAGTATCTCTCGATAATTTAGAAGATGTAAAATACTCATTATTTGTAATATTATTTTCTACATTATTTGTTATATTATTTGTTACTTCATTTTGTATATTTTCTTTTGATTCACTACTTGTTTCTTGTATTTCATTATTTTGCACTATATTTTGAATTGTGTTTTGATTTATTTCATTTTCTTGCACCACATTATTGCTATTTACTAACTGTGCATCTCCTATTCCTGCTAATTCTAATATTTCGTTTGCCTTTGATGAAGTTGGAATTGCTGAGTTTTGTTGATGCATAGATGTATAATTAAGATATCCTGCTGACACTAACATTAGAGCAATTACAAAAATAATAATTTGATTTCTTTTTAATAATTTCATTTTTATCAAACCTTTCTAATTGTTAAATTAATTTTGTTTCATTTCAAAAACTTGAATTTTATGAGTTGCAAGACCTGTTACAGCCTCTACTGCTTGTATTATATTTGTTTTTATTTCTACATTGCTTGCTCCTTCTGCAGTAATAATTGCTCCTTCTGCTATTGGTTTTATTATATTTTGTGTTATCAATTCTTTTTCTCCATTCACCTCTTGAAAAACAACTTCTTTTTTATTTGTGTTTTCACTAATTTTTCTATTTCCACCTCCTGAATCAGACTCCTCTGTATTACTGTTTTTATTATCTTCATTATATATTGGAACTGTTTTACTTGTTTCTGAATATGTAATCATTACACTTACATTTCCTACTCCTTTTATTTGCTGTAAAATTTGTGATAAACGAATTTCTAAATCATTATCTGTTTTTGTTACATTATTATTTAATATATTCTCATTATTTTCTTTTGCTAATGTTTTGTTTATATTTTGAACTTTACTTTCTTCTTTTTTAGGATTCCATATTGAATTAATAATAAGAATGGTTACTATAAGTATTATGATAAATATTACTAAATTTTCAATTTTTCTTTTATCATTTCCCTGTCCCTCTTTATTTAAATTACCTTTAAGCATTTGTAATTTTTCTTTTAGCATTTTCTTCCCTTCTTTCTTTTTTAATTTACTATAATGTTTTCTTCTTGGAGTCCATAATTAGAAGTTAATATTGCTTTAATTGCTTTTTTTTCTGGTTCATTTAATTTTCTTAAATTCTCTATTTCTTTATCTTTATTTTCAATTGAAATATCAATTTCATTTACTTTATTAATATGTATTTCATTTACTTTTTTATTATTTTTACTTTCTCCTATTTTTATCTTATCTTTCTTTGCTGTTATTTCAATTTGTTTAATTGAATACTCATTTGTATTTTTTTCAAGATAAATTTCTATATTTTCTATAATATATCCGTGCTCTTTTAGCTTATATTCCATATCTTTTTTTAAATTTTTAATATATATTTCTTCTATATTTTTCTCATTACTATTGTTTAAGTTAGTTCCAACTTCTATCGAATCTAAATCTAATTCTTTCCAATATTTTTCTATATCTAAACTAAAATTTTCCTTTGATATATTCTTTATAACTGGTGATACTATTGTGAACATAATATATATTCCTATTATAATTTTTATGTATTTTTGGTTATTTCCTTTTGGCAATATCATTTCTATAATTGTTGCAATTATAACTGCGATTACAATTCCTTGCACCCATGTATTAAAAAATTCTATCATGTAACTCCTCCTTTTGACTTATAATAAGATTCCTTATTATTTAATGCACAAATTTATCTATACATCAGCCCAGAATTTGAAATTTTTACTACTAGAGTTACTCCTATTATTAATATAACAGCTATACTAAATAAAATTGCCAATAATATTTTAAATGTATCTGCCATTTGTTCTAATAACTTTATTACATTCCCTTCAGCAATAGGTTGGCATATTGCCGAACCGCAGGTAATATACACCCATTAATATAGTCAATTTAATAATTGGTAATATACAAATTCCTATAATTACAATTACACCAATTATTCCCACAGCATTTTTTAAAATTGATGTGCAACCAATTACGGTATCTACTGCATCTCCTAATATTTTCCCAACTACTGGAATAAAGCTAGAAACTGCTGCTTTTGTTGTTTTTGCCGTTAGTCCATCTACACTACTGCTTAAACTCCCTTCAATTGAAAGTAAGCCTACAAATATTGTTAAAACTATTCCCATTGTCCATATGGCAGATGATTTAAAAAATTTTGATAATCTGTCGATTTGTACTCTATCAGATATTTTTGATATAATTCCAAGTACTGTTGACACTAGTATTATTGGAATAATTATTTTGTTTATAAAGTTTCCTATAAAAGTAACTAAAAATAATAAAATTGGTTGCATCATATTTGCTGAAATTATACTTCCTGTTGTTAATACTAATGTTATTAATATTGGTATTAATGAATTTGAAAATCCTACTAAATTACTTATTGAATCTTTTACCATTGTAATTATGTCTGTAAAATTGCTCATCATTACTGTAACAATTAAAATATATTGTACATAATACACTATTTTAGAAATACTTTTATTTTCTAATCCATCTGTAATATTTTTTAATATACTATGAATAATAATAATTATTATAATTGTTCCAATTGTTTGTAGAGCTCCTA
Source organism: uncultured Clostridia bacterium (assembly GCA_963558185.1). GTDB lineage: Bacteria > Bacillota > Clostridia > TANB77 > CAG-508 > UMGS1663. The sequence goes on from CAUWFE010000032.1 coordinate 5,169, forward strand.
TAAATTCACTTCCAAGAACTTTTAAGATGGAATTACCTAATTTTTTGTTATCTATTTTTCCTGATATAGCAGAATTTAATAATTCAGAAAAATCTGTATCTTCAAAAACATCTTTTGTATATTTTTCTGCTTGTCCTATAAAATCGCTTATTCCTAAAGATTCTTTTTGCTCTTTTATGATGGATTCCGTATTTATATTTTCTTGTTTATTTTCTAAACCATATGTACACCCTGAAAGCAGAATAATATTTAATATACATAAAGCAATTATTTTTAGTATAATTTTTTTCATCTTTTGCTTTTCTCCTTTCATGGTAGAATTTTTATAATTGTTTCTAATAAGCTTGATATAATTGGTATAGACATTGCGATTATCATTACCTTGCCTCCTAAGTCTACTTTGCTTGCTATTGCGGTTTCTCCTGAATCTTTACAAATACTAACTGCAAATTCGGTTAATATTGCAATTCCTGTTATTTTTATGAGCAATGTCAAAAACTCCATGTTAAGAGTAGTTTTATTTGCTAAGTTTGTAAGCAAATCTATTATTGATGATATTTTATCAATGGACATTATTAAAATTATTGCACCTGCTATTATAGATACATAAATTGCAAATTCTGGTCTATATTGTTTTAATATAATTATTAATATTACCGCTACTAAACCCACACCGAATTATTTTTACAATATCCATATGTTTTACCTCGTTTCTACATTTACAATCCAAAAATTGTTCTGACACTATCAAATAATGTACTTATTTCTTTAATTACCATCGTAAGTACTATTACTAATCCTGCCAATGTTGTCATCATTGCTTGATCTTCTCTTCCTGCTCTTACTAGCACTTGATGTAATACTGCTACTAAAATTCCTATTGCAGCAATTTTAAATAATAAATCAATATTCATACTTTTAAAATCCCCCATTTTTACATAATTAGAACAAGAAAATTACCATTGCTAGCCCTGATGTTATTCCTAACGTTTTATACATTTTTGCATTTTTAGTTTTCTCAATTTCTGCTTTTTCTATTTGTGTATCTAAAAAATTTTCTACTAAGTTTATTTCACTAACTTGTCCTTCTAAATCTACTTTTCCTAAAAGATTTGATAAATTTTCTAATATTTGTATATCTTCTTTGTTCATATAATTTTTTACTTCATGAATGCTATTTTTCCATGCTTCTCCTGCATTTAATTGCTCTTCTTGTATTTTTTTGCTTGTTAGTAAGAAAATTTTTGAAATATTAGAATTCTCAGAAATTGTTAATGCAATATCATTGAATATTTTTGGAATCGGTTCATATGTAAATTTTATTTTTGTATTAAAAATATTTAATCCTATTTTCATCTCTTTTAGCTCTTTAACTCTATTGGAATATTTATTAGCTATTAATATTCCAATACTTGTACTTGTAAATAATATTACAAATAATAAGATATTTTTTATTACTATCATGCTTCTTATTCCTTTCTTCAAACACATCTTAAGAGATAAAAAAATAATTTTAACCTTTGTTTATTTTTAGTACTATTAATATATATTCAGCTTGTCTATTATTTAGAACTATTAATGCAAATATATTGTTTATCTAATTTTTGATATTCATAAACTTTGCCTATTTCAAAGTCTTTCTGTAAAAAAATTATTTTATCAAATATATGTTTTTTTAATAAAGTTTCCATTGCTGAATTACGCTTAATGTCTTCTATATTACTTCCATGTGCTGTAAATATTCCTTTAACACCTGAACAAATTGCAGTTTCAATAGCTTCAATATCTCTTTCATTTCCTATTTCATCTGCAATTATTACTTGTGGTGACATTGAACGAATTAGCATTGTCATTCCTACATCTTTTGGAACATTATCTAATACGTCTGTTCTTATTCCTATATCATTTTGTGGCACACCTCTATACATTGCTGCTATTTCTCCTCTTTCATCTACTATTCCTATATTAATTCCTTCAAATCTTATTTGTTCTATTCCATTGCTAATTCTTCTTGCTACATCTCTTAATATTGTAGTTTTTCCTGCTCCTGGTGGTGATACAATAAGTGTATTGTACACAGTGTTTTCTTCTGCTATTATGTATTGCAAAATTTTATTACTACATCCTATTATCTGTTTTGCTATCCTAAAATTTAAACTAGAAATATATGTTATATTCGATACTTTGCCATCTTTCATTACCACATTTCCTGTTATTCCAATACGATGTCCTCCTTTTGTTGTAATAAAGCCTTGGCATATTTGACCTTGGTAACTATAAATTGAGTTATCACAAATATGTTGTAATATTTCTAGTATTTCTTCTATTTGTACAATATAATCAATGATTACATCTTTTCTATTCATTCTTAAAAATATTGGTCTTCCTACTCTTACTCTAATTTCTTCTAATTGATTTATATTTACATCATCTCTTGAAAAATATTGTTCAAATTTTTGATATATACTAATTGGAAAACTTCTTAAAATACTATTAATATTTAACATTATTTCTCCTTTCGTTTATCTAATTATTGTTCTTTATTAATAGTATTTATGTGCTTGCTATTTCATTGTTTTTATTGCAAAAAAAGAACATATATATTACATATATATGCTCTTTTTTTTATTTTAGAACTATTTATATATTATTCTTCCCAATTGTGGTAAACTTCTGATACGTCGTCTAATTCGTCTAACATATCTATTAATTTTTCCATTCTTTCTTGTCCTTTTTCATCTAATGCTACATATGTTGTTGGAACCATTTGTACTCCTGCTTCTAAGAATTCTATTCCTTCTTGTTCTAGTTTTTCTCTTACCTCTGAGAAATTTTCTGGTGCTGTTATAATTTCATAAACTTCTTCTTCAGGTTTAAAATCTTCTGCTCCACTATCTATTACTAGTAGCATCAATTCATCTTCCTCTAATTTACATTCTGTTTTATCTACTACGATTACACCTTTTTTATTAAACATATATGATACGCAACCTGTTGTTCCTAGGTTTCCACCACATCTGTCAAAAGCATGTCTTACATCTGCTGCTGTTCTATTTCTGTTATCTGTGTTTGTTTCTACAATAACAGCTACTCCATTTGGTCCATATCCTTCATATACAACTTCTTCATAATTTTCTGTATTGTTAGCTCCTGATGCCTTTTTTATTGCATTATTTATTGTGTCATTTGGCATATTAGCTGCTTTACATTTTGCTATAACATCTTTTAATTTAGAGTTTCCTGCTGGATCTGGTCCACCTTGTTTTACAGCCATTAATAATTCTCTACCTAATTTTGTAAATATTTTTCCTCTAGCTGCATCTGCTTTACCTTTCTTTGCTTGAATATTATGCCATTTGCTGTGTCCTGACATTGTTAATTCCTCCTTTATTTTATTTAAGTTATTTTCGAGCTTTTTTGCTGCGTTTTCTATCTAATTTTTTTATTTAACTTTGCCTATTTTAATGGGTTTGCGAGGTTCGTGCCTAAACGAATTGTGCCAAAATTGTGCCAGAAAATTTAAAAAAAGAAAAATTATATTTAAGCACATCAATAATATTCCCATCTAAAATCAAGACAAAAAATTTGTCCAAAAGCATTTTATCATATTTTTTATTTTTTGTGTAGTATTTTTACAAATTTTAGTTTTATTTTTGTTACTAGATAATGGTTTTTATTATTTTTTTGCTAGAATGCCTTGGAATATAAGCTTTGAATGAAATGACGAATGTTTATGGAGAAATTTTAGAAATTCTGTGCAATTTTATGGAAAGAGTTCACTTTTAGTGGAAGGGTGCCATAAAATAAATTAGAATTTCTTAATTTAGCTTATATACTACATTTTTAGAATATCCTATCTTTTTAATTATTTCTTTTTCTAACATTTCATTTAAAATATTGATTGTAGCACTTTTTCCTAAATTTAATATATTTTCAAAATTCTCTCTTGTGCCTTGAGTATTTTGTTTTAAGTATTCTATAATTAATACATATTCATTTTTTAGTTTTAGTTTTGGTAATATAACAAGAAAACTATTAGGTGCAACTTTTATTTCTGGACTTGTTATTGATGTTTTATATTCTTCATACATTCTTGGTATTCCTGTTCCATATGCTTCAACAAAGTTCAATCTGTGGAATATATTTACGAGGTTTGGATTTCTAGATGATGAGCTACCAAGTTTTATATCCTCGATAGTTAATCCATTAACTAATCCTCCCAAACTTAAAAATTCTATTTTTTCATTGAATATATGAATTAAATTGCTTCCATTTATTTCATAATCTCTGTGTGTAATGATGTTACATAATAGCTCTCTTAAACTATTTTTTGGATATTCATATTCGTCTATTCTTTCCATTCCATCTATTTTGCTACTTATACGATTATTTAACATTAAATATTCATATGCATTTTCTAATTGGCTTAATATGCTTTCTTCAGAAAATTCTTTGCTATCTAAAAATTCCGATTTGGTATTATCCTTATATCTAGCTACTTTTATAGAGTATGGACATTGATCTGATATCAGTAATGCTAAATTTGTATATTTATTATCTGCATTAATTAGTCCCAAATTCTTCTTTTCTATATCTCCAAAAGCAATATTTTTCTTTTTAAATGTTTTGTTAGCATAAGTAAAGGTTAAATCTTGATTAATACTAATATTCTTCTCAAATGAAATTCCTGATGACTCTATTATCATTTCTCTTATTGATTCTCTTGTAGCATGTTGTACAGTTGCTCCTAATCTAACAAAAACTCCATCTATTGTCATTCCTTTTGATTTTATATAATATGGTTTATTAGTTCCTCTTAAGACTTCTATTACTATTATTTCTTTATTTTCTTCTGTTTCAATTCTACTTGAAACTAAAAAATTGACTGAGGGTTCTATACTGTCATTTATTTTGTTGCTTAATCTATCTAAATCTTCTTTTGCATTTTTAAGCCCTACAATTTTACCATTGTCATCATATCCTAAAATAATCGTTCCACCATTTGTATTACAAAAAGCAATTATTTCTTTAATAATTGAATCTGTTAACTCTCTTTTAAATTCTAAATTATTATTCTCTGTTATCAAAAAAACACCTCTTCCCCTTTTTTCGTTATTATATCAATTTTTAAATTATTTATCAACACTTTTGAACATATTCGTTTTGTTTCGTCCACAATTTATTACAATTTCAATTTATAGTATAACAAAAAGCGTTGATATTTAAACACTTTTTTATTTCGTTTTCGTTTTGTTTCGTCCACAACTCTCTTTATTTATTACGATACAACTTTATTTTTTAAGAAAATAACCATACTTTGTAGAGAATAAATCTCAATAAAATATGGTTTATATTTTCATTATTTATTTGTGTTTTTTGGGAATTTTATTGATTCATTTTTTATTATAATTATTCACTTCTTAGTGCTAATACTGGATCTTCTTTAGCAGCTTTCTTAGATGGAATGATTCCCCCTATTAAAGTTAAAACTATGCTTAGCACAATTAAAATAACTCCTGCTGTAGGTGGCAATACTGCTCTAATATTTACTCCATTTGCTAATGAAGCTATAATTTGATTTATAGGAATTGTTAATAATAAAGTAATACCTATTCCAATTATTCCAGCAAGTGCACCTACAATAATAGTTTCAGCATTAAATACTTGTGATACATTATGTTTAGATGCTCCCATTGCTCGTAATATACCTATTTCTTTTTTTCGTTCTAATACACTAATATATGTAATAACACCTATCATAATTGAAGAAACAACTAATGATATAGCAACAAAGGCAATTAATACATAACTTATTGTATCAACTATAGTTGTTACTGAATTCATTAATGAACCTATCATATCCGCATAAGAAATTACTTTATCTTCTTCTCCGTTTTCTTCCATATGAGTATTATAATCATTTAATAAATTAGTAATCGCCTTATTTCCTTCAAAATCTTTTGGGTAAATGTCAATTCTACTTGGTTCTTCAAAATCAGCATAATTTAGCTTTTTTAAATTGCTCTCGTAACTAACATTTTCTTTAGACATAAGGGAACTAAATAACTCTGCTAGTTCTTCCTTATTCATTTTCATTTTGAATGCTCCCATGAAAGTATTTTCATCTATGCTAATTGCATTTGTTATTGATTTGCTTAATGTTTTAATACTTGAATTTACTTGTGCTTGCAAACTTTTACTAATTGTTCCAATGGCATTTTGCATATATTTTTCCATTATTACTGTTATTTGTTTATCTACATTCTGAGATGTTATTATCTTTGATATATTTTTAGTTATAATGTTTTTTGCTTCTTCTGATTCTAAATATTCTAAAATATATTTGTTTAAATCTTCCACACTTACCAACTCGTTATCATTAACATATTTCTCATATCCGGCTAAAATTTCTGTCATAATTTCTTCTAATTGTTTCTGAGTAATAGTTAAACTACCGTTTTCTTTAATAAATTCTTGGACTTTTTTGCTTATTAATTCACTTACTTCTTTCGACTGTAAATATTCTGTTAGTTGCTTACTTATTTGACTTATATTGACTTCTGGTTTATTTTGTATATAATCTTCATATCCATTTATAAAATCAATTATTATATTTGTTATATCCTCACGTGTCATTGAAAATTTAATATTATTTAAAATGTCGTTTATATCTAAAGGAGGTAATGAATTTTGCGTTAATATATTATTTAAATTTCCAAAATTAACATTTATTTTAGAGTCATCTATCTTAAAAGCTGATTGAATAGCATTTGTATCTACATCAATTAAAGAATTTATATCAAAGGAATTGTTTTCTTCAGTTTCATCAAATCTTTTACTCGTAAATACATTAACCTCTGGATTTGCTAATTGCTCTTTAACTATTGTACTGTTTTTTGCATTTTCAATAACATAATTTGTCAAAGATGATGGATAATATATGCCACTAGAAAGCATTGTACTTGTTGCGCCTTCTTTTGGCTGAACTATCCCAACTATTTTCAAATCTTCTCCATTTGCTACAACATTTTTCATGTATTCTTTATTCTCAGTTTTATCACGCCAAATTTTATATTCTTCATCATATTCATAACAATCACTAATATTAATTAATTTAAAAGTAGTTCCTAATATATCAGCATATTTGTATGAACCTAAATCTTCTGGCATACTTACTTCTTTTTCATTTGAAAATTGATTAACTATATTTTGTAATTCACTATAATCTCTTAATCCTAATGTATATAATAAAAAATCACTAATATTTCCTTTTGATGTTAAAACTAAAACACATTCATTATAATTTTTAGGCCAACTTCCTGCTTTTACATCATATTGAGTTTCATATAGGCTACTATCTTCTGGCATTTTAAAAAATACATCTGTACTCATCATACTAGACATCATACTATTACTAGAGGCTCCTGATCCCATTCCTAAACTTGAAAAACTAATATCTGGATTTACTTGCCTTATATTTTCTGTATTTGCACTATAAATTATTGGTGTAACATTATAAGAATATTCAATTGCTTTTGCATATTTTTTAATGTTGCTTTCATCACTTTCTAAATATTTTTTAAATGACTTTAGGTCGTTTGAGCCTATTGTAGAAAACATATTTGTTATCATTTTGCTAACATGCACATCACCTGTTTTCTGTTCTTCATTGTTATTATGTGCTCCCATAAGTAATGAACTCATATCAATTCCTGAACTTTGTATTTGCAGAGGATATTCTGATAAAGTATCTTCTTCTACTGATTTTATATATATATTAGCACCATTTGATAATGATAATATTAATGCTATTCCAATAATTCCTATTGAGCCTGCAAATGATGTTAAAATCGTTCTTCCTTTTTTAGTTTTTAAGTTATTAAAACTTAGAGATAAAGAAGTTAAAAAAGACATTGTTGTTTTTCCTAAGTTTTTATGTGTTGGTTTTATATTTTTTTCTACTACATATGGATTTGTATCTGAAAGGATTTTACCATCTCTAATATTTACTATACGAGTAGCATAATCTTCTGCTAGCTCTGGATTATGTGTTACCATTACTACTAGGCGGTCTTTTGCTACCTTTTTTAGTAATTCCATAACTTGTATACTTGTATCACTATCTAATGCACCAGTTGGTTCATCAGCAAGTACGATATCTGGGTCATTAACTAGTGCTCTTGCAATGGCAACTCTTTGCATTTGACCTCCAGATAATTGATTTGGCTTTTTATGAATTTGATTTGCTAGCCCCACTTGTTCAAGTGCTTTTATTGCTTTTTCTTTTCTTTTACTTTTCGATACTCCTGATATAGTTAATGCTAATTCTACATTTGCTAAAATACTTTGATGTGGTATTAAATTATAGCTTTGAAATACAAATCCTATTGTATGATTACGGTAAGAATCCCAGTCTCTATCTTTATACTTTTTTGTAGATATTCCATTTATTATCAAATCTCCTTTATCATAACGGTCTAAACCTCCAATAATATTTAATAGTGTAGTTTTTCCAGAACCACTTGGTCCAAGAATTGCAACAAATTCGTTATCTCTTAAATTCAAACTTACATCATCTAAGGCTTTTTGTATTAAGTTTCCTGTTTTATATTGTTTATATATATTTTTTATTTGTAGCATGTACAATCTCCTAATTTTTTTCTCATTATAACACAAAAGACAGAAAAAATTCAATTATTTTTTCTGCCTTATTTACAAGATTTCTAATTTAAACATTTCTTTATCTTTTATCAATATATCCTGTTGTATCTGGTTTTATGATATCACTATCTTTTACTATGTTAAATTTATATTCATAGTCAACTATCAGATCTCTTTGTGTAGCAGGGTCATTTCATAAAATATTACGAAATTGCAATATTCCCAATAACTTCCAAT
>CAUWFE010000033.1:0-13226 GCA_963558185.1 uncultured Clostridia bacterium
AAATTTTGGTGCCGGTGGTGGGACTCGAACCCACACGCCATTGCTGACAACAGATTTTGAGTCTGCCCCGTCTACCAATTCCAGCACACCGGCATGTAAAAGATATGTACTTTTATATATTAGCACATATCTTAAAAAAAGTCTATATTTTATAAAATATTTTATTTATACAAATTCAAATTTTAATTTTATGAATGAAACATTATCTTTTTGTATTTTTTAATAATATATTATTTCTTTATTCTTTCATAAATCACATAATCATAGTCTAAATTATTTTTCTCATCTTTTGGTCCCTTTTCTCTGCTTATTTCTCTCCATATCTCATCACTAATTTTTGGAAAAAATGCATCTCCATCAAAGTTTTTATCTATTTCAGTTACATACATTTTTGTTACATGAGGCATTAATAAATTATATATCATTGCTCCTCCTATAACAAAATTTTCTTCTTCCTCTTCTATATATTCCTGAATTTCAAGCATTGAATGTACAACTCGTACATTTGCATTATCTATTTTAAAATCTGGATTTTGTGTAAAAACTATATGTTTTCTGTTTGGTAATACTCTACCTAATGATTCAAATGTTTTTCTTCCCATTATTATATTGTGATTTGTTGTTAGTTCTTTAAATCTTTTTAAATCATCTGTTAAATTCCATATTAATTTATTATCTTTACCAATTATATTATTTTTTGCTTTTGCAACTATTATACTTAACATATTCTTCTCCTTACTCTGCAACTGGTATTTTTCCCAATTTCATTTCCTTATTATAATCATAATTTTGAATTTCAAAATCTTCTATCTTAAATTCATAAAAATTCTTAGTTGAATTATTTATAATTAATTTTGGATGTACATCCATTGTTTTACCATTTATCAATTTTTCAACTAAAGGAATGTGTCTATCATAAATGTGACAGTCTCCTATATTATGTGTTAAAGTTCCAACTTCTAAACCAGAAACTTGTGCAAACATACATAACAAAGCTGAATATTGCATTGTATTCCATCCATTGGCTGCAAGCATATCTTGTGAACGTTGATTTAATATTAAGTGTAACTTGCCATCTTTTACTAACCATTGTGTTGAATATGCACATGGCTCTAAATTCATATCTTTTAAATCTTCATGTACAAATATGTTTGTTAATATTCTTCTGCTTGCTGGATCATTTTTTAGTAAATATAAAACATAATCCACTTGATCCATTTCTTTTATACCTTCTTTTGTTTTAAATTTATATTTTTTTGCCATTTGATATCCATATGCTTTTCCTATAGTTCCATCTTCTCCAGCCCATTGATCCCATATATGTGAATTTAATTCTTTAATTTCATTTGACTTTTTTTGCCAAATCCATAAAATCTCGTCAATTGCTCTTTTTACAGTTCCAGTGTTATTTCTTAAAGTAATCATTGGAAACTCTTTTCCAACATCATATTTATTTGTAACTCCTACTATTGATATATAATTTGCTTCTGTTCCATCTTCCCATTTTGTTCTAACACCTGTTCCTTTTGATGAATATCCATTTTCCATTATTTCTTTACATGTATCTATAAAATTTTTATCTGCTTGTGTCATTTTAATTCTCCTTATTCTTTTTACTTTTCTTAACCTTTTTATTTTTTGCTGGCTCTTTAACTAGTAATTCTTCTGTTTCTTCTTTTGTGTATCCTGGTTTTCCTAATAATGTAAACATATTTTTCTTATATTTTTCAACTCCTGGTTGATTAAAAGGATTTACACTTAATAGATTTCCTGACATAGCACATGCAAGTTCAAAAAAATAGATTAAATGGCCTATTGTTTCTTCGTCCAATTTTTCTATATTTAATATTAAATTTGGAACGCCTCCATCTACATGAGCTTGTATTGTTCCTTCCATTGCTTTTTGATTTACAAATTCTACATTCTTACCTTGTATGTAATTCAAACCATCAATATCATCTTCATCATTTGGAATCTTGAGTGTATCATTTTTATTTTCTATACATAAAACTGTTTCAAAAAGTTCTCTTCTTCCTTCTTGTATATATTGACCTATTGAATGTAAATCTGTTGTAAATTCTGCTCCAGTTGGAAATATCCCTTTTCCATCTTTTCCTTCACTTTCAGCAAATAATTGTTTCCACCACTCTATGAAATAATGCATTTTTGGTTCATATGTTACTAAAATTTCTATTGTTTTTTTGCTTTTATATAATATATTTCTAATTACTGCATATTTATAGCAATCATTATATTTTAAATTTTTATCACTATATTTTTGTTCTGCGAATTTTGCTCCTTTCATTATCTTTTCAATGTCTATCCCTGCTGTTGCAATTGGTAATAGTCCAACAGCTGTTAATACAGAATATCTGCCTCCTATATTATCTGGTATTACAAAAGTTTCATATTCTTCTTCCTCGGATAATTTTTTTAAAGCTCCTTTTTCTTTGTCTGTTGTCACATAAATTCTCTTTCTTGCTTCTTTTATTCCATATTTGTTCTCTATATATTCTCTAAGAATTCTAAATGCAATAGCTGGTTCTGTAGTTGTACCTGATTTTGAAATAACATTTATTGAAATATCTTTGTCTCCTATAACATCTAATAAATCCATAATATAATTACTACTCATATTATTCCCAACAAATAAAATTTGTGGTGTTTTCCTTACTTTTTTATCTAATAAATTATAAAATGTATGTTTTAAGCTTTCTATAACTGCTCTTGCACCTAAGTATGAGCCTCCTATACCAATTACTATTAATACATCTGAATTATTTTGAATTTTTTTTGCACATTTTTGTATTCTTGCAAATTCTTTTTTATCATAATTGCTAGGAAGATGTAACCATCCTAAAAATTCTTCTTGATTATCTGCATCTTTTTGTAATTTTTCATGGATTTCTTCTACAACTTCTTGATTTTCCATTATCTTTTTTAAATCTATTCCTGATGACTCAAAATTTAATTTCATATTCGCCATTTTTTTCCTCCTCTGTATATTTTCTTAATTTATTTTATACCACTTGATTTTTCATGTCAACTATTAGATAATATAAAAAGATTTATTTTTACTTTATGGAGGTATAATTTATATGAATTCATTTACTTTAAAAATTATTGCTTTAATTTCTATGTTATGTGATCACATTTATTATGCTTGTTTTTTTAGTATTCCATATTTCTTTTTAAATTGTATTGGAAGAATCGCTTTTCCTATATTCGCTTTTCAACTTTCCCAAGGCTATATTCACACAAAAAGTAAAAAGAATTATATTTTACGTTTATTATTATTTGCTATAATTTCTCAACTACCTTTTTATCTATTTCAGAATTCTTGCAATTTTGATTTTGGTTTAAATATAGGATTTACATTACTACTTGGTTTTTTATCTATTTTAGCATATGATAAAATTTCTAATTCCAATATTCTTTTTCCAAAAGGGCATATTGTAAATAAAATATTAAGCTTATTTGTAATATTTGGTATTGCTTGTTTAGCAAATATTCTAAAGGTTGACTATGGAATGTTTGGCGTTTTACTTATTTCTTGTTTTTATATTTTTAGAAATTCTAAAATATATACTTTATGCTCTGTTATTTTATTAACATTATTGCACTATGCTAAATATATGCTAATTTTAAACCAATTTGTATATATGTTGATTTTAGCTATTTGTACTTGCCTATCTTTGATATTTATATTTATGTATAATAAAAAAGAAGGTCCTAAATGTAAATATTTATTTTATGCTTTTTATCCACTTCACTTACTAATGCTTTCTTTTATATAATATAAAAAAGCATACATAAAATTTTCAAACAAATATATATTTTAAGTATCTCATAATTATTTGATACATAAAGTTCTCTTTTAGGGAGAACTTTATTATTATGCACAGAGATACAATATTTTTCAAAATTTATTCTAAAATGCTCTATTCATAGCTTTAGAAACTATCTTTGCCATGTTTTTTATTAATTCATCTATCTCCTTTGGAGTGACAATAAAATTATATTCTTTTGGCATTAATGCTTCTTTTATTTCTTGATAATTGTCTTCTTCTTTTATTTTATTTAATGTTTCATTAGATTTAGCTTCTTGTTGATATTTTTCTATTAATAAATCTAAAGCTTCATTTACTACTACTGCTGTTTCTACAACTGTTGGTATTCCTATTGCTATTACTGGTATTCCTAGTGTTCTTTTTGAAAGTTCTTCTCTGCTATTGCCTACTCCTGCTCCTGGAACAATTCCTGTATCTGCAATTTGTATTGTGCTACTTATTCTTTCCATACTTCTTGATGCTAAAGCATCTATTACTATCAATAGCTTTGGTTTTATGTTGTTTACTACTCCTTGTATTATTTCAAGTGTTTCAATTCCTGTTGTTCCTAGAACTCCTGGTGCTACTGCACTTACTGGTCTTGAATTTTCATCTATATATTGTGGTAAATATTTTATAATATGTCTTGTTATTTCTATGTTTTTTACTACTTTAGGTCCTAATGCATCAGGAGTAACTGCTTCATTTCCTAAGCCTACAACTAAAATATCATCTTTTTCTCCAGATAATTCATCTATTCTTGCTTTAATTTCATTTGCTGTACATTCTATTACTTTTTCTATTTCTTCTTCGGTTAAGATATTTAATTTTTTTATATCTATTGTTATATAATTTCCTATTGGTTTTCCTAGTGATTCTGCTCCTTCTTGGCTTTGAATTTTTACTCTTGTTATTTTTATTTTTTCATCTACTTTTTGTTCTTCTGTTATAATTCCTGGAATTTCTTCTATTTTATTAGCTTTCTTATAAATGTCATTTCTTTCATCTGCTAAATCTGTTCTAAAATTATACATTTTAAATTCCTCCTTTTCTTTTGTAGTATGTAGTTTTTTTATTATTTTATACTTACTTATTACCTAAATTTACTCCTATAATTCCTCCTACCATTCCTGCAATAGCACAGCTGATAAACATAATAATTGTACCATTAGAAAATTTAAATCCAGAACCTGTAATTGCTGATAAAATATATATTGTTAGAATATATATTAGTCCAACGAACATTCCATTTATTAAGCCTCTTTTTTTTATTTTTATTGCACTAATCATTCCTCCTAATAAAATACTAATCGAACTACTTACAATTATTACTACATTCATACAATTTTCTGTAATATCTGTATATGTTAAAAGAATTGCAAAAATCAGTAAAGCTATTAATGTAAATATAATAGCTATTATACTTCCTTTTGCAATTCTTATCACATTTTCTAAATATTCTTTCTTTTCCATCTTTATTACTCCTTTACTTTTTTTTATAGTATATGTATGTAATAAAGATATTTTTTAGAACTTATACTTAATTTTACTACTTTGTGCAATTCATGATTTCTAATTATTTGTATTTGTTGTATTTTGTGTTTGTGCATTAGCTTGTGAGTTTTGTGTATTTGCTACGTTTCCTGCTTGCTCATTTGTTTTTGAATTGTCTGTATTGTTATTGTACACATATCTTTGAATATACTCTATTATATCATAAGTATTACCATTGTTTGTCATAGTATATGAATTTTTACCATTTGTCGTAACAGAATATAATGTATCTAATGCAATTGGTACTAATTCTTTTCCTTCTGAATTTATAATTCCATAATATGCTGTCCTTGCTTCTTTATTTTCTTGATAAACTACAATTCCATCAACTTCTGGTATTACTAAAACATTATTGGCTACCTTATCTTTAATACTTTTAGCATTTGAGCCAAAACCTGTATATATTATTGGAACTATTAAATTTCCTCTAATATCGAACATTCCCCATTTTCCATTTTGTTTTACTGGAATACAGTTTCCTAATAATAAATATGGATTTTTTATATCATTATTTGCAAATTGAGAAATATCTATTCCTATTTCATCATACTCTAAATATATTAATATTTTTCCGTTATTTTCTAATACACCTTTCTTATTTCCACTTTTAGCTAAATAAAGGTTTAAATCTTTATCTATTTGTTTTAATTCATCATACTGAGGTGCAACCTTTGTTTGTCCATCTGCTTTTATTATTCCTACTTTTTTATCTTCTGTTGTAACTAAAAATTCATTTGTACTTTCTATGAATTCTATATCTGTATATTTTGTACCTATAATTTCTTTTCCATCTAAAGTAACTACTCCATAACGTATTTTATCTTTTGACATATTTACATTTGGTTTAACATTATTTACTACCATCATATTATATCTCAAAGCTTTTTGATTTTCAAAATCTTCTAAAATTGCTGAATTTGGTATTTTCGCACTATAGTATTGTGTTAAATATGGTAAAGTATAAATTTTCACACTATTTTTTTCGGCATTATATGATATAGACACGTTACAAGCTACGCTAATCCCTTCTGCTAGTACATACAATTTATTATTCATTTTTTTAACTGGTTCTTCTAAATTAAAATATTGATAATCATTTACATCTCCTGTTGATGTTTTATATATTTTATCAGAGTCTAACGAAAAGGCTGCTATTTCATTTACGTTTTGTACATAGCATTTATCTTCTACTTCTGAATATTCTTTATATCCTCCATTGTATACATCATAATTAACTAATGCTGCAAAATCTCTAATAGAAACATACATTTTATTATTATCAATTATAAATGTATCTTCGCTAAATTTTGATATGCTTTTTCCATCTATGTTTAGCTTAAACATTTTTTGTTGTAGCATAACTATTAATACTAATAAAATTATACTTATTACAAATAGTATTCCTATTGTTACTCCTATTCCTATAAATATTTTTTTATTTTTCTTTTGTTTCTGTTCTTCTTCATTTGTCCCTATTATTTTCATTTCAAAACCTCCATTTTCTTAAGTTCTATTTATAATTTTTTCCATTCTTCATGGTAGTAATCATTATAAAATTGTTTTACAAATGTCAATAAATTATCATTTTCAATTTCTTCTCTTACACGTTCCATAAGTCTAGTTAAAAATCTTAAATTGTGTAATGTTAAAAGTCTTGCTCCTAAAATTTCTTTTGTTTTTATTAGGTGATGTATATATGCTCTAGTGTAATTTTTGCAAGTATAGCAGTCACAATTTGGATCTAGAGGTGTAAAGTCTTTCTCATATGTTGCATTTCTTACAACTACTTTTCCTTTTGATGTTGTTGCTGTACCATTACGTGCAATTCTTGTTGGTAGTACACAGTCACACATATCTATTCCTCTTAATACTGCTTCTAGTAAATAATCTGGGGAACCAACTCCCATTAAATATCTAGGTTTGTTTTCTGGTAGAAATTGTGTTGTAAACCCTAGTAAATCACACATCATATCTTTTGGTTCTCCTACACTTAAGCCTCCTACTGCATATCCTGGAAAATCTAATTCTACTAAATCTTTTGCAGATTGTTCTCTTAAATCTTTAAACATTCCACCTTGTACTATTCCAAATAAACCTTGTTTTTCTGTATTTTTGTGGGCTGCAATACATCTTTTTGCCCACCTTGTTGTTCTTTCCATTGAATTTTTGGTATATTCATATGTTGCTGGATAACCTACACATTCATCAAAAGACATTATGATATCTGCACCTAAATCTTCTTCTATTTGCATTACTTTTTCTGGTGTAAAAAAATGTTTACTTCCATCTAAATGAGATTTAAACTCTACACCTTCTTCTGTGATTTTTCGTAAATCACTTAAACTAAATACCTGAAAACCTCCACAGTCTGTTAAAATAGGTCTGTCCCATCTCATAAATTCATGTAAGCCACCAGCTTGTTTAACTATACTTTCACCTGGTCTTAAATATAAATGATATGTATTTGACAAAATAATTTGTGCTTTCACATCTTCTTTAAGTTCTTCTGGTGTCATTGATTTTACTGTTGCTTGAGTTCCTACAGGCATAAATATTGGGGTTTGTATATCTCCATGTGGTGTATGTATTACACCTCTTCTTGCTCCTGTTTGTTTACATGTATGTAATAATTCATATGTTATTGCTTGTTTCATTTTTTATCTCCCATCTCTATCATTTTGTTTTATACTATTTTCTAACATATTTGTTGATTTTTCAAAATTAATTGTCTCTTTTGATACTCCTTTTTGCAAACGGTTAAAAAATTCATTTTGTTTTTCTGAAAAACTATTTTCTTTATTGCTTTGCTTTTCATTCACTTTGTATCTATATATTTCTTCAAAAGAAACTTTTTTTGATAATTCTTCTAATTGATAACTTAAGTCTATCATCTGTTTAGAAGCATTTGTCCTTAAATAGTCTATATTTATATTTGCTACATATGCCATAGGTGTATTTATATCTATTCTTACTCTATCTAGTGCATCTGCATCTTTTAAAACTGTTGTCAATGTTTGTGTTAATTGCAAGTCTGCTTTATCTATTTGATATTTTTCACATATTTTATTTATATTTGAATCTTTTCCTTCATGTGCTTCTATTATTGCTTGTAATATTCTTCTATCTTTTTCTGAATATTCTTTTCCATTTAAATATGATAAATTTATACTATTAATGTTTTTAGCACTATTTTTTGCGTGTGGACCTATATTATCTACTATTGCTCCTTTTTTTCTACCTATATCATGATAATATACTGCTGATAATAAAAGGTCTTTTTTTCTGTTATCTATATCATCTTTAAATATAGATTCCTTTTCTGCTATCATTGTTGCTAATAATGCAACTCGATTATTGTGGTTTATTCCATGTATTCCTTCTTTAATTATTGCTTCTTTATCTATTTGCTCAAATTTATTTCTGATATATTCTCCTACTTTGCTTGTTGTTATATTTTCTAATTCCTCTTGTAAATTTAATTGTTCTTTTCCTTGAATTGAAAGTTCTGCCATTTTTTTGCTAAAAGCTTTATTTCGATAAGGATTTTTTGATTTATGATTTATTTGTGCTAATATAGTATCAATTTTTTCATTAGCTGAAGTTTCTAATTTTGGCATTTTTATTTGTTGAAACTTCCTTTTTAAAATTTGAAGAAAGTTCTCTTTAGTACTATGTATTCCCATAAGTCCTTCTATTTTGCTTACATGTATTACTGTATTTACCATATTAATTGCATTAGATATAATATTATTTCCTTTTATGTATCCTAATCTTTTACGTTCTTCTTCTACAAATTGTAAGTAATCTTCTGGTGCATTATATGATTTTCCATCATTTTGTAATTCTTCTAGTTTTGCTTCTCTAAATGAAATTTCATATCTTCCTGTTTTTTCATTTACTATTGGTTTTCCTGTTTCCTCATTTCTTATTAAATCAGGAACTAAATGAACTATAGAAACTCTATCTTTGGGCAAAACGCAATATCCTTCATAGATTATTGCATTATCAATTAAAGCTCTACTTTTATAATTTAAAAGTTCTTTTTCAGTTGGCAATAATTTTATAGCACTTTTTACAAGTGTTGGGTTTAAATATACATTATCTTTAGTGCTATTTACCATATTTTTTGTATAGTTATATATATCTGGTGTTCCATTAAATAAACATACACTTGCAGTTCCATAGGAATTTATATTTTTTGCAATACCTGTCGCTGGCTTTAAATATCCAGAATTTATTATTTTTTCTGATACTTCTTCATTTGGAGTAATATGATATAAGCCATTTCTTAATATTTCTTCTTTTCCTACTGAATCTATATCTACTCTTACACTTTTTAAAAATGTTGCCATAAATGCATATGGCATCATCATTGCAAAGTCATATAGTTTCATCATTTTCCTCCTTAATTTATAAACATTGCATCTCCAAAACTAAAAAATCTGTATTTTTCTTTTACTGCTTCTTCATATGCTTTCATTACATAATCTTTTTCAGCTAAGGCTGATACTAGCATTAATAATGTAGACTGTGGTAAGTGAAAATTTGTTATTAGTCCATCTAAACATTTAAATTTATAACCTGGATATATAAATATTTGAGTATCTCCTTCTGTTTCTTTTACCATTCCATTTTCATCTGAAATTGTTTCTAATACTCTGCATGAAGTTGTCCCCACTGCTATTACTCTTTTTCCAGATTTCTTTGTTTCATTTATTTTTTCTACATCTTCTTGTTTTATGTAATAATGTTCACTGTGCATTTCATGTGCTTCTACTGTTTCTTCTTTTACCGGTCTAAAAGTTCCAATTCCAACATGTAATGTTACATTTGCAATTTTTACTCCTTTTTCTTCTATTTTTTTAAGTAGTTCTGGTGTAAAATGTAACCCAGCTGTTGGGGCTGCTGCTGAACCATTGTATTTTGCATATACTGTTTGATATCTATCTTTTTCTTTTAATTCTTCATGTATATATGGTGGTAATGGCATAAGCCCTATTTTATCTAATATTTCATTAAAAATTCCTGTATAACTAAATTTTACTTTTCTTGTTCCTCCTGGCATAACTTCTAATATTTCAGCTGTTAAAAGTCCATCTCCAAATATTACTTTTGTGCCTACATGTAATTTATTACCTGGCCTTACTATAGATTCCCATATATCTCCTTCTATATTATTTAACAATAAAAATTCAACATTTGCACCTGTTTCTTTTTTTCCATAGATTCTAGCTGGTATTACTTTTGTATTATTTCTTACTAAGCAATCTCCTGGTTCTAAATAATCTATTATATCTTTAAATTTTTTGTGCTCGATTGTTTCAAGTTTTCTGTTTAATACCATAAGCCTTGATTCATCTCTTTTTTGTAATGGTACTTGTGCTATTAATTCTTCTGGTAAGTTATAATTAAAATCTGATACTTTCAATTTATTCTCCTCATTTCTACGTTTCTACTTCTTTTACTGTATTTGTCATTTGCTTACTTTCTGAAAATAATTGTAATATTTTATGCCATAAATTATTAAGTTCTTCTAATATATTATCTGGTTCTTTTAATGTATTTAATTTTGTTGTATATTCAAAATCACTAGGTTGTACTGGTTTTTTTAAATAAATTTCTGGTGGTAATCCAATATTTCCATTTTTTGTTGATATTTGTTTGTTCATATATGCTTCATACCACTTTTTTTGTCCTTGCAATTTTTCATCTTCATATCCATATTGCTGAAAATCATGTAATGCTGGAATTTCATATCCATTTGTTTTTGAATTCCTTTCTAATGTATGTAAAAATTCGTGTATTAGCACTTCTTCTGGAAACATGTTTACAGAAGGTTCATATCTGTATATATAATTATTTGATTTACTTGGCACTCTGATGTTTGAGAATCCTTTTCCTCTATATTCCATTCCTCCAAGTCCTATCCAATTATTTGTTGGTATTAAATCACCTTGCTTTTCTGTTCCTGTTTGAAATATTACAAATATGTGGTCATATTCTTTTTTACTTGTATATTTTTTTAGTATTTCTTCCATATTTATAGGTGATACATAATATCCATTTTCTTCATCATATGAGATGTTTGTAATTGGTGTTTTTTCTTCATAGATATCACAATTTGCTATCATTTGCTTATACGATAATTCTTCTATTGAATTACTAAATCTATGTATTGTGTCTATTATGTCTGTTTTATTTTGGTTTGTCATCGATATTTGATAATTTTGCATTTGATTTTCTTTTTGTATGTTTACATTTAAATTATCTATTATTAAGCATAAAAAATCCCAATTTTTACTTGTATCTGTTATCCCTGATTCTAACGTAAAATCAGTAAACCATGCTGTTCCTCTACAAGGGCTATCATATCCTCCAAGTCTAAACCCTAATTCTATTTGACTATTATTATTTGAGTTAAAGTAAAACTCAAGTTGTTTCCATTCATTTGTAGTCCCTATTACATTATCTGATTTTTGTACTGTATTGTTAATACTTATGTGTGCACCTGAATCTTTTTGCTCTTCTTTTGGTTCTACATTTTGTGTTTTTACTTTACATGTTGCTTTATATACTGTATTGGGCATTACATTTATTTTTTTATAAAACATAGCATCGTTATAGTCTGTGTTTTCTAATTTATAGCTTTTTGTTTTTCCATCATATGTTACTTTGCTATCTCTTGAAAATTTTGTTAAACCTCTGTTATATTCAGCTTTTACATAATCTCCAAAGTTATATTGAGAATAAAAGTTCCAACCTACACTTATAATTATAATTATAAATATAATGTTAATAAGTTTTTTCATTATTCTTTGCTCCTTTGTTATTTCTCATCTATTATATTTTATAATAGATAGATTTTTTATGCAATAGTTTTAAGTTGAAAAGTTGTAAAATATTACAGAAAAAGCAAAAAAAAGCTAGTAATATCAATGATTCTAGCTTTTTTTGGTTATTATTATCGTTTCAAACCTGGAAATTCTGGTTCTTGTTGGTCTTCTATTTTATGCAACTGATTTTCGCTGATTTCAGATTTTAGAGAAACTATGGGACGGACAGCAAGCTCATAGCCGTCCTCGAAACCGTTCGAGTCGCATAATGTATAGTATCCACAAGCTACACCGCCGTTGTACACATTGCCTAGATTCCAACAAGTATCCGAACTTTCGAAGTTAACTCCCGGTGAAGCCAACCAGTATGATTTTTTATATGTATCTGTTTGGTCAAATAACATATTTTTTACTCTATCATTTATTTTTGTATCTGTATATAGGTATCCATATGCACTTCCATTTACTGTTGTTTCTTCTTTTAATGCTTCTCCTTTTAATATTGCTTCTGGTGTCCATTTTCCTACTCCTAAAGTTTGTGTCTGTCCTAAAACTCCAAATTCGTCTATATTTGTACTTTCTCCTTTTAAATGTACTTCATTTCCTTCTACTACTACATTACATGCTAAATTTATATCTTCTATTCTTATACTTCTTGCTTCTTCTGCTAAGTTATTTTGATATATTTTACATATATTATCTAATTCTTCTTCACAATTTAAATATCCATTTGCTCCATAAAGATAATAGTATGGATAATTTTCTACTGTATTTTTCTTTATTTGACTTCCTAATAGTAGTAAATGTTTCTTTCCATTTTTTTCTTCTACTCCTAATACTCTCCATTTTGTTTCTTCACTTACTTGAAATGTTTGATTTAATTGTTCTGCTGATACATTTGAACCTTTTTCTTTTGCTCTTTTCATTCCAGTCTTTTCCCCTGTACTTGTATAACTTCCACTTGCTGGATTTTTATAATCTACATAATCTCCTGGGTGTAAATGATGTG
>CAUWFE010000034.1:0-12971 GCA_963558185.1 uncultured Clostridia bacterium
TTTTTATTTTTAATTTTTATGTTTATAGCATTGTTGCAATTTTTCATTTCTGCTGAATTTGTTATAGTTGGCTCTGTATCTTGTTTTGTATTTCCTTCAACATTAATTTTCCCATATATTCTTGTTGCATCAGTTATAATTATATCTTCTGATTTTTCTGTCTGTATATATTCTATACTGACTGTTTTTTCATCCTTTAAATATTTAAATGGTTGACAATGAAAAACTATTTCTGTTGGCTCAAATTTAAATAATCTGTCAAAATCAATTTCTTCAATTATTTCTGCTTCATAATATTTATCTGGTTCATTTGATAAAACTAATATTCCTGAACCATCTAGCCAATTTATTAATTCATTAATATCCACTTCATTGTTCAGTATGCAAATGCTTAAAGTTTTGTCATAAGATTGATATCCTAAGTCTATATTTATATCTCCGTCTCGCCCTTCGATTTCAATATTTTCTACTCTTTTGGGTGGTTTTACAATCATTGGCAATGATACAACTAATAGCCCCTTTATATCTTTACTACTTTTTTCTTTGAATATAAAATGATTCATTAATTAAAAACCTCCTTTGCAACAGTATCAATAACAAAACTTCCAATTTTTTCTTCATTAAGAATTACTTTTCCCGATACTTGCTTTACTGCATCTTTTATTAATTCTGGTAATTGTCTTATTAATTTTTTTAACTCTTCATCATTTTTGCTTTTTTCAATTTGTACTGGATTACTTAAGTTCTTTCTATATTCTTCATTTTCTTCTTTAGTTAATACTGCTTCACCTTTATGTAATATTGCTGGAAAGTCGTCTTCTGGAACATAATCCATACCAACCTTTAATTTTGGTATTTTAGGTATATTTATTCCAAATCCTCCTACTCCTGGTACCCAGTCTGGTATTTTTATATGATTTAATCCTTCTATAAAGCCATTTATTAATCCTATTATAAAGTTAATTGGTGCTTTAAATATATTTCCTAATCCATCTGCTATGTTCTTAAAGATATCTTTTACAGCATTCCATGCACCTTCCCAATTTCCTGTAAATACATTTTTTATAAAGTCAATTATCCCTTGAAATACACCTTTTACATTTTCCACTATTTTCATAACAGTTTCAAATGCTGATTTAAAAACTCTACTCAATACATTTGCAACATTATTAAAAGCATCTTGTAATGGCTTCAATGCTGAATTTATTAATATAGTAATTAAATCTGTCAAAGGTGGCAAAATCATATTAATAATTTGTAATAATGGTTCCAATATTATCATTAGTAAATCTAATATTGGCTGTATTAAATTTATTAATGGCTGTAACAAATTTAATATTGGTTGCATTAGTTGTATAAAAATTGGTAAAATTAATTGTACTATTTGTAATATTGGCGGTAATAAAGTATTAATTAATTGAATAATTACTGGTAATATAGTTTCTAGTATCTGTGTAAAAAATGGTATTAATTGTTGCATTATATTTAACAGTGGTGGCATTATTGTTTGCATTATTTGCATTAATGGTGGTAATAGTTGTGCAAATAATGCTGTAATTATTGGTGTAAATTGTTCTATTAATGATTGAATAAAAGGCATATTATCACTAATAATCTGAATTATTTGTTCCAATATAGGCATTAATGAGTTTCCTAATGGCAATAACAACATCTCTACATTTCTTTTCAGTGATTCGAACATATCTGATAAATTATCATATTTTACTTCTTTTATCTGGTTCATAGTATCTAATGTTTTGTTAAATTCATCTCCATATAAAGTCATAGCCGTTGTTGCTTCTGCTCCTAAATCTTCCCACATAGTACCAAATAGCTGAACTCCTATTTTGTTTTGCTCTAAAGGATCTTTTACATTATTTAATCCTTTTGCTATTTCTATAAAAGCATCATTTGCTACATCTCCGCCTTGTGAAAATTTATTTGTAATTTCTTCAGCATCTAACCCCAATTGTTTAAGTGCTTCTGTAGATGATCCATCTTTAATTCTTATTCCCATTTCCTTAACAGCATCTCCTATTTTATCTATAGAAAATGCCCCATTATCTGCACCAGTTTTAAATACATTAAACATATCTTCTGCTTGAAAACCAGCCTGTTGAAAATGTACTGAATATTCATTGATAGAATCTAGCAAATCTCCATTTTTATCTAATCCAGACTGTGCACCTTGTGCTATTAAGTTGTATGCCTCGTCTGCTGATATTCCCCATTGGTCCATCATCATTTTAGCAGCTCTTACACTTTCATTTACATCATAACCAAATGTATCTCTTAAAGCTAATGCATTTTCTGTTATGTTTTGCAAATCGCTGTTATTTACATCTCCTATTTGCTTTTTTACTTCTGCCATACTATTTGCTATATCCTGAAAATCTTCTCCATAATTATTTTTGTATATATTTCCTAATACTTTTTCATATTCTTCTGTAGATTCTGTTGCACTTCCTGTTGCTGTAATATAGCTATCTACTGCTTTATCTATATCTTTTGCAGTATTTACTGCCATTCCACCTATTGCAGTTGCTGCTGTAACTGCTGCTGTGCCTAATCCTAGTGCCCATTTTCCAGCAGTTTTTGCTACATTTCCTAATTTTGTACCTAAACCTTCACTTTTTTTGCCTGTTTTTTCTATTTTTTCGTCAGCTTCTGTTGTATCAACAAATATACTTCCAAATAGCTTAAATATTTCCAATTTTTACACCTCCTTTTTTTGTTGACTTTCATAAGCTTGTACTATTTTTAATCCATGTTGCAATATTTCTTCATTAGAAATATTTTCATCTTTTATTTGTTGTTTTACTTTTTCTTTTAGCTTGTCTTTATATTCTTTGAAAGATATAAATTTTGAAAGTCCTGCTTCCATAAATGGATATAATGTAAGCCATCTTTCATATATCTCTTTATCATATGCGTAATTTAAAAAATCCCCTATTTTATGTAGGGGATAATTCTTTATATTAGCCATACCAAAGTATTTTTCTAATAAAAATATATTTTCTTCTAATCTGATATGACTTTTTGTTTGAAAAAACTCATAAAGTCCTTATCATTTATTAGTTCTTTTATTATTGCTGTCATATCTTCTTTTTCAGCTTGCTCTTCTGAAATATTCTTATAATTCGCTATAAATTTTACTAAATCATCACGAACCAAATGTAACTTACTTCCTATTTTTAATATAATTTTCATTCCTATTTGTGTCTTTAATTTTTCTACTGCTTCTTTATTCTTATTTTTTGCTTTTTTTCCCTCTTCTATCATTTCTTCAATAAATTTTTCATCAATCTGTAATTTATCTATGATAGAACTTATTAAACATATTGAATCTATTGTAAGTTTCATTATAATACCTCCAAATCCATGTCATCTACATCTTCTATTGTATAAATTGGTTCTGTAGTGTCATCGTCATATTTATGATGGGCTCTCAATGCTAATTCAATTTCTCCCTCTGCTTTTTGCACAGCTGAAAAATCCACTCCGTTTTTGTCAAGTGGTCTTCTAATTGTTATTTTTACAAATTTTCCGCCTACTTTTTGGGCAAATAATGTTGCATTCTTTTTATATACTTCATCTTTTATTATTCCTAGTCCACCAGCTTCTATTTTAGTAATTTTTTTGTTTCCTTCATCTTTTGTTATTTTAGCTCCTGGTAGTTTTAATTCAAAAGTATCTAATGATGCATTTATTGTTTTTATTGTAAGAGTAGCATTTTCATCATCAATTGTGACTAATCCTTGTGTATCCCCTTTCATTCCATCATATTCTATATTTCTATATGTTCTTTCAGCTTTAAAGTTTCCACCACCTCTAGTAGGTCCTATTAGTGTTTGTGATTCTTCTCCATAGTCTAAAAATAATATACCATGATCTATTTGTATATTTTCGACCATCTGTTTTGTTAATTTTGTTTCCATATAATTCTCCCTTCTAAAACTCATACATTTTTATTTCAAAAGTTAATACTCTAACTTTTATAAACTTTTCTTCATCAATTTTTGTTCCACAACCATCAAAAAATATTATATATGCATAATTGTTAGATATTTCTTTTTTTCTATCTAAAAGTTCTTTCAAATTATCACAAATTTCTTCAATTTTTGTTGTATCATTTGTTTCATCTTGTATTTCTATTTCTAAATAGTATGGAATATGTACTTCATCATTTCCTTCTTTTATGTCTGAAACGGAATATGGAAATTCTGAATCTGGATGTGCATTTAAAAAATAATTATGAACAATTGGATCTATTTGTTTTTTTATTTCTTTTCTTATATAAATTCTTGGGCTTTCTTTCATCCTTGTTCCTCCGTTTCTTTAATTAATCCAAGTGCCTTATTTTCATCTTCTATTGATTTTATATATGTTCCTTGAATTTTTCTTATTTCATTTTTTTGTTCTTGAACTGTATTTGTTAATATTGCTGTTTTTTTTATGCTCTCTGCACCAAGTTCTTGATATCCTAAATAAAAAGCTGCTGGTTTAAATCCTACCAACAAACTTCCATCTTTTCTTGCCCAATATTGAGTATATTTTCTACCTCTTCCTGTTCTTTTATGTACTTTTTCTCTAGTTCTTCTTGTTATAAGTTTTCCAACATCCTTATTAGCACCATGTATTAATTGTTTTAATGTGTATTTTGTTCTATCTATTTTACTAATATATTCTACTCCATCTTTTTTAATTTTTACTGGACTCGGAATCCCCATAGGCTATCACTTCCTTATTAATTGTACTTGTACATGTCAGTTCTATTTTTTCATCATGTTTTCTTTCATATGTTTTTATAATCTTATAGTTTCTTTTATTATATTCTAAATAAATTTCATCATTATATTCAAATTTCCATATTGCAAACTTTATTTCTGGTTTAAGTCCTGTTGCGGCAGCTTGATAAAATTCTCTTTGTCCAATTTCTAACTTTTCAGCATATCTTTCTTTTTTTATAATTTTTCGTATTGGATCTCCTATAGAGTTTTCTGTATTTTCTGTTTCTAATAAATATATTATTTCATCCATTTTATTCTCCTATTCTCCTTTTTGTGTATATTCTTTAGTAGATCTCATATAATTTTTATTTTCTTCAAATACTTGTTGATATCTTACTGCAATACTTTCATCTGTAAACCTAAAATTTGCTTTTACATATGCTAAAACTGTAGTCACTACAAATTTATCTTCTTTAACAATTTTAGAAGAATTTATGCCAGACAATATCATTTTTTTTATAGCTGTACTTTCTAAATCTTTTAATTCTTCATCAAATTCTTCTATTTTTAATCCCACACTTTTTCTTAATTTGACTACATCTAATATATTATCTGGCATTTGTTTCCTCCTTTATTCTTTTGAAATAATTTCATCGATAATTTCTTGTTTTTTAGCTTTTGTTAATTCAATGCTATTTTTTTCAGCTAATTCTTTTAATTCATTTACTGACATTTTTTCTAGTTCTTCTTTTGGAAACTTTGAATTATTATTTCCTTTTAAATCTTGTAATTCTTGATTGTTTTCATTAGATATATTATTTTCGTCACTAGTAATAATATTTTCTTCGTCTTGTATTATAATATCCTCTGCTCTTCCAACAAACTTTTTATTTAATTCTTTCATTCTCTCTACAGATATTTCTATAGTTTCTCCTTTTTTTGTTGTTTTCTTTGAGTTTTTATCAATAAAAGATTTTAATACTTTATATTTTACTATAACTTTCATTTTTACCTCCTCTATATTTCGTCTAATACTTGCTCTGTTGCTTTTTTTACTCTTATAAATCCATTATAAGCTACTACGTTTCCACCTGCAAAAACAACTCCTTTATGAGCAATTTGCCCTTCCTCAAATTTATAATCTTCACTTTGTTTTACTTCTAAAGGTGAAAATAAAGCAACTTCATAGTTATTTAAAGAACCATATGCCATACAATATGTATCTTTTGCTGTTTCTTTTGAACTTAATACTCCACAAGCAGAATTTATAACATATGGTACATCATCAATAGTTCCTGTATTTCCATGATTTACTATTTTATATGCTTTTTTACCATCTGTATTTCTTACTTTTGCAAAAGCTTTTAAGTCTTTCTTATTTAAGATTAAACAAGCATTAGCTACTGTATCTTCTTCTCCCCCATAAGAGTAAATAATCTCATCTAATGTTGTATCGTCAATTTCTGAAATTTCTATATCTGTTTTTTTATCAATTGCAAATTCACCTTCTTCTGGATTACTAAAAATACCTTGAAACTCACCTGTGCTTCCGTCACCATTTAAAATTGTTTTTGACATTTTTTTCTTTTCAGCTATTGTCATGCCTTTAACTATTGTATCATGATAATCTGCATCTGCTAATTTTTTTATTTCTTCTGGCTCTTCACTATATGCTGTTATTTTTTGTTTATTTATATCTGCGTATCCAAAAACAGTTTCTACCTTTTTATATTTTTTTTCTGTTGTTTTTCCTCCTTCTCCATATCCTTTTACGTATCCTCTTTGATATGATTCTCCACCTTCTAATGGTGTAATTTTTACTAAGTCCATTAATGTTGACACTTCATTAAATGTATCATTTACTCCATTTGCTGTATGATTTGCTAATACAATAGAGCTATTATCAACTGTTATTGCTCTTTTTTCTCTTAAAGCCTTTCCTCTTTTAGCTTTTTCTTCCCTTGATAACCTTTTTTCTGTAAATTCTTCTTCTACTTTTCCTGGTTTGTCAATTTTCCTTAATGTAATTTCATTTTTTCCTAATTCAGCATCTGTCATTCTATTGGCTTTTGCTCTTTTTT
Organism: uncultured Clostridia bacterium; assembly: GCA_963558185.1. Lineage (GTDB taxonomy): Bacteria > Bacillota > Clostridia > TANB77 > CAG-508 > UMGS1663. Next base: position 6,812 of record CAUWFE010000034.1, read on the forward strand.
CTTCTTCTTCTACTTCTTCTACTGTTGCTTCTTCCTCTTTATTTAAGTTTTCTAATTCTCCTTGTAAAGCCTTTATTTCATCTTCTGTTAATTCAATTGTTCCTTCTACATTTGCACTTAATTTTGCTCTAATTTCCTTTTTTCTTTTTAAAATTCTTTTTAATTTTTCGTTCATATTTTTTTACCTTTCCTTTCTTTTAATAAGTTTTAAATAATAATTTTTTACTTCTTTCTTTCTGCAATTGGGCTCTCTCCAGAGCTTTCTGCTCACGCTCTGCTACCGCATAACGAGAACTCCTTGCTGAAATAGAAGTTGTATCATAAGCTGGTATATCTACCGCACTTACATCAAAAAGTTTGTCTACTTTAAGTACACGCCAAGTATGTTTTTCTTGATTATATGATTCTTCTTTTATAGTAAAGCAAAAACTCATTCTGTCTATATATCCACCCTTAATTTCTTCATATAATTTTCTTCCTTCTTCTGTTCCATCTAATCTAGCTTTTATATGTAATCCATTAGAATCAATATACAATTCTAAAGTTTTATTTCTAGTTCTTGCAACCACTTTTCCACCATGATTATAATTAAAAATAACATCTGACATATCTGCTTCTGAAAATGCATTTCTATCAATTACTTCTTTATATTCTGTTTCCCCACATTTGAATAATATTGTTTCTTTTTCAAAAGTAACTGCTGTTCCTTCTACTATCATTTCTTCTTGTATATTTCCATTTTCATTCTCTATTTGTTCACTTCTTACTTTTAAATTTTTAAATGTTCTGTACATTCTATCGTTTTTTAATCTTTTAAGGAACTCTTCATTTTCTATTTTTTTATTCATTATTCATTCCCTCCTTTATTTAACTGATAATCGTCTGCTTTTTCTGCATTAACATAATTTAATGACTGTAATCTCTTATCTCCTCCTGAAACTGGTCCTCTATTCCAAATTTCTCTTTGTTCATTTATAGTAAATAAATGTCCTAGTTCTTTACAAATATTTATTTTTGTACTATTCGATGCATTAGCTAATCTATTGGCTTCTAAAATGATTTCATTTCCATATGCCAATTCAGTTGCTGTAAATATTTTTCTTGTCAACTCTTGACTCATTTGTATTGCAAAAGGTTCTATTGTTGTTTCAAAATATGCTATCCATTCTTCATCTGTAAAGTTTCCTTTTATAATCTTTTCGTTTGTATTAAAATAATCGTATAATTCTTGTTTACTAAAATCCATTTGTGATTTATTGGGTACATATGGTTCTTGCTTTATTTCATGAAATTTATATCTTGGGTCTGTATATGCTAATCCATCTGAATTATTATTTATATTTAAATATCTTTCTGAAAAGTCTTTAACATTCTTATTTACATCTTCATCTTGTAAGACTTGTGAAAATTCTAATATTCCTCTTATAAATGCTGTATTTTTGATTGCATTTTTTATTCCTTGTGACGTATTGCTCATAACATCTAATGTTGGATTTAATATTCTTGAATTATCTTCTCCCCAAAAATCATTTTCATTAAAATGTTTTCTAATATGAATAACATCTTTATATGGTGCAAATTGGCTTTCTCCATTTCTAAATCTAAATTGTATATACAAGTTGTTTTCTTCGTCTTCATATAGTTCTACTGACGATGCATTTAATGGATATATTCCTAATATTCCATCCATTCCTGGAACATTTTTATCTCTGTCTATATACGCAAAAGAATTATTATTTACATCTCTTTGTATCATCATCTTTTGTAAAAAATCAAAAATTGTCATATATGGGTTAGGTCTTTTTAGGATTTTTTCTATATTTTTATTTGGTGATACTTTAATTTCACTTTCTAATACTCTAATGTGTTTTGGATTTAATTTTCCTGCATTTATTCCGTTTGTTCCAATTGCTATTCTAGCTACATTGTTATCGTATAATTTTCCTTCCCAGTTATAAAATGTGGAGCTACTATCATTTAGCATTTTAAATATATTTAATTTTTTATATTTCTGCTTTTTATTTCCAAATATTGTAGAAAACATATTTCTTTTCAATTTTTTCACTTCCTCTATATCATGTTTAAATAATCATTCTTTTTTTGTTCAAGTACAACATACGCATCTAGTAAAGCTGCTGTTCCATCTATTCTAAGTCTTTCTTTTATTTTGTTTGGTTGTATATTGCCATTTTTATCAGTATCTATATTTGTATTACTTAAGCACCATTTGTCAATTGGATTATTGTTATAATTAATAATTTTTGATTTTAAGTCTGCTCCAAGATTTTTCATTGGAGATGATAGCGTTCTTTTTCCTTGATGTATTTTTATCATTGCTTCTTCCCCAAAATATCCTTTCATTTCTTCTACCCAATATTCAGCTGACCAAGCGTCATATCCTATCCAAGGAATAAATATTCCATATTCATTTCGTACTTCTAAAAACCACTCAGTAACTATATGAGGATGTATCTTATTTCCTGGACAAGTTCTTAATAATCCTCTTTCCATCCATTTATCATATGGTATTTTATCTTCTTTAATTTTCTGTTCAATTAAATCTTCTGCTATCCAATATTGCTGAAGTACATATATATGATTATCGTTTGGTAACATAAAAATAACTTTTGCTGCCGTTAAATCTGTTGTACTTGAAAGGTCTGTTCCTCCTATTCCATATTTCACTTTCATTTTGCTTAAATCAAATGTTGCTTCATTGTTTAATTCTTCAAAGCTTAGCCATGATGATATGCTTGTCTCTCTAATATTAAAATCTTTACATAGTAAATTTTTCAACTCATTTGGTTTTATCTTTGCTTTATTTACTTTTTCTCTTAAATCATTTATTTTCTTTATAGTTCCTAACCCTGGATTAGCCTTTCTCCATTTTTTTTCATCACTCCACTCTTCTTTATTATCTAATTCATATATAACTGGTAATAAAGTTTCATCTTTAAATTCTGAATCTTTATCTATATATCCATTTATTATATTTTTTGCATATTCATATTCATCATCAAAAACATTTTCTCTCACAGTTCCCATCGTAGATGTTTCTAAAAATATTGGTTGTTCTCTTGAACTCATACTATCATACGTTACATCTATTAGATTTTTGTCTTTCATTGCATGAATTTCATCAGCTTCTATGAAAGATGCATTTAAACCATCTAATGAATTTGAATCTGAACTTAACGCTTGGAAAATTGCTTCTTCTTCCTCGTAATATATTTCATTTACTAATGTTTTTACTCTTTTAGCTAAAACGGGTGATTTTTTTATCATTCGCTTTGCTTCTTTCCAAACTAACTTTGCTTGATCTTTTTTAGTTGCTATTGAATAACATTCTGCACCTGCTTCTCCATCTGACATTAACATATATAATCCAATTGCTGCTGCCAATGTAGATTTTCCATTTTTCCTTGCAATAAATAATAATACTTTCTTATATTTTCTTAAACCTGTTTCCTCATCTACAAATCCAAAAATAGCAGAAATAAATGCTTTTTGCCATAACTCTAAAATTACAGGCGTACCTCCCCATCTTCCTTTTGAATGTTTACAAAACCTTTCTATAAATTCTATTGGTCTTTCTGCTAATTCTTTATCAAATATATATCTATGAGTTTCATATTCTTCATTGATTTCATCATAAACTTGTATTGTTTTTGGATTCTGAATATCATCTAATAGCTTATAGTATAGTATTTCTACTTTTTTTGAAACAATTTCTTCTCCTGTTCTGATTTTATTAACATATTCTTCAATATAATTCATTTTTACTTACGCTTTTTTTGAAATTCTAAAAATTCATCATCAGGAGTTATTTGTTTCTTTTCTGGTAAATATTCTATAAGTTGTTTTATAGTTAGATTATAATTCTTTATCATTGCATTATATGTTTTAGTAGCTGGATGTTCTCTGTAAAATTGTTGTTTTCCTTGTTTAAAATTATCTACAACACCTTTTTTTTGTATTATTTCATTCAATTCTGTTAATTGTACATACATAAAACAGGATTGCTCAATTAAGCCCTGCACAAGCTCTTTCTTATCTTTATGTATTTCTTTAAAAATATCTTCTAATTGCTTTAATTTTGTATTATAGAGTTCTTTTTTTTCTTTATTCTTCAATACTTCCACCTACTTTTTTTCAAACTCCCCCCCTCGTATATTTTTGGCTTGTGTATTTTTTGAAGGGCCAGCCGACGGTCCTAGACATAAAAATTTTCTATTTGTTTCTGGGGGGGATATTTTTTATTAAATTTCCTTCGGCATCAAATCTTAAACCTTCTTTTGTGCATGAAATCATAGAATTATGCTCTTGATTATGACATTCTTGACATAGATATTCTAAATTATCAAAGTTTAAAGTTACCATAGGATTATTAATATTGTCTATTGTAATAGCTGTCTTATGATGAACTATTTTCCCTGGATTTCGGTTACATCTATTACACATTTTGTTTGCTAAACTATTTATATATGCTTCTCTACATTTTATCCATGCTGAAGATTTATAAAACTTTTTTGCATATTCCTTCATTATTTCTCCTAACAAAAAACATAGTAACTGTTTTTCAGTTACTATGCTTTTTCACAAAAGGTTATTTTCATGCCCACTCTTGGGATTACATTTATTATAACTTGACATTTATTAAAAGTCTACAAATATGTCCCTATTTTGTCCTTACTTTGTCTTACTTTTTTAAGTATCTTTTAAATATCCCAAAGCTCTTGCAAAAGACAATATTGCAAAATCTCTCATTTTATAATACTCATTTTTATTTGTTATAGCTAATTGTTTCATAACTAGATATCTTGGATTATCTTGAAAATATCTCAAGTCAATTAGTTTTTTCCTCTTCTCGTTTAATCTTCTATCATATACACTCTCTATTGCAAATATCTTTCTTTTAACTTCATTATCATATTCAACACTCGATTCAACTAATGATTTAAAATCATAAGTTTTGAAATCTTTAATATATCCTTTATTAGTAATTCCTAATCCTGCTGTTTCTATTCTTATTATCCAGTCTGGATATTTTCTTAAATCACTTTCTACTTTATTTATAATTTCTGTTGTTAATCCTTCTAACATTTTTTCCCCTTTCTTGTGCGTTTTTTTATAGTACTTCATTTTAGCTTTTATTATATTATTTTTGTATTCGTCCCTCTTCTCTTATTTTATTCATAAAATAAAAAACATAATTCGTATTGATTTTTTATTAAGCTATTTTTTATAAGTGCTCTATTTAATTCTCTTGCTGTTATATCTAAAAATTTTACTATTTCTTGTAGTGTTCCTATTCTTAAACATTGTTCTTGATTTCTTTTATCGTATATTCCATATATTTTCATATGTTCCCTCCATAACATTATCTATCCTCTAAATATTGATTTTCTAAACTTACATAAACAAAGTTTATTAAAACTATTAATATTATCCATATAAACCAGAATATTCCTTTATTAGTATTAAGCTCATTTTCTTTCTCTTTTATTATATTTTCAATTGTCTTGTTTTCAAAAAAAGTATTTTCATTTATATTATTTTTATTTATATATGTAAAAAGAGTTCCTTGAAATTCACTAGGAATAACATAATATTTATATCTTATATGATAGCCTTCACTTTTTGTTTCTTTGTATATTTCATTTTGAAATTTTATAGTATTGTACTCAAAATTTACTCCTAGAAAATTAAAGCTGTCTACATGTATTTCTTCTTGTCCTGCAAAGTCCCATGTCCAATATTCTTCTGTTGTATAATATGTTTCTGTTCTTTTTCCTACTTTTCTTGTATGTGCTACCTGTCTTTTATGTTTTGTATATTTTTCTGTTACTTTTTTTATTTTTAAGTATTCTCCTTCAATTTCTTCAATTGATACTCCATTTTCTACTTTTACTTTTCCTTCTGCCAATGTATAGCCTACGTTTGTTTTTATTGCATATTTGAATATTTCTTCATTATTATTTATTTTTAGAGCCTTAAAATATTTTTCATTGTTTTCGTTTATTTTATTTTCTATAGCTCCTGATATTAAAAAGCCTATTCCTATTAAAATTAATGTTATTGCTATACTTACTAAAATTTCTCTATATGTAATTTCGAAATCTCCAAAATTCATCTTTACACCTCTATTCTCCGAATAGAT
>CAUWFE010000035.1:0-12775 GCA_963558185.1 uncultured Clostridia bacterium
TATTTTTCTTAAAATTTTCTTTCTATTTTTTCCCCAGATTATTTAACTCATATACAAAAATCCAATTTATTTAAAATTGGATTTTTGCTTTGTTATATTATTTTTTTAGTACTTTACGTTTTATAAAGATTACTCCTACAGCAATTAGTCCTCCTGCTATTATTGTTATTGTTGCTATAATAATTGCTATATTGCTTGCTCCGAATGGTGGTAAAATTTTAACTTCTTCTGCTCTATCTGTATCCATTTCTTGTGGTTCTACATCTGGATTTTGATTTCCAGCTACAGAATATTCATTTCTTCTACCTACTGTATTATCAGTTCTTATAACTTCTGTTATATTTCTATATGTTAAGTCATCTGCTTGGTTTTCAGGAGTAATTAATTGAGTTAATACTAGTGATGTACTTACTTCTGTTTGCGCTTGTTTATTTACTTTATCTTTATAAATTTGTGGTACTAATGGAGTTGCTAACTTATCTGTTACGATTACTGAGCTATATTGATTTACTTTGTTTTTCAATCTAGCATTTAATCTACTGCTTTGTCCATCTTCTACAGTTGTATTATCAAATTTAACATTATTAAATAAGTAAGTATCTCTATCATTTTGTGCTATTAGTTTCCAATCTTTGTTATCTTGTGCATAGAATTGTAGATTATTTGCAACATAGTCTATTACTTCGTCTGGAGTTGTTGTTACTATACTGCTCTTATCTGCTACTTCTCCTGTATAATAGAATTTATTATCTTTATAATCTGCTTCTCCTACGTTTCTTGCTGTGATTTTGTATGTTATTTGAATTGTTGCTCCATGCATTAATTCTTCGTCCATACTTATTTGAATAACTCCGTATTTACTACTATTTTTGTCTCTTATGTTTTCAATACTTCCGAATTTACTTGCATCTAATAATGCACCATTTGCATATCCTGTTTCATATTGTTTATGGTCTTGCCATAATACATTGTTCATAGCTCCGTTTGCATCAAATAATACTGATTTATCTGCTAATGTAACTTTTACATTTGTTACTTCTTTTTCTATTGCTATTTGAGCTTTTGGTCTTTCTTCTAGTCCTAAGTCAACATCTCTTATTATATATGCTCCATTATTTGTATTAGAATTATTGCCTCCACTTTGATTTGCTGTTGATTGTGTGTTGTTTTCAATTTCTAAGTTAATTAATCCTGTTTCTGCTGTCATTTTTGTTCTTGCTAATAATTCATCTACTAAAGCTTTTACTTCCTCTTTTGTATACGGTACTTCTTTATTAGATGTTGTTCCATTTGTATATCCTGGTCTATTTCTAAAGCTTGCTAGAACTTCTGCCATATGATTCATTAAGTTGTTATCTGAGTAATTTATTACTTCTTCTCTAGTATTTAGGTAGAATTCTCCATCTTCTTGACTATCATTATTTTGGTCTCTTTGTGTATTTGGATTTTCTGACATAATATCTTTAGCATCTGATACATTTAAACTTTGGTCTTTTTTGTTATCTGGTACATTACTATTAATTTTTGTGTTATATGGATCTGATGCTGCAATATCATAATAGTATGCTGTTCCTGCTTTTCTTGATTCTATAGATGTTGCTGATTCATTTTGTGTGCAGTTATTTGTGTCATATGCATTTATTGTCCATAAAGTTTCACCTTCGTTTTTGTTTCCTGATGTATAATTAAAGTCTTTTTTCCATACATATTTTCTTCCTGTTTGTTCTACTCCTTTTTGGTATGTAGTTGATTTGTAATCTTGACCATTATATGATTTGTCATTTAATCCTTGTTGTTCTACTCCTGCTTTGTTATGGTATAGTCCTTGTAATAATTTAGAAATTTCTTTTGAATTATTTGTATTATCATCATTTACTCCAGAGTTTGGATTTACTAATGCTGTTTCTACAGTGTCGCCATATATAAATCTTACTATATAGTTTCCTGGTACAAATGATTTAAATGCATATCTACCTTTTTGGTTATTTCCAAAGTTATAGTTTTGAACTATTCCACTATTATTGATAATTGGTGTTTCAGAAGATTGTGTTCCAGAACCTGTACCATATCCAATTGTGTTTATTCCTCCGAATTGGTCTTTTCCTATAGCTTTTGCTCTGTTATCTCCGAATTCTCTCCATACATATTCTGTTCCATTTTCCATAAGTTCTACTAATTGTACAGTTACTCCATCAATTGGTGTTTCTTTATCTTCACGAATACCATTTCCTGTTGTTGTTGCCTCTATTGTTTGATTTCTTTCGTCTTCCCATACAATACCTGAAATTGATCTTTGTTCGTCATCTTTTCTGTATAGTCGTAATTGAATATTTGGTGCCTTGTCTGTATCATCTTCAAATGCTTCATAATTAATTTTTCCGTCTTTTGGTACATCTGATGGATTTAAGTTACCTGGTGTTGAATCTACATCTACTATACCTGCTGGCTTGCCTCCAACGTTTCCTACGTTTGGTACTTGCGTTCCATCATCATATTTTGTAGTATATCCATTTATTTCTACAATATTTTCTTTACCTACACCAATTAAGTTACCTGTTGTTAATTCTTCATCTAATATTACCCAGTCTTCTCCATTTATATTTGTTTTGTTTACTCTAAATGTTACATATGCGTATGCCATTTGACCTGGTGTTAAGTATATATCATCTAAACCTTGAATATATAAATTATTATATCCATCTATTGTAGTTGTTTGTCCTGAACCTTGATAACGACTTGCATTTGTTGCTCTTATATCTTTTTGTCCACTATTATTTCCATATGGAATTTCAATATATGAACGTTCTGGTATATACGTATATTCGTTATCATAGTATTCTACTATTTCATCAATCTTTGTATGAATTGATGGTGACTGATTTACTATTGATATTCTATATGTTACATATACTTCAAGTTCATCACTCTTTTCTTTTCCATATTTATTTGGATCTCCATAATTACTTACTTTGTAATCATAGTCTGAAGGATAAATTTCTCTTGTATATGTTGTGTGACCTCTGCTTGAATCATAGTATCCATCTGAAAGTCTTACATTTATATCCCATGTGCTATCTTTATTACTATCATTGTTTCTATGGTCATATTCATATACTTGTTGTTTTCCATTTATTTCAATAGTTGCTTTTTGAACATCTTTTTTGATAGCTAAGTCTGTTGTTGTTCTTGCATTTAGTCCTAAATTTACATTATTTTGTTCTTCATATGTTTTATGGTATGTTGCTTTTCCATCTGTTCCTACACCATGTGAAAGAGTACTTGTAAATGCAACTTTATATCCTTTTGTATCTACTAAATAATATTTTTGTCTTGTTAAATCTGTATCTGTAATTACATACATATTTTTATCTCTATCATATATATTTAGTAAATTATGAGATGCATATAAATCATATTTAAATTCTCCATCTTCCATATGACCTGTTTGTGAATACATTTTTGTATCTTCAATATATTGTAGTTTGTCTTCTATTTCTGGATCTTTTGAACTATATTCATTTACAATTTGATCATATATTTCTTGTAAGTCTGGATATTTTCTATTTGCTTTTATATATTCTTGTATTTTTTTGCTTATAATACCTTCTGTTTTATCTGAGTAATCTTCTAATAATTGAAGTGTATTTTTATCTTTCTTATATGCATATGCCCCATTTCCATTATTCACAAGTGCATATCCTTTTAATTCTTTATCTGTAAAGGTTTTTCCTGATACCCCATATCCTAGAGAATTACTTGATGAATAATTTTTTGGAGATGAACCTATTTGAGTGAATCTTTCATTTAGTTCTTCTCTTTCTTCATCATCTTCACTTGCTACTGATATTTTTGGCCAATCTTGTCGTTTTGCATCTTTTTGTGATGTATATTTTGTTGCCTGATATGTTTGACCATTATATGTGAATTGTACAAAATATTTATTTGTTGGTCTTACACCTTTAAATACATATTTTCCATTTTCATCTGTTAGTGTTGGGTTTGTTCTAATTTCTTTTCCTTTTGGGTCTTGAGCTAATGTTGCAAGTACCGCTTCTCCATCATCTGTATATTCATATAAAGATACTTCTATATTTTTTAAATATTTTTCCCTATTTTCTTTAATTCCATCTGGTATTGATTCTTTTCCTCCATTTTCATCTTCCCATACTATACCACTAATTAACATTGTAACTTCTTTTTTATTTGGTGGTGGAATATCTGGAATATCTGGTGGTGTATTATTTGGCTCTATACTTAATGTTGTATATCCTAAATATGGTTTTGCATCCGTTACTAATAGTAAATCTTGAATGTCTACATTATCTGTTGCTTTTAAATAATATTTATATTTAGAACATCTTCTTGGTTTTCCACTGTTTGTATAATCATAAGTATGTTTTCCTATATATTCTTTTACCCATTTATATTTTGGTTGAGCACATTTCTTTGCAGTTGCATACATTTCTGCATCAAAGTATTTTACATATCTAAAGTCTATTTCTAATCTAATTTGTGAAGGGTCTAATGTAGAAGCACTATCTAATCCATCTCCTTGGAATTGGACATAGAAGTTTTCTTCTGTTTTTGGGAAAATATATCCTGGATCAACATCATCTAACATTTTAGATTTTGTTATTTTGAATTCATTTTTTCCTGGTGTTACAATATTTCCATCTTCATCTTTAATATCTATACTTAATGTTTTGTATAAATTATTATTTTGGTCATATATTCTAATTGCTGTAATTTCAGCAAAGTTAATTCTTGCACCTGTTTCTACTGACCTTTTTACAAATGCATCATTATATTTTATTTTAAATGGTCCTACTGTATATGTATTTGATATTCTATCTATCATTGTATATGTTTCAGTTGTTTTATTCTCTACTTTTAGCTGTCCATTGTTCTTTTTTAAATCATCATAAAAATCTTGATATTTGTATCCTTCACTTTTTAGCATACCTGCACCTGCAATAGATATAGCGGTTTCTTCGTTAATCCCTTCTTTTCCTGCTATTTCATCTATTTTTTGTTGAATTCTTAAGTGTAAATTTTTATGACCATTGTCTGGATTATTTATTGTTACTGCATACTGATATACATTTGCTTTAATATCTGATAATGATGTACCTCCTGGTCCAATACCTAAACTTAATTGTCCATATACCCAGTTAAGTACTCCTCCTACTCCATCATCTGAATTTGCTAATTGTAAATAGAAGTTTTTTAATGTTGCATTTCCATAATTATTCGCCTGCTTGATATAATATCTTTTTAGGTTTTCCATTGATGATATAACTTTATCTACAGTAGATGCTAATTGTACTTCTACTGAATATTCTTCTACTTTGTTTAATTCTTGTGATAGTATTCTAATTTCTTCTTCTTTTTGTATATCAGCATTGTACTCAGTTTCGGTATCTATTTGTAATATGTCTTTTCCATCATTAATAGGTGCTTTTCCTGATTTATCTCCTTTTGTCATCCAGATTGCACGTTGTGCTGTCCAAGATGCTACCTCTTCAGAATTTTTTCCTAAGTTAGCAAATATATATGCTACATACTGATATTTATCATCTTTACCTGTTAATAAGTATTTACTTTCAGTAGTATATACTGGTTCTCCAAAATATCTTGCAGATGTATCCCTTTTATCACTTTCATCATGACTACCACAACGAGATCTAGCGTGGTAAATAGAAGTACTATCTACAGTATAACCATAGTCTGATAATAATCCTTTTGTTCTTAATCTATGACCTTTTTCTTTACAATATGCTCCAAAAGTCTTTCCTCCTATTGTAATTGATGTTGGAACAACATTTGTATGTCCATCTTTACTAGGTCTATCATTATCAAAACCATGAAATTCAAATGTTGCTCCTACTAATCCTCCTGATGAGCTTCCACCTGTATCTGGTGTTATTGTACCATCGTCATTGCCGTCTCCATCACCATCTTCGCCTTCTTCTCCATCTCCACCAGTATCTGGTGTTATTGGTTGATTAGTTGGTCTTATTTTTTTAACTTCTTCTAATATTTTCCCTAATTCTGCTTTTTCATTCTCATCCGATGAAAAACCCATTAAAGAAACTATTTGAAATGAAATATCATCCTTAAGAATTGTATAAATCTCATAATAATAATCATCTCTTTCATATTCATCTAATGCCCAATATGCTCCTGACGAATATATATTTAATTTTGATATAAATAATTTTATTTCTTCTTTTTCCATTGAATATACATTAGTTGCACAAAATATGTCTGCTATTTCAACAGCATTTGGATTTGATATATCTGATAATTCATTATCTGGTATATCTTTCCAACTTGAATATGCTAAAGTTATTTTTATATTTGAAAATAATATACTCATTGTGATAAATATTGCAATTATTGGCATTAATGTCCATTTTACTTTATTCTTCATATTCTCCCTCCTTTCTCTATATTTTTCTTAATACTTTTTTATAAATAAAGTATGCTCCGGTACCTATAATAGCTAAAATTGCTAATGTAAGTCCTATAAATAATACTGTTTCAGAACCTGTCCTTACTGATAATATAACATTTGCTGATGATATATCATCTTCTTCTGATACTTTGTTTCCTGGTACAGAATCTATATCTTTTATTCCTAGTTCATTATAATCTTCATATATTTCTGCTGTATTTGTTATTGGTGTTCCTAAGTCACTTTCTTGTAATGTTTTAGTTAAATACAATGTTACTTCTTTTGATTCTCCTGGTGCTATTTTTATATTAGATAAACTTGAGTTATAAATTGCACCATTTTCTGCTGTATACCAATCTTTGTTTAGTTCTGCATTAAATTTTAAGTTACTTGGTAAATAATCAACTATTTTCTTAACATATCCATCTATTTCGCCTTCATTTTTAACTGCAATTTTATATTCTACTACAATTGTTGTTTGTTCTATATATTTACCAATTAATTCTCTTTTTGCAAAGTTTGTATCATATGGGTATTTTGCTGTACCTGTTGGATTTTGTACTGTTATATTTGATACTTTTTGTTCTAATTTTAAGTCGAATTTTTTATGTGCTACTAACCCTAAGTTTATATTATAAATGTTTTCATCTTCTACTGTAATTTTTTCAGTTACACCTGCTATAAATTTTACTCCATCTATTGTTACTTCTGCATCTATAGCATCTGAGTTTTCAATTTCTGAAATTTCAGCTTTTTTGTATTCTGTTGCTGAGTATTTTGCAGTATCATATTGGAATATAACTGTATAGTTTCCTGATTTTAGAGCTTTAAATGTATATTGTCCATTTTCATCAGTTGTTGCTGTTACTTTCTCTCCATTTCCATCTTTTACTAAATCGCCAGTATCATTATTAAATAATAGTACTGTTACTCCTGATAATTTTTCTTCATCTTGGTCATTTTTTCCATTTGAATTTGTATCTAACCATACTACACCTTGAATTCGTTTGTTTCCTGTTAAGTCTCCTCCTTCTTGTCCACTATCTGTTGAACCTGATTTTACAATTTTGTATTTTATTTCGTTTGTTGTTATATCAGCTATTTCATTATGTGTAATTTTAAATGAATATGAAATTTCTTTTTCATTTATACCTTCTTCTAAATCTTCTACTTTAGCTGTAATAGTATATTGCAAAATTTGGCTTGGAAGTAAATTAATAGAAAGTCTTATCGGTTCTCCATTTTCTGCATCTGTTCCTCCTCCTAGTTCTGATTCAACTCCATCTACTTTATAGTTAGATGATAAATAACGTAATCCTTCTGGTAATATTCCTTCAATATTAATTCCTTGTATTAATTGGTCTCCTGTGTTTTCTAGTTGAAGTGTATATTCTATTATATTTCCTTCTTCTACTTCCCAATTATTTGGAATATTACTTGTTAAATATCCTGCTAGACTAGGTTTTCTAATTTTAATTTTATTTTCTACTGTATTACTTTGCATTGAAAATGTTTCATTATTTGCTGTTTTTCCTGATATTGACATATTATTACTTATTTTTGTCATGTCATATTTAGTTCCATCTACTTTTACTTCTAAATAAACTGCTGCCATTTCAAAACCAGTTATTTTTCCTATATTAAATGTTACTTCTTTTGTATTTTCATCATAAGTATCTTTATCGTAAAAATATTCTCCATGTTTTTCTATATATGCATTTTTATATATTAATCCTTCTGGAATAATGCTTTTTACTACAATATCTTGTTTTAAATCTTCATTCATATTTTCTACATTTAGGATATATGTTAATGTTTCTCCTCCAATTAATTGTGAATTAACTCCTGGACTTGTTACTAATGATATTGCAACATATCCTTTTAAAACTTTATTTGTTAATTCATTTGAAAGTATTTTTGTTTCTATTCCTTCTGATATTGCATATGCTTGTGCTTTTACTATTCTTTCTACAGTATCTATTGTTTGATCATTTTCTTCTTCTTCCTCTGTTAGTTCTATTGTATTTACTCTTACATCAAATTCATATGTTGCTGTTTCTCCAACTTTTATGTTATCAAATGCCTTTGTTGCTTTTGTTTTTTCTTCATTAGGTGTATATTCGTCAATTTCTCCACCTACTCCAGGTACATATTCTATAAATGTTGTGTATTTAGGTATATCTACTGCTACTATAACACCTTTTGCATCTACTTTTCCTGTATTTGTTACTGTTACTTTATAGTGAATATTTTGTCCTTCTCTTACTTCTTTTCCTTCAACATTTGATTCTAATTTTACTGAAAGTTCTGGTCCTTCTCCTGTTGATAATTTAACTGTTGGAGCTACTGTTTTATCTTCACTTGTTGCGCCTTCTAAAGTAGAGTAAATTGCATATGTTGTATTTCCATTACTGTTTCTACCTAAGTTTTCTGGAATTTCAGATGCATAGCTTGCTGTAATTATGTTTCCTACTTGCATTATATAACTACTATCTGGAACAATTAAGAATGATTTTATTTTACTAAAGTCTGCTGGTGTTTCTGTCCATCCATTTTCAGCTTTACTTAAGTCTTTTGTTGCTTTTTCATTTTCTGAATAATATGCTTTATAATTTGCTAGTCCATTTACTTGTAATGGTGCTTTCATTACTGTGTCAAATGTTGTACCTAAATCTTCTCCTGTTCCTGGGTTTGTATTTCCTTTTGATATTGTTCTTCCTAATATGGCTACATTATTTAGTGCTTTTCCATTGTTATTCATTATTGTCATTTCTATATTTGCTTGTTTTTTGCTTTGACTAAATACATCTAATTTTCCTTCATTATTTTCACCATTATATGTTTCTATAACGTCTTTTACTATATTAAAATCTGTCATTTTATTTATTGTAATAGTTCCTGTTGGTGATTGTGTTGTAATTGGTGATTTTGCTTCTAATATTTCTTGTACTGTTTTTCCATTTGCATTGTTTATTACATTCATTATTATTTCTGTTTGTGCTGTTGGTGTTAATCTTTTTAAAGTCATGTTTGCATCAATTATTATGTTTGCTCCTCCTGAAACTAATCCTAAATCATATTTTGTTTGTTCACCTTTTAAATTGATAACTATTACTTTTTTTCCATCTTCTCTTGTTACTATTTCATGTTTTTCTATTGCTAGTTCTGTATTAAAAGCAATTTCTGGTGTTTTATTTATACTAATGTTTTCTACATATTCTGGTAGTGTAATTTCAATTCTTGGATTTGTATATAATTTATTGCTTAAATTATTTGTATTTAATACTGCTGTTAAAATTACATTTTTGTTTTCTGTTATTGTTGATAATACATTTCTATCAATACTTAAGTTTGCACTCATTTGTTGTTCTTCTAAATTTGATTGCATTGTTTTTGTAGTATCTACTACTGTTGTTTCCCCTAGTGTTGATATAATTTGTGCTGTAGCTTGTAATTGTGTAAATTCAGCTATTTGTTCTTTCGTATAACTTGCTGTAGTTTTTATTGCTCTTTGAGCTTTTATATCTATTTTTCCTTCTTTTTGTGGTTTTGTTGTTTCTACAACTAATTCATTTATATTTAATTCTGATAATTCTACTTGTGATAGCCCATATGCTATTTCTGTAGAATCTTTTGTTATTTCTGCTATTACTGTTCCTTCTTTTGTTTTTATTGTTATTTTTCCTTCTTCTCCTAATATATTATTTATTTGTTTTTTATTAATTGTTATATTTTTTAAATATGTATTAGTTGATGTTGGTGTTTGTTTTTCTTTATTGTTTTTGAAATTTGGTGCTTGTATATTTAATTGCATTTTATCTACTAATTCAGAATAAGATACATCTAATGCATAGTTTTCTTCATATATTGTTTCTTTTTTATTTTCTTCTAATATTGATGGTTTTGTATTTGCATACATATATGCTTTTGATATATTGCTTGTCATGTTTGATTCTAATGTTACTACATCATTTAATTTTTCTTTTAACTGGTTTTGTGTTTTTGCTTCTGCTATAACATTATTTTGTGTATATACTGATATATCTGCTTTTGCTTCTAAAGGTATTACTATTCCTTCTTCTGTAATAGAGTTTAATGCTTCTTCATTATATATATATGTAATAATATATTCATCTTGTGCTTGCTTTTTCCAAGAGATGTTTGTTTCTTCTTGTGAGTTATTTACTTTGATTTTTATTTCGCTTTTTTCTGAATCATAATTATAGTTTTCTTGTTTGAAGCTATTTCCTGTTTCTTCTCCATTTGTTGCTTTTGTAGATAAAGCTTCTACTCTTACTTCTGATGGTTTTATATTATTAATAGAAGGCACTTTTACTGTTATATTTGTTTCTTTTACTGGTAATTTGTTATCTTTTATTCCAGATTTTAAAACAGTTTGTATTATAATTCCTTTTTTGCTATTTATATTAAATGGAATGTATTTTGATATATTTTGTTCTATGTTTGCTTCTACAGTTTCTGCATACCAATTTAGCTTTACTTTTATTTCTTTTTGTACTTTGTGTTCTTTTCCATTAATATCTATAAATGTTGCTTCTAATTTAGCTACATTTTGTTTTGAGAAATCTTTTACATTTATATTTTCACTATTAATAAAAGAAATCGGTATTTCTATTTCTTTTTCTGTGTTTGCATTTATTTGATTAAATGTTATTTCTCTTTTTTGCTTGTCAATATTTTGAATTACACTATTTTCAGCAATTTCTCCCATTTCTAAATTTGCATTTTCTTCTTTTTCTTCACCTTTTAATGTGATTTTAGCGTTTTTCAAATAACCACTACTTCCAACTGTAATTTTGTAGTATAATTTGTTATCTGCTCCTAATGCTATTCTTGCATCATGGGTATTTTTATCATTTTGCTTGAAATATGCATCAAAATTGACATCATTGATATTTGTGTTTGTATTTTGTGAATCTAGTTCACTTGCAAATACTTCTGAACCATAAATACCAATAATGGATAAGTTACTAAATGCAATTGTCATTATAGTAATTGTTGCTACTAATTTTGTTAAAAATTTTTTCATAAGAACCCTCCTATTTTTACTTCATTAATAATAATGTATAACTCTTTTTATTATACTACATATTTAGCTACTTTTCAACGTTTTTACAATATATTTAATACTTTTTATGTAAAATTACTTTACTATTTATATATATACAATTTTTTATTATTTTTACATTTTTCTTCATATTTTTCAATACCCATTTTTCTTTTTTTATGTGCATTATTGTATATGTATCTACGGAAATTATATTTTTACTCATTATATTAAATTTATATTACAATTTGATTTTTGTAACATTTATATTTTTGCAACATATACTAATTATAGAAACATTTAATAGATGCATATTTGCATTAGAAAGAAGGATTTTATGGGCAAGGAATTTCCTGAAGATATACAAAAAATGTTTGAAAAATTTTCTGAAAGCACTGATAATAGTGGTTTTGATAATAGTGATACATCTTCTTTTAATAGTTCTTCTTTTGAAGATACTTTTGGAAATATTGATATGAATACTATTATTCAATTAAAAAGTGTTATGGAAAAAATGAATCAAAAAAAGAATAGTAATAGCTCTCAATTGCTTTATTCCCTAAAGCCTTACCTACGTGATAGCAGAAAAGAAAAATTAGATAATTATATTAAACTTTTAAATATGGGACAATTAATTGAAGGCTTAGGAATTATAGGTGGTGAAAATAAAAAATGATGTTTCCTTTTTTTCCTTATTATAGAAGAAGAACAACTTATAATTATACTCCTAATAGCTACAATTTTTCCCATAATATTAATTCTAATGCTTGTCCAACTAGTAATAAAATTTGCAATAATTCTAATTTTAATAATACAGATGAAAACTGTGGTAATACTTGTTTAAATGAAAAGAGTAATGACAAAGTTTTTGATTTTTTAGGGTTTAGTTTTCATTTTGATGATTTATTGTTAATAGGTTTATTGTTTTTGCTTTATCAAAATGATTGTGATGATTATTATTTATTTGTTATTTTATTTTTGTTATTACTTAGTAATTAAAATAGTACAAAAAAATAGTGAGTTAGAAGTTCTAATTCACTATTTTTAGTTGCTTTATAAAATACTAAGACATAGGCACGACCACCGGGCGGAACCCATCAGAGTAAGCGCTATCGCCACCATCACGATGGAAAGAGAAGCTACCAGCACTAGAACTATCCCACAAATAGCCTCCACGTACGACGAACGGAGAGTTCAAGCCGGCAAAGTACGAGTAGTCGCTGTTCCATGCTTCTCTACCGGTTCCAGCC
>CAUWFE010000036.1:0-12567 GCA_963558185.1 uncultured Clostridia bacterium
TTTAACATATTTTAATTTATTTTACAATTTTGTAATATTTTATGAAATGACCCTGTTTGTGTAGTATCTTTACTTGACTTTTCAATATTTCTTACTGCCATTCCTGTTTCTTTGTCTATATATCTTTCATAACTATCTCCTTTAATAACATAGCATTCTTTTCCATTACAATAAGTTTTATCTATTCCTATAATAAATGCATATTGTAAATTTGCCCAAAAGCCATTTGATATATATGTTACAGGTAATACATGTCCGCCTATCATAGATTTAGCATCTTGCATACTCTTTTTCCCTTCAAACTCTGTTAAGCATAGTTGTTCATTTTCTTTTTTATAAAAAGTTATTTTTTGAGTTGAATTATCTTGTGAATATCTTGTCATTGTTGTTAAATAATCTTCTCCTTTGTTATAACTTTCTGTTATTGTTAATGAATTTCCTTGATATGAATATATTTTAGCATAGTAATTATTATTTAATAGATTTTTTTCAGCTTTTTCTGAAAGTGATGCCATTATAAAAGTTCTTCTTCCTACTATTACAACATATATTAATATTAGCATTAATATTATAAGTTTTAGAAATTTTAGTTTATTGCTAAATTTTTTAATATATTTTACTTCTCTTTTATCTGTTTTTTTGCTATCTATATTTAACTTTTTTTGCATATTTTCTAGTACATTTTTACATTCAATACATTCATTTAAATGTTCTTTAATAAATAGATTCGTTTCTTCATTTGTAAGGTTTTCTATGTAGTTTGGTAATAAATCTTGAACGATTTTACATTCTTCTTTTTCTTTCATACTAATCAACCTCCTTTAATTGATTTTTTCCACGATAAAATGTTACCCTAGCCCAGTTTTCTGTTTTATTCAAAATAATTCCAATTTCTTTAAAACTTAATTCCCCTGTTATCCTTAAATACATTACTTCTCTAGTTTTATCATCTAACTTTTGTAATTTTTTATATAATGAAATCTTTTCATCCTCTGATATAATTTGTTCTTCTAATGTATTTAATGCTTGTACTTCTAATAAATCTGTTTCTTTTATATTTGCAAACTTTTTATTTTTTCTACATTGGTCATACCAAAGGTTTTTAGCTATTTGACACAACCATACTGATATTTTACATTCTCCCTTATATGTATCAATTTTAGCTACAGCTTTGCAGAAAGTTTCTTGAGTAAGTTCTTCTGAAATGTCATCATTATGAGTTAAACAGAATAAGTACTTGTTTACTGTTTCAAAATATTCTTCATATATTTGTTCAATATCCTGCATAACTTTTATCCTCCTTTACATATATGACGTATTAAATTTAATTTTGTTACAAAATTTATTAATTTTTTCTATTAATAGTTACTAATATGAAAATTAGATGTAAACTAATTTATTTACATCTAATTTTAAAAAAATATATATCTTACTACTTGCTAAACATTTCTTCAAATTTTTGCATATTTCCATTAAATACATTCATGTCTATTCTCTTTTCTTTTCCAATGTATCCATCTAATATAAATTTATCGGAATATTGCCAAAAAGTCCATTTCCTATTGTCCTTTAATTTTGGTTTAAAATATACATCTCTAATCCAAATGTAATTATCTTTAAATTTATTTGCTATATACAAATTATACGATTTATATGTTGCATAAATAATTGGCTTTTTACCGTAATTTTGTTCTAATTTTGCTAACATGATTTGCAATTGTTTTTGTGTTTCTGTAACATTAGGAACATTTATATATTTATTTCCATAAAATTCAATATCTACAACAGGTGGTAGCATTCCTTCTTTATTTGGAACATTTTTTATAAAATTATCCGCTTGTGTATTTCCTTCACTATCATAGCTAAAGAAATGATAAACTCCAATTTTTAAATCTGTTTTTAGTGCATTTTCATAATTTATTTTAAATTTTTCATCTACATAAGAGCTTCCCTCTGTCGCTTTAATAAAAGCAAATTTAATTCCTTGCTTAGATAAAATATTCCAGTCAATATCTCCTTGATATGATGACACATCTACCCCCTCTTATTTCATAATCTTTTTCAGATGGATAATTAAAAATTATTATTCCATTATACCACAATATTGTCAAAACTAAGCAAATTATTATAACTATACTTATTATAATAATAATTTTCTTTTTCATAACATTCTATTCCTTTACAAATTACTATAAATCTAGCAAATTACAAAATTGTAATTTGTGTTTATGGTGTTCAAAATAAATTTTCATATTTTCTTGACTTTATTACTCTAATTAGAGTATAATAAAAATAGGAAATGACAATTCCGTTAGATACGGTTTTGCCAGAGATTGTTTTAATAAACCATTTACCCTGCCAAAAGTAGAATGGTTTATTTTTTATTTATGTAGTTGCTTTTCTACCCAGTTCTTATACAGAACTGACATCAAGGCAACGTTTAATGTTAAAGATAATATCAATGATATTACAAAAAATAGTATTACTTTAACCATAAACACCACCCGCCTTTCCTACGATGAATCGTATAATATTGGGTGGCAAAACCGTTCCACTAATTATCAATTTCCTATGCAATTATTTTACAATATTATTTTTATTTTGTCTACTATATTTATAAACTTTCATAATTTATTCTAAACAAAAAATTACTATAAATCTAGCAAATTACAAAATTGTAATTTATTATTTAGCTTTAAGTACTTTCACGTATCGAAGTAGATTTTACTATATCATTTTCATCAAAATAAACTTCAAATATATAAAACTTTCTATGACCACCTGTTATATAATTAGTTATTGTTCCCGCAGAATAATAATATGTATCTTTATCTTTATATTTATCTGATTTTTCTCCTAGCAGTTCCTCAATTTGCTCTTTTGATATTCCAATAAGACTTTTATTATCATTCATTTTTTTCATCTCTATATAAGTGTTATCTGGTTTTGCACTTACATAATCATGCCATAAAGGACTTGAAATTAAGAAAATACCCACCCAAATAACTATAACAATATTTTTATCTTTCTATATTTTTGTTCTTCTATTACTATTTTTCTATTTATTAAGAATATTATTATAGCAGATAATATGATACCTACTATATATGGGAATAATATTACTAAAAAAGAATAACTGAACATTAAAGCAACTAAAATAACACCCATTCTTATTACCTCTATAAATTACTATATTTTTTTCAAATTTTATTCTAATACTAATGCTTTTTTAGGGCAAAAATTTGAACATTTGCCACATCTTATACATTTATCATAATTTATTTTTGGTGCTTCAAAATCTTTTTGACTTAATGCTCCTACTGGGCAAACATTTACAGCTGGACATTTATGATTTTGAGGACAATTTTCTATTACTATTTTTAATTTTTTATCCATAAATTTATTTCCTTTCCAGATTATAATAACTTCAAATAGTTTTTAATAGATTTCCCTTAAAGTTTTCCATCTATTATTTAATCCCCTAAACAAATTCCTATATTTCTAGCAGTTTTTACTAAGTCATGGTCCATAGTAACTAGTCTAACACTTCCTTCTGCTTCTCCACTTTGTACTGCTCCTATTTCTTTATTTGTTCCTACTACTTCCTCTAATGGTACATAATCTAATCTTCCATTTTTCATTATAGTTAAAACATTAAATTTGCCTTCCATAGCAAGCTCCATAGCTTTTGAACCATATTTTGTAGATAATACACGATCAAAAGATGTTGGGGTTCCTCCTCTTTGTAAATATCCTAATACAGTGCATCTTGCTGTTAAACCTGTTAGTCTTTCTAATTCTTTTGCTACTTTTTCTCCAGCTCCACCTAATTTAGTATTTATAACACCTTGTCCATTATCTCTTTCACTTTCAACTGATATATCTCCACCTTTTGGAAATGCACCTTCTGAAACTACTACTATACTAAAGTTCTTTCCTATTTTTTGTCTTTCTTTTACTGCTTCTGCTGCTTTTTCTATATCATATGGAATTTCTGGAATTAAAGCAATATCTGCTCCACCAGCTATAGCTGACTCTAGGGCAATCCAACCAGCTTCTCTTCCCATTACTTCTAATACCATAATTCTGTTATGTGTTTCTGCAGTTGTGTGTAATCTATCTAAAGCTTCTGTTGCAACAGATACAGCTGTATTGTATCCAAATGTTATATCTGTACATGCAACGTCATTATCAATTGTTTTTGGAACACCTATCATGTTTATTCCTTTTATTGAAAAATCTCTTGCTGATTTTTGTGTACTATCTCCTCCTAGAGCAAATACACAGTCAAATCCATCGTCTTTTACATTTTGTACACACACATCTGACAAATCTTTATATACTTCTTTTCCATCTTCTATTACTTTATAGTGAAATACATTTGCATTTGTAGAAGATGAAATAATTGAACCTCCTTTTGGTAGTATTCCTGAAGCTGTATCTACTGAGCTTAATTTTTCATAATCATTTTTCAATAATCCTCTATATCCATCAATAAAACCATAACATTCTACACCATAATTTTCTGCTGTTTTTACAATAGCACGTATTACAGCATTAAAACCTGAAACATCTCCTCCATTTGCTAATATTGCTACTTTTTTTACCATTGTTTTTTCCTCCCTTTATTGCATTTAAAAAACAATCTCTTCAATTTGATTGTTCTTTTATTATTATACCAATTTTTACTATTTTTACAACACTTTTTATTTATTTTTTTACATCTTTTATATTTTCCATCATTTCCTTACACTCTTTCCAACTTGCTATTCTAATACATTCATATTCTCCTTTTAATTTATCTATAATTTTATAAGTATCATCTGTTGAATCTAAATCTGTTACTATTATTTCTTTTATGTATTCTTCTTTCCCATAGATAATTTTAAATAATAATGAACGTAAAAAACCTTCTATACGATTTTCTTCATTTTTTACAGCAATAATCACATATATTCCTTGTGCTCTCATTCTTGTATATGTATATATATTTATTATATTTTTTATTAATTCTATAAATCCATATATCGCAAAAGTCCAAAATATTATATTAAATATAAATTCAAACATAGCAACCTCCTTTGCACCTATATTAGTGTATGCAAATGAGTTTTTTATGTTACAAATTAATTTTGCAAATAATTAATATAAGAAGTTTTTCCTACATAATAATAAAAATCTCTTAGTTACATCTTTCTAAATAGATTTAACTAAGAGACTTTTTTATATTTATTGTTCTAAAAACTTTTGAAACAGTAAAATGCATTTTTTTGCTAACATATCTTTACTAAGTTTAGCATATTTTAAATTTAGAATTGCATTCCTGCATCTTCATGAGGGTTTCCACATGAGCATTTGTCTTCTTTCTTTTCACTTACAATGCTTTCTGTTGTTAATACCATAGAAGCAATAGATGCTGCATTTTGTAATGCACTTCTTGATACTTTTGTTGGATCTACTATTCCAACTTTTTTCATATCAACATATGTGTTATCTGCTGCATTAAATCCTATTCCTTTTTCTGATTCTTTTACTTTATTAACAATTACAGATGCATCTAACCCTGCATTTATAGCTATTTGTTTTGCTGGTTCTTCTAGTGCTTTTAAAACAATTTTTGCACCTAATTTTTCGTCACCATCTAGCTCTTCTACCATTTTTTCAACTTCTGAAAGAACGTCTAAATATGCTGTTCCTCCACCTGCAACAATTCCTTCTTCTACTGCTGCTTTTGTAGCTGATAAAGCATCTTCAATTCTTAATTTTCTGTCTTTCATTTCTATTTCTGTTGCAGCTCCAACTCCAATAACTGCTACACCACCAGCGATTTTTGCTAATCTTTCTTGTAAATTTTCTTTTTCAAATTCACTTTTTTCATTAGCTAATTCTGCTCTAATTTGTGCAACTCTATCTGCTATTTGTTGTTTTTCTCCTGCACCATCTACTATTATTGTATTTTCTTTTTGTACTTTTACTTGTTTTGCTCTACCTAATTGTTCTATAGTAGTATCTTTTAATTCTAATCCTAAATCTGAAGTAATTACTTCTCCACCTGTTAATATAGCAATGTCTTGTAACATAGCTTTTCTTTTATCTCCATATCCTGGAGCTTTAACAGCTACTACATTTAATACACCTCTTAATTTATTTAATACAAGTGTTGATAAAGCTTCTCCCTCTATATCATCACAGATAATTACTAATTTTCCTGAATTTTGCATTAAACTTTCTAATAAAGGTAAAATTTCTTGGATATTACTAATTTTTTTATCTGTAATTAATATATATGGATTATCTACTACTGCTTCCATTTTTTCTGTATCTGTTACCATATATGGTGAAACATATCCTTTATCAAATTGCATACCTTCTACAACATTTAATTCTGTATTAGATGTTTTTGATTCTTCTATTGTGATAACTCCATCTTTAGAAACTTTTTCCATTGCTTCTGAAATTAGTCTTCCAACTTCTTCATTATTTGCTGATATGCTTGCAACTCTTGCTATATCTTCTTTTCCATTTACACTGCTACTTATTTTTCTTAAATTTTCTACAGCAACATTAACAGCTTTGTCAATTCCTCTTTTCATTGCCATTGGTTCTCCACCTGCAGCAACATTTTTTACACCTTCTCTTATCATGCTTTGAGCTAAAACTGTTGCTGTTGTTGTTCCATCTCCTGCAATATCGTTTGTTTTTACAGAAACTTCTTTTACAAGTTGTGCTCCCATATTTTCAAATTTATCTTCTAATTCAATTTCTTTTGCTATAGTAACACCGTCATTTGTAATTAATGGACTTCCGAATTGTTTATCTAATACTACATTTCTTCCTTTTGGTCCTAATGTTACCTTTACTGTATCTGCTAATTTATTTACACCATCTAATAAGCTTTTTCTAGCTTCTTCACCAAATTTAATTTCTTTTGACATAATAAATTTCCTCCTTATTTTTATTCTACAATTGCCAATATATCACTTTGTCTTACTATAATTAAATCTTCGCCTTCATATTTTATTTCTGTTCCGGCATATTTATTTACTACTACTTTATCACCTTTTTTTACAGTCATTTTCACTTCTTTTCCTTCTACTATTTCGCCAGGTCCTACTTCTAAGACTTGTGCAATTTGAGGTTTTTCTTTGCTACCGCTAGATAAAATTATTCCACTTTTGGTAGTTTCCTCGCTTTCTACCATTTTAATTACTACTCTGTCTGCTAATGGTTTTAACATTTTACATTCCTCCTCAAAATTAATATTAGCAGTCTTTACTTAAGACTGCTAATAATTTATACCTTTTTGATTTAATTGTCAATAGTTATTTTATAGTTTTCACATAAAATTCACAAAAGGTATTTCTTAAGCTCTTTTATGTGTATGCTAAATTTTAAGTTATTATGCTGTTTCTGTTGATTTTTTTGTAGATTTTCTCTCTGTTTTTTTATTGCTTTCTTTATTTTGGTTTATAATGACTGTTGGTGGATCTATTCCTAAAACTGTATTTTTTGTTACTATGCAAGTATCAATTTTATGATTTGAAGGAATATCAAACATAATATCTCTCATAATTTCTTCTATAATTGAACGTAATCCTCTTGCACCAGTTTTTCTTTCTATTGCTTTGTCAACAATAGCTTCTAAAGCCTCTTTTTCAAATTCTAGTTTTACACCATCTAATGATAATAGCTTTTGATATTGTTTAACTAATGCATTTTTTGGTTCTGTTACTATTCTTATTAAAGCTTCTTTGTCTAATTCTCTTAGAGTTGCAACTATAGGTAATCTTCCAACAAATTCTGGTATTAAGCCAAATTTTAATAAATCTTGTGGTAATAATTGTTCATATACCTTATATTTATCTATTTCTTTATTGCTTTTTATATCTGCTCCAAATCCAATAGCCTTTTTGCCTGTACGTGAATTAATAATATTGTCTAATCCTTCAAATGCCCCTCCACATATAAATAGTATGTTTTCTGTATTTATATGAATTAACTCTTGATGTGGATGTTTTCTTCCTCCTTGTGGTGGTACAGAAGCATTTGTTCCTTCTATTATTTTTAATAGGGCTTGTTGTACACCTTCTCCACTAACATCTCTTGTAATTGATGGATTTTCAGATTTTCTTGTTATTTTATCTATTTCATCTATATATACAATTCCTTTTTCTGCTTTTTCTACATCATAATCTGCATTTTGAATAAGTTTTAATAAAATATTTTCAACATCTTCTCCAACATATCCTGCTTCTGTTAATGTTGTTGCATCTGCAATTGCAAATGGAACTTTTAATATTCTAGCTAATGTTTGTGCTAAAAGTGTTTTTCCGTGAACCAGTAGGACCTAATAACAACACATTACTTTTTTGTATTTCAACATCATCTTGTTCATCTGCCATTTTACTATTAATTCTTTTATAATGATTATATACTGCTACTGATAATGTTTTTTTAGCATCTTCTTGCCCTATAACATAATTGTCCAATACAGCTTTAATTTCTGCTGGATTAGGCAAATCTTGTATTGTGTCTTTTTCATCATTTAACACATATGTGTCTTCTTCATCATACATTTGTCCTTCTAGAATATTACTACATACTTTAATGCATTCATTACAAATGAAAACTCCTGGTCCAGCAATGATTTTTTCAACAGATTCTTGTGGTTTGCCACAAAATGAACATTTTATACTTTTTTCATTTTTTGCCATTATATTTTCTCCTTTAAATATTGTATGTTTTACTTTTGTATTTTGTATTACTTTTTGTAGTTTTATTCATTATTTTTTTAATTATGTGATTTTGGTGTTAAAATTCCATCTATCAGTCCATATTTTAAAGCTTCTTCTGCTGTCATATAATTATCTCTTTCTGTATCTTTTTCAATAACTTCTATTGGTTGACCTGTTCTATCACTTAATAATTTGTTTAACTTTTCTCTTGTTTTTACTAAATGATCTGCATGGATTTTTACTTCTGTCGCCTGACCAGAAATACCTCCACCTCCTATTAATGGTTGGTGAATTAATATTTCTGAATTTGGTGTTGCAAATCTTTTTCCTTTTTCACCAGATGCTAAAAGTACTGCTCCCATACTTGCTGCTAATCCTACACACATTGTAGAAACAGGGCATTTAATATAATTCATTGTGTCTACAATTCCCATACCATCTGTAATTGACCCTCCTGGGCTATTTATATATAAAAATATCTCTTTATCTGGATCTTCTGACTCCAAAAATAATAATTGTGCTATAACTAAGCCAGCAGATGTAGGGTTTACATCTTCTCCTAAAAATATAATTCTATCTTTTAATAATCTTGAGAAAATATCATATGATCTTTCTCCTTTTGCTGTTTGTTCTACTACATATGGAACTAAACTATTTTTTTCTAACATTTCTTTTCCTCCTTGTTTATATTTATTAAAAAGTAGAAAAGTTAGAATGGTAAAATCTTAATCTTGTAAACAATTTTTCCATCTAACTTCTCCCCTTTTTTATACTATTTTATTTTTGCTTTTTCAACAATAAATTTGATTGCATTTTCAGATTTGATACTTTCTTTTACATAGCTTACTAAGTTTTCATTTTTACTTAGTTCTTCTACTTTGTTACCATAAGTTTTAGCCATTTCTTCTAATTTTTCTTGAACTGTAGCATCATCAGCTTCTATTTTTTCTGCTTTTATAATTGCTTCTATTACTAATCTTGCTTTTATATCTTTTTCAGCTTGTTCTCTTAGTTCTTTTCTGATTTCACCTTCTGTTTTATTCATCATTTGAAGGTACATATCAAAAGATAATCCTTGATATGATAATCTATGTTCTAATTCATGGATTCTATTATCTATTTCTGTATCAATCATTCCTGATGGAATTTCTAATTCTGTATTGTCACAAACAACTTTAATTGCTTCATCTTCTGTTTCATATTTTGCTTTAGCTTCATTTTCTTTTTCTAATTTTTCTTTTATGCTATCTTTTAATTCTTTTAATGTGTCAAATTCACTAACATCTTTAGCAAATTCATCATCTAATTTTGGTAATTCTTTCATTTTAATTTCGTGTAATTTTACTTTAAATGTTGCATCTTTTCCAGCTAAATCTTTTGAAAAATATTCTTCTGGGAAAGTTACTTTAATTTCTTTTTCTTCATCAATTTTCATTCCAATTACTTGGTCTTCAAATCCAGGAATAAAAGTATTGCTTCCAATTACTAATTCATGGTTTTCTGCTTTTCCACCTTCGAAAGCTACTCCATCTTTAAACCCTTCGAAATCTATAACTGTTGTATCTCCACTTTGTACTGGTCTATCTGTTACTGAAACAAGTCTTGAATTTTTTTCTTGCATATGACCTAATTCATGTTCAATATCTTCATCTTTTACAGTATACTCTACTTTTTTTAGTTCTATACCTTTATATTTTCCTAAAGTTACTTCTGGTTTTGTTTGTACAACTGCTGAAAATTTTAAATCTTTTCCTTTTTCCATTTGTTCAATATCAACTTCTGGTCTACTTACAGCTATTATATTATTTTCTTTTAATTCTTTTTCAAATTCTTCTTCTGCAACTTCATTAAAAGCATCTTCATAGAAAATTTGTGCTCCATAATATTTTTCTGCTATTTGGTATGGTGCTTTTCCTTTTCTAAATCCTGGTATATTAAAGTATTTTGCATTTTTTGCATATACTTTTTTCATTGCTTCTTCAAATTTTGCTGCTTCTATGCAAAAACTTAATTTAACTTCATTATTTTTGTCTGTTTTTTCTACTTTCATACTCATTTTATTTTCAATCCTTTCACGTTTTCTTTTAATTTGCTTATACATTATATCACAATTTTAGCATATTGCAAGCTTTTTTATAAATTTGCCTTAAAGCTATTAGTGGTTTGTTACAATTTACAGCTGATAATTATTGTATAGAATGTATATATATTAATATTTTTTATAGACTGTGAATTGTAACAGTGGTTATGTATATTAATATAAGAAAGGCCTTGGAATATAAGCTTTTAATAAAATAGCGAATCTTCATAGAGATTTTTTTTAGTTAAATACAAGGTCATACAAAATTTTAAATGCTAGCATACCTATAATAATTGCTATAACATGTGTAACATAGTAAAAAGCAACTGCACTATATATTGATATTCCCATTATTAAGCTGAGAATTCTTATTATAAACATATTTACTCCATTTACACCTGCTTGCAAAGTTTGATTTTTTTTATCTATTATTTCAGAAGACGGAATCATATATATTTCAGATAATTTGTAAATTGTATCTAAATCTGGAAATTCTAAATCTCTTTCCCATTTTTTTATATTTTTAGCTTGTACATTTATCTTATTTATTTTTTCAGCTAATTCATATTCATCATATCCTTTTTGAGTTCTTAATTCATATAACCATTGTCCAAAGTCTATGTAATTTTCATTTTTTATTTTTTCTCTAATTCCCATAACTTTTATTTCCTTATATTTTTATTTTGTTTATAAATATTGTTTTTTCATTTGCCTATTTTTTTATTCGTAATTATTTTATCATTTATAAATGATAACGACAAGCATTTTACAAAATCTTTATATGCTTATTTTTTTATTTTAACTGTTCTATTCTTTTTCTTATTTTGTGCTATTATATATCTTAAATTTTTCATTGAAGTATTATTAGTAAAAAGAAACCTTGTAAAATATTGATATTTCAATACTTACAAGGCTTTTCTTTTTTGGTGCGGATGAGAGGACTTTTTTATTTATATATTTTTTTGATTTTTCCTTTATTTATCAAGGTTTTTAGCAATTTTAGTGTTCTTTATTTTTACTAAAAATTACACTAAAATTACACTTTTTTTAAAAAATTACACCAAAATTACACCAAAATTACACTTTCCTTTTATAAAATTTTATTATTCTTTGCTTTGTTTTTTCTTTATCATATTTCATGTTTTTACATATATTATACAATATCTCTATTACATATTCTTTTTCATTACATTCTTCACAAATTTCATCAATAATTGTTTCATTCACTTTCATATCCATTACTCCTTTTTATCTTTTGAATATATATTCATTTTTTGGTACCATGTTTATTGTACAATATTTGATATATAAAATGTCAATCGTATAGAAATTTTTTATTTTTTAGAAGCTTCTATATGAAAAATATAACAAATAGTGTTCCTTATGAGAAACCTTTTATGAAAGTGCCATTTTTATATATGAAAAATTGTTTTTTTATTTTCATATAATTATTTAACCGTTTTATATAATTCTTTTGAATCTACATTTAACCCTATTGCTATTCTTTCTATTGTCAAAATAGTAGGCATTGTTTCTTGATTTTCTATTCTGCTTAAATGCCCTTTACTTATACCTGTTATTTTAGATAATTGACTTATAGATATTCCCTTTTGTTCTCTTATCTTTCTTACTAATATTTCTATTCTCATACAAAACCTCTTCTTTAGTATGTTCTATTTTTGTCATATCATACTTTTGGTTTCTTATGAGAAACTAAAATTAATTATGTATTTGTTTTTAATAAAGAAACCT
>CAUWFE010000037.1:0-11799 GCA_963558185.1 uncultured Clostridia bacterium
ATTCTTTCATTGCCTCTTGTGTATTTGCTTCTGCTGATGCCATTTTATTTGCAGCTGTTTTTGCTTGTGTGAATAAGCCATTATCTCCTAATACCATTGTCATACTTACTCCTGCTAATATGATTAGTATTACTATAGTTACTACTAATGCTATTAATGTTACACCTTGTTCTTTATTTTTTAGTATTGATATTTTATTTTTCATTTTTTCATCTCCCATTTTATATAATAATTTTTTTATTATGTTTTTAGTTTTTATTAACATGTATCATAAAATTCTAATCTCTTCATATTTCCTCCTTATCTTATGTGCTTATATTTTTTTACATTATATACTATTTTTTTACATCATTTTTATTTTTTAACCTATATTATGCGAGTTTATCCTTTGTTATAATTTCAACATGAAAATTAATTAAAATTTAGGCTATATTGACAACACAAAACATACTTTTGTAAATAAATTAAAATATATTTTCAAAAATCTAAGTAGATAAAAAGTAGATAAATAAAAAAATAGCAAGGTGCTACAAATATTTGTAACCCTTGCTATTATTATATTTATTATTCAATTATGTCAGATACAACACCTGAACCTACTGTTCTACCACCTTCACGGATAGCGAATCTTAATCCTTTTTCAATAGCGATTGGAGTAATTAATTCGATTTCCATGTCTACGTTATCTCCTGGCATAACCATTTCTGTTCCAGCAGGTAATTTAATAACACCTGTAACGTCTGTTGTTCTGAAATAGAATTGTGGTCTATATCCATTGAAGAATGGTGTATGACGTCCACCTTCTTCTTTAGTTAAAACGTATACTTGTGAATTGAATTTTGTATGTGGATGTATTGTTCCTGGTTTTGCAAGAACTTGACCTCTTTCGATATCTGTTCTTTGAACACCTCTTAATAATACACCAATGTTATCACCAGCTTCAGCTTGGTCTAATAATTTTCTGAACATTTCAACACCTGTAACAACTGTTTTTGCAGATGCTTTAATACCAACGATTTCAACTTCGTCTTGTAATTTGATTGTCCCTCTTTCTACTCTACCTGTTGCAACTGTACCACGTCCTGTAATTGTGAATACGTCTTCAACTGGCATTAAGAATGGTTGATCAATTGGTCTTTCTGGTGTTGGAATATATTTATCAACTTCTTCCATTAATTCTTTAATTGGTGCATAAGTTGCATCTTCTGGATCTGTTGATGCACATTCTAGAACTTTTAAAGAAGATCCTTTTACTACTGGAATTTCATCTCCTGGGAATCCATATTCAGATAATAAATCTCTAACTTCCATTTCTACTAATTCTAATAATTCTGGATCATCAACCATGTCACATTTGTTTAAATATACAACAATATATTTAACACCAACTTGTCTAGCAAGTAAGATATGTTCTCTTGTTTGTGGCATTGGTCCATCAGCTGCTGAAACAACTAAGATAGCACCATCCATTTGTGCAGCACCTGTGATCATGTTTTTAACATAGTCAGCGTGTCCTGGACAGTCAACGTGTGCATAGTGTCTGTTGTCTGTTTCATATTCAACGTGAGCTGTATTAATTGTAATACCTCTAGCTTTTTCTTCTGGAGCACCGTCGATTTGATCGTATGCTTCAAATTTAGCTTTTCCTAATAATGATAAATATTTTGTAATAGCAGCTGTTGTTGTTGTTTTACCGTGGTCAACATGACCAATTGTTCCGATATTAACGTGTGGCTTTGTTCTTTCAAATTTTGCTTTTGCCATTTTTAAATTCCTCCTTTTTTTCTAGCTTCTAGTTAGCTATTTATATAATTAAATTTAATAACTTTGTTGCACTAGCATTTTATAACATTTCTGTAAAAAATGCAAGCTTTTACAGTGAAATTCCTGTAAATGATATTAGTCTTTTTTAGTTCTTGAAGCAACTATAGCTTCAAATACTGATTTTGGAACTTCTTCATAATGAGAAGGTTCCATAGAGTATGTTCCTCTACCTTGTGTTCTAGAACGAAGTTCAGTTGCATAACCAAACATTTCAGAAAGTGGGATAAATGAATGAATTTCTTGTGTTCCATCTACATTTTCCATTCCTTCTAGTCTACCACGTCTTGAGTTTACATCTCCTATAACGTCTCCCATATATTCTTCTGGTACTACGATTTCAACTTTCATAATTGGCTCTAATATAACTGCTTTACCTTGTTTCATACCTTCTTTAAATGCCATAGCAGCAGCTATTTTGAAGGCCATTTCTGAAGAGTCAACTTCGTGGTATGAACCATCAACTAATGAAACTTTGAAGTCTGTAACTGGGTAACCAGCTAAGATACCTGTTTCAGCAGCTTCTCTCATACCTTGTTCAATTGGTTTAACATATTCTTTAGGAACAGCTCCTCCAACAATTTTGCTTTCGAATTCTATTCCTTTACCTGGCTCTAATGGTTCCATTTCAAACCAAACGTCACCATATTGTCCTTTACCACCAGATTGACGAATAAATTTACCTTGAACTTTTACTTTATTTCTAATTGTTTCTTTGTAAGCAACTTGTGGTTTACCTACATTACATTCAACTTTAAATTCTCTTTTTAATCTATCAACAATGATATCTAGGTGTAATTCACCCATACCAGCGATAATAGTTTGACCTGTTTCATGATTTGTATATGTTTTAAATGTTGGATCTTCTTCAGCTAATTTTGCTAAAGCTATACCCATTTTTTCTTGAGCTACTTTATCTTTTGGCTCAATAGCAATATCAATAACTGGTTCTGGGAATTCCATAGATTCTAGAATTACTGGAGCATTCATATCACATAATGTATCTCCTGTTGTAACTTCTTTTAATCCTACTGCTGCTGCAATATCACCTGCATATACTTTTTCAATATCTTCTCTGTGATTTGAGTGCATTTGTAGTATTCTACCTATTCTTTCCTTTTTGTCTTTATTTGAGTTTAGTACTGTTGAACCAGCATCTAGTGTTCCTGAATATACTCTAAAGAAACATAATTTTCCAACAAATGGGTCAGTAGCAATTTTAAATGCTAATGCTGAGAATGGTTCTGTATCAGATGTTTTTCTTTCTACTTCATTTCCATCTAAGTCAACACCTTTAATATGTGGAACATCTAATGGTGATGGCATAAAATCAACTATAGCGTTTAATAATTCCTGTACACCTTTGTTTTTGTATGAAGAACCACAACATACAGGTACTATTGTATTTGCAATAGTTCCTTTTCTTAAACCTTTTTTGATTTCTTCTATTGTTAATTCTTCTCCGTCTAAATATTTCATCATTAATTCTTCATCTTGATCTGCAACAGCTTCTATCATAATATCTCTATGTGCTTTTGCAGCTTCTAACATATCAGCTGGTATATCGCATTCTTCAATTTCTTTTCCTAAATCATCTTTATGAATGAATGCTTTCATTTTTATTAAGTCAACTATTCCTTGGAAGTTATCTTCTGATCCAATTGGTAATTGAATTGCAACAGCGTTTGCTTTTAATCTGTTTCTTAATTGATCGATACATAATTCAAAGTTTGCTCCTGTTACGTCCATTTTATTAACATATACCATTCTTGGAACTTGGTATTTGTCTGCTTGTCTCCAAACAGTTTCAGTTTGTGGTTGTACACCACCTTTAGCAGCTAAAACTGTAACTGAACCATCAAGTACTCTTAAAGATCTTTGTACTTCTACTGTAAAGTCAACGTGACCTGGAGTATCAATAATATTAATTCTATTATCATTCCAGAAACATGTTGTAGCAGCAGATGTAATTGTTATACCTCTTTCTTGTTCTTGTTCCATCCAGTCCATTGTTGCTGCACCTTCGTGAGTTTCTCCTATTTTATGTGTTTTACCTGTATAAAATAATATTCTCTCTGTTGTTGTTGTTTTTCCAGCATCAATGTGAGCCATGATACCTATATTTCTAGTTCTTTCTAGTGGGTATTGTCTTCCTGCCATTTTATTATTTCCCCCTTTCGTTTATTTTAAACGATTATCTGTTTTTTACCATTTATAATGAGCAAATGCTTTATTAGCTTCTGCCATTCTATGCATATCTTCTTTCTTCTTGAATGCTCCACCATTTCCAGCTACTGCATCCATGATTTCAGCTGCTAATTTTTCAGCCATTGTTTTTTCATGTCTATTTCTAGCATAAACAACTAACCATCTTAAACCTAAAGTTTGTCTTCTTTCTGGTCTAATTTCTAATGGTACTTGATATGTAGCACCTCCAACTCTTCTTGCTTTAACTTCAAGTACTGGCATTACATTGTTAAGTGCTTCTTCAAATACTTCTAGCGGATCTTTTTGTTCTTTTTCTTTGATGATATCAAATGCATCATATACTATTTTTTGTGCAACTGTTTTTTTACCATCTAACATTACATTGTTTACTAATTTTGTAACAACTTTGCTATTGTAAATTGGATCTGCTAGAACATCTCTTTTTGCTATAAATCCTTTTCTTGGCACTATTCTTCCCTCCTTATTTTTTATTTTTGATATTATCGAATATCAATAGGTACTCTGAAAAGTTTAATCTTTTCCGTATAGCGCATATAATCTATTCTAAATTTAAGTACCAATTTAATATTTCTATTAAATTAATATCTACAATTAGTAGTTTTATTGCGCACTATTTTTCTCTAAATCTTATTTTTTTGGACGTTTTGCTCCATATTTAGATCTAGCTTGCATTCTGTCTTTTACTCCTGCTGTATCTAAAGTTCCTCTTATAATGTGGTAACGAACACCTGGAAGGTCTTTTACTCTTCCTCCTCTTATTAGAACAACACTGTGTTCTTGTAAGTTATGTCCTATACCTGGAATATAAGATGTTACTTCATAACCATTTGAAAGTCTAACTCTGGCTACTTTTCTTAAAGCTGAGTTTGGTTTTTTTGGTGTTACTGTTTTTACTACTGTACATACACCTCTTTTTTGTGGTGCTCTTTTAT
Organism: uncultured Clostridia bacterium; assembly: GCA_963558185.1. Lineage (GTDB taxonomy): Bacteria > Bacillota > Clostridia > TANB77 > CAG-508 > UMGS1663. The sequence continues at coordinate 4,983 of CAUWFE010000037.1, forward strand.
CTGTTAATCTTTTTTTCATTGAGTTATATCCATGTTGAAGAGCTGGTGATGTAGATTTTGATTTTACAGTATGTCTTCCTTTTCTTACTAATTGATTAATTGTTGGCACTTAAATTTCACCTCCTAAAAACAAAATAAAATCGCAATATTATTTCCTTTATTTGGATACAATATTTGCGATTATTATTTTATCATGTTTATACGTTTATGTCAATGTTTTTTTAAAGTTTTTTATTTACATAATTTTAGTCTTTTTCTATATCTTTTACTACTATTCTTTTGTAATTTGGATTTTCTTGTTCTTTTTGTGCTTTTTGTTCTACTTTTTGTAAATTTTCTTTTACTTCGTTAGAAACTTCTATTCTATCTGATAATTCATTTTTTGATTTGAAGTTCTCTCACTTCCATCAGTAATTGCTTTTGGAGTTTCTTTTGAACCAATTGTTTTTTGTTTAATGCTTTTAATCATTCTATCTATTATGTTTTCTTTTACTCCTTCTGCTGTTATTCCTTCTATATTTCTTCCTCTTTTTGCTAATTTATTCATTAGTTTAAAATTTTTATCTTCTAACATAGAATCTCTTAAATCATAATGAATATTAAAGTTTAGTTGTTCTTTTCCTGAAATTGCCCCTAAATAGTTATATATTTCTGGGTCATCTGCGTATTGTTGAATTGCTTTTATAACAGCTGGATCCATTTTTCTATACATGCCTAATTTCCCAAAAAATCCTATATCATTTTCTTTACAATAGTTATTTACTACTTCTTTCATGTTTAATTTTTCAAATAGTTCCTTTTTTTCTCTTAAGGTTCTTTGTAATAAAAATGCTTTTGGTTCTTTACTATTTTGCATTGTTACAAATATTTTTCCTTGTTTTGCATTAATTTCAATTTTTTGCATTTTATTTTCTTTTACATTTTGTGGCATTATAACTTTTGCAGGTTTTACCATATCGTCATTAAAGTGTATGCTTCTTGCATCTTCTCTTGCATTAAATTGTGGATTTTCAATTTCTTGTTTAAGATTATTCATGAATTCAACTTTTTGCTTGTTATCTTCTATTACATTTTTTGTAGTTTGCTCATCGCTTTTTACTTCATTTTGTTCTTCTTTTGAAGGTCCTACAGGATGTCTATTTGATATTGCATGATTTATTTTGTCTATTTCGCTTTGCATTTCTTTATCACGAATATTTTTTAGTACATCTAAAAATCTTGTGTATTTATCCTTTTCTTTTTGAATATTTTCTATTTCCTTTTTTATAGCATCTTGTTTTGCTTCGTTTTCTTTCTTTATGGCATCTTGTTCTCTATAAAAGTCTTGTGCTATTTTTCCTTCTTTATCTTCTTTCATATAAAATTGTTGTAATTCAAAATCTTTCATTTTTAATGCTGATTGTTTTTGTTCTTCTAACATTTTTAATTCTACTTGCTTTTCTTGCATTTGTTTATCTAATGCTTTTAACCCAACATTAATAGTAACTATGTTCTCTTGTGATGCAAATTTTTTCATTTCTTCTTGTTTTGCTTTTACTTCTTTTTTAGATTCTTCTATAGAGTTTTTCTTTTCTGCAATTCTTTCTTTTATTCCTTCTTTTGCTCTATTTAAGTTTCCTTCTGCCATTTTAAAATTATTTTTGTATTCTTTTATAACATCACTTTCATAGTCATTTAATGGATTTTCTCCATAATCATTAATAGCTTCATTTAGTCTTTCTTCTTCTTTGTCATATTTTACTTGTAAGCTCATAAGCTCTTTTTCAATATTTTTTTCTTCTCTTTCTACCTCTGCTGTTTCAAATTTTATTTTTTCATTTTGATTTTTTATTTGAGCTCTTGCTTTATTATAGCTTGCTAATACATTTTCCATGTTTTTTATTTCATTCATTTTTTTACCCCTTTCAAAATATAAATTATATTTTGCCTATTGAATCATCAAATATAATTTTAACATAGTTTATATTTATTTTCAATAATATTATGTAAATTATTGTAAAAAGTAACAGAAATTTAATATTTCTGTTACCTTTTTGTAATATTTTGTAATATTATTGTATTATTTGTTTCATTTTTTCTATTGCAATATCTGCTAATTTTGCATATTTTATTTTCTTATCCTTTATTCTTTCTGGTAATTGTGGTAATATTCCAAAATTAGCATTCATTGGTTGAAATTTATCATTAGGGGTTGAAATATACTTTGCTAAAGCCCCTATCATAGTTTCTTCTGGAAATATAAGTGGCTCTTCATTTTTGTATTTTTTTATAATATTTAATGCTACTACCATACCAGAACTTATTGATTCTACATATCCTTCTACTCCTGTAATTTGACCTGCAAAATAGATATTAGAATTTTTATTCATACAATATGTTTCATCTAATAAACTAGGAGAATGTATAAATGTATTTCTATGCATTACACCATATTTTACAAATTCTGCATTTTCTAACCCTGGTATCATCTGAAATACTCTTTTTTGTTCTCCATATTTTAAATTTGTTTGAAATCCTACCATGTTGTATATTGTTCCTTGTTTATTATCTTGTCTTAATTGCACTATTGCATATGGTCTTTTTCCTGTTCGCGGATCTATAAAGCCTACTGGCTTTAATGGACCAAATCTTAAAGTATCTATTCCTCTTTTTGCCATTACTTCTATTGGCATACATCCTTCAAATATTTCTCTTTTTTCAAATTCATGTAGTTCTACTACTTGTGCATTTACAAGTTCATTCCAAAATGCTTCATATTCCTCTTTATTCATTGGTAAGTTCAAATAACTTGCTTCTTCTTTTTCTTCTTTTTCATTGTCATATCTATTTGCCATAAACGCTATATTCATATCTATTGAATTTTTTTCTATTATTGGTGCAGCAGCATCATAAAAAGCTAATTTATTGCTTCCTGTTAATTTACTAATTTCTTCTGAAAGTTTATCTGAAGTAAGTGGTCCTGTTGCAATTACTGTAATTCCTTCTTCTGGAATTTTTGTTACTTCTTCATTTATAATTTCTATATTTTCCATGTTTTTAATTTCTTCTGTCACTCTTTTTGAAAAAATTTCTCTATCCACTGCCAAAGCTTGTCCAGCTGGCACTTTTACTTCATTTGCAATACGAATTAGTAAACTATTTAATAATAATAATTCTTCTTTTAACAGTCCACATGCATTTGTATGCAAATTAGATTTAAATGAATTGCTACATACAATTTCTGCTAAATTTTCATTTGAGTGTGCAGGAGAATATTTTTTAGGTTTCATTTCATATAATTTTACTGGTATACCTGCTTTTGCTATTTGATATGCAGTTTCACATCCAGCAAGTCCTCCACCTATAATTGTAACATATGGTAGCATTTTCTCACTCCTTTATTTAAATAAATCCATAATTTCTTCTTTTGATAATTTGTTTAAAAATGTTTCGTTTGTTGATAACATATTATCTATTAATGCTGCTTTTTTTTGTTGTAATTCATATATTCTTTCTTCTATTGAATTTTTTGTAATTAATTTATATACTTGTACATTTCTTTTTTGCCCTATACGATATGTTCTATCTGTTGCTTGATTTTCTGCTGATAGATTCCACCATGGATCATAATGAATAACCATGTCTGCTCCGGTTAAATTTAACCCTGTTCCACCTGCTTTTAAAGAAATTAAAAATATTTTTATATTTTCATTTTTATTAAATTCTTCTACTAAATTTATTCTTTCTGCTACTTTAGTTTGACCTGTTAATTTAAAATATTCTATATTTTCTTTTTTTAATTCTTTTTCTATAATTGGAAACATTGCTGTATAACCAGAAAATAATAGTATTTTATGTCCCGCTGAAACTCCATCTTTTATTACTTCCATACACTGATTTAATTTGCTACTTTCGCCTTTATAATTATCTATAAATAATGATGGATGACAGCAAATTTGTCTTAAACGCATTAATAATGCTAATATTCTAATTTGACTTCTTTCAAATCCATTCATTTTTATTTCGTTTTCAGCTTCTTGTTTTGCACTTTGCATAAATGACATATAGATTTTTTCTTGTTCATCTTGCATTTCATTATTTAATACTGTTATTGTTTTATCTGGTAATTCTGTTAAAACCTCTGTTTTTATTCTTCTTAGTATAAAAGGTTCTATTAGCATTTTTAATTTATTCATTGCTTTTTTATCATTATCTTTTACTATTGGCATTTCATATAATTCTTTAAATTTTCTATATCCGAATAAATATCCTGGCATTATAAAATCAAAAATTGACCATAATTCTGATAATGAATTTTCTATTGGTGTTCCTGTTAGTGCATATTTTGTTTTTGCTTTAATTTCTTTAATTGCCTTTGCATTTTGTGTATTATTATTTTTTATGTATTGAGCTTCATCTGCAATAATATATTTAAATGTATAGTCTGCTTCTTTGTAAAGTTCTATATCTCTTTTTAATAGATCATATGATGTAATTACTAATTGGTACTTTGGTATACTTTCTATTCTATTTTTTCTTTCTTCACTACTTCCTTGAATAACAATAACATTTAAATCTTTAGTAAATTTTTCTGCTTCATTTTTCCAGTTTAATGTTAATGAACTTGGGCATACTACAATACTTGGTTTAGGATTTTCTTCTTTTTCTACATAACTTTGTACAACTGATAATAATTGTAAAGTTTTTCCAAGTCCCATATCATCTGCTAAAATTCCACCAAATTGGTATTCATCTAATACTTTTAACCATTGATATCCTACTTTTTGATAATTTCTTAATGTAGCATTTAAACCTTTTGGAAGCTCAATTTCTGTATTTACATTTTTTTCTTCTATTTTTTCAACCATTTTTTTATATTCACTATTTTTTTGAATATTGGCCCCTTCTAGATTTTTTAATGCTTTTTCTAAATACATTGTACGATAAGCTGGTATTGATAGTTCACCATCTTTTATTTTGTTATATTCTATTTCTATTCCTTCTGTAATATTTTGAATAAAATTCATTGTGTTATTTTCTTCTAGGTTTAAGTAACTACCATCTTTTAATCTGAAAAACTTCTTTTTTAATTTATATTTTTCCATTATTTCTTGTAGTTCATTTATATCAAACTCTATTTGTGAAAAATCTATTTTTAGTAAGTCATTTTCTATTTTAACGCCTAGAGTACCTATATGTGGCTGTTTTATTTCTTTTTGTTTAAAATTTTCTGTTGCTAGTACTTCAAATTTTTCCATATACTCTTCAATTCGTTCAGATAAGAAATGATATATTGCATCTTCATTTACTAGTATTAAACGATTATTAGCTGAATCTAATAAAAATTTATCTTTTCTAAACATTTCTACAATTTCGTTCTCTTTTAAATAATCTCTTGCTAATTGTTCTGGTTCTTCTGAAATTGGATTAAATGATTTATCGCCATAGATAAATTGTAAATCTGCTGTTATATAATTATTTGCGTCATAGTCTAAATATACTTTTACTGCTAATTCTTTTGGAATATATTTTTCTATTTTTTCTTGTTCTAACCCTTCTATTTCCATTATTTTTTTCACTTTTGGGAATACTATTGAAAATAGTTTTGGTAAGTCTTCTTCTTGTATTTCCATTTGTGTTATAAAGTTTTTTCTAAATACTTCTAATAATTTTAATGTTGTTTCTTGAAATTCCTTTGAACATCTATATAATATATTTTCCATTAATATATATATATATTCTTTTCCAAAGATGATGTCATAATTATATATATCTATATTAGGCTCTAAGTAATATTTTTTATTTTTCTCTTTTAATTTGAATTCTATATGTGGTTCGTTTGGCAAAAATATTATTTTCCCATCATATCCATCTTTTTGAAAGTTAACGCTTTTTTCTTTTAACACTTCAAATAACTCATCTATTCCAGTATTAGATATTGTGATATAATTATCTGATAATGTTCTTCCATAATAACCATATTCACTAGATGATTCATTTGCATATTTTATTATTTCAGAATATTTTAATATATATTCTAACATTGGCAAATCTTCTTTTGTAAATGCTTCTTTTGTATGTGTGAATGCTAATTTTTGACCATAAGTATAATATTCATGTTGTAACATATTTTCATAAAATTCTGAAAATTTTTTTATCTTATATAATTGCTTTTCTCCAATTTTTATTTCTAACTTTATAGTTTTATTATATGAGTTATATATAATTTTTGGTTCTATATGAATTGTGTTTGCTGATACTTCTTGTTTTATTTCTTCTTCACTATCTTCTCCATAGAAAGTTTGTATTAATTGTTTGAAAATTCTACTATTTTCTGTTAATTTTCTTTTTTGTGTTTCTGTTAAATATGATGTTTCTTTTTCTTGTATTCCTGCAAATATTCTTATATATTCTTTGTTACTTAATAATTCTTGCATTGTGGCTACAATATGCTTACAACTGCCATAATGTTTTTCATAATCTGGACATGTACAACTAACATTTTCCATTTCTCCATTTACTACTTGAATTTTTGTTGCATATATATCATAATTTCCATTTACTCTTCCATATACTTCAAAATTATTAGAATCGTCATAAAATACTTTTGTTATATTTACTCTTCTATTTTTTACATATTCTTTTGCTTTTTCAGTTCTTTTTTCTCCTGCTTCTTCGCATAATTGTTCTAATAATTTTTGGTTTAGCATTTCTATGTCTCCTTCTTTTTTCTTAATGTAATATTATATAACATAATATCTATAAATACAAGTAATATAAATCATAAGTATGAGTTTTTTTGACTGGGGAATGCCCTAGATTTCAATATTTCTAAGCT
>CAUWFE010000038.1:0-9738 GCA_963558185.1 uncultured Clostridia bacterium
ATGCTTGTCGCTGTAAGTGTTCTAGCTTTTGTGTCGTAAATACCTGTCCTCCTCAGAGAATATACAACCACAATATTTTTGCATATATAGTCCTAACTCTCTTGCTTTTTTCTGCCCCTCTCTAAATCCAACTCTAAAATCTCTATATAAAAATTCTATATCATATTTTTCTGCTAGTTCTTGTCCTATTTTTAATATTTCATCGTGTTTTTGATATGGACTTACTAGCAAAGTTGTACTAATTGCATCATATCCATTTTCTTTTGCATATTGCATTGTTTTTTCTAAACGTACTCTATAACAGTAATTTACACAACGATTTTGTAAATCATTAATTACTGCTTTGCAAAAATTATCTAAACCGTATTCTTCTTCAAATATTGCTTGTACACTTATACTTTGTGTATATTGTTCTAAGCATTGCTTTCTTGCTTTATATTCTTGATATGGATGAATATTAGGATTATACCAATATATTGTTGGTTCTATTCCTTCTTCTCTTAATGAATCAATACAGTATACACTACAAGGTGCACAACATGTATGTAATAATAATTTCAATTTTCTATTCTCCTATTCTTTGTTTTTATATTTTTTCATTTTATTTCTTTTAAGTTGCCAAATTGCATATGCACATAAACTACTAATTATCATTGTAAAGAAGAACGGTATTCCCATTGGTCTTGAATCTATTTGAACTAAATATGTAAATCCATATGCCATAATTCCACCAATTGATAAACATAACATCATTCTAATATTTTTAGATTTTTGCCACATTATCGTTGGAAATAACCATATTAAATACCATGCATTAAAATTAGTAATTAGTACTAATAAAAATACTAATAAAAATGGATTATATTGTTGCATGATGCTTTTAATTGTTATTTTTTCATTTTTATTTTTTATAAATAATCCAGTTACTACATATACATAAAAAGCTGTAAATATTGTTAATGCAAGCATTTTTAATATGTTAATTACTTGTTCATTGTTAATTATTGTATTTAATAATAAAAATATCGAACGTTCATATTTATCTTGTTGAACTATTAAACCTGAAAGTACACTAAAATCTTCCATATAAATTGCATAAAATCCTATAATTACTGCTAAAAATTCTATAGCATATAATACTGTTTTTCCTATTTTTTTAGGAAGTTCTTCTTTTTGTAATGCATAAATTACTAAAAATGGTACTAATATTACACTCATATATTTTATACCTGTTGCTATTGCTAAAAATATGATTGATAGCCACAACTTTTGTTTTTTTACTACAAAGTAAATTCCTAATAACATAAATAAAATTAAAAATATGTCATTATGTACATTAGATACTGCTTCAAATAATATGAGTGGATTTAATGCAAATATTACAGCAAAAATCTTTTTGTTTGTTATTTTATATATTAACCAGGTGCATGCTAAAAGTTCTATAAGTGCTGCTATTTTAAAAATTAATAATGCTATATCTATACTTCCAAATGAAATAGAAGTTAATAATTTGCACATAAAAGCCCATGCTGGTCCATATACTACTGGTTCATCTATCCAACATCTTGCTACTTTTAAAAGCATCTCATCTCTTGTTTCAGGTTCTATCTGTTCTCTAATATCTGATATAGAAGTATAATATGGATTTTCATTGTAATGTGAATCTACCCAACCTGTTCCTATATATGAATATACATCTAAACTAGTTACTGGAATAACTAATGCAAATATTGCTCCTACTAAACATGTAAAGATTAATATTTGTTTAATGTTTTTAAATAATTTGTCTCGATTTTTAATTATAGCAAAATACAATAAAAACAATAATATAAAACATAATACAAATAATACCATATTTAATATCTGATTATTTTGTCCATATTCTGATGCTGTAAAAGTGTTTACAAATATAAATTTAAATACTGTTTTATTTTGTATTAAATAATTAATAAATGGTATTGCAATTATTAAAGACACACATGTATATAGTATTTTATATGTGTTTTTTTCTATCCATTCTTTCATACTTAATCTCATTCCTTCCTTAAAGCACAAATCCGGTTGGAAAAAAATTATAATTATTTTTCAGCCTTTTCTTCCGTATCTCTACTTTTATTTTCTACTATTTTGCTTCTATATCAGTTTATTTGTCTATTCTTTCACTTAAAATTATGCCTGTTCAAAAGGAAATCCCATATGTGTGTATGCTGGCTTTAATGGTATTCTTCCCCTAGGTGTTCTTGCTATAAAACCTATCTGTATCAAATATGGTTCATATACATCTTCAATTGTGTCAACCTCTTCTCCTACTGTTGTAGCTAATGTTTCTATTCCCACTGGTCTTCCTTGATATTTCATAATCATTGTTTCTAATAATCTTCTATCTATTTCGTCTAAGCCCATTTCGTCTATTTCTAATCTATTAAGTGCAACTTTAGTAATTTTTAAATCTATGTTTCCATCACCTAATACTGCTGCATAATCTCTTACTCTTTTTAGTAATCGATTTGCTATTCTTGGAGTTCCTCTTGAACGTCTTGCTATTTCTAAAGAAGATTTTTCATCTATTTCTATTTCTAATATACTAGCTGACCTTGTTACTATAGTTGATAAGTCTTCTGCATCATATAATTCTAATCTATGTACTATTCCAAACCTATCTCTTAATGGTGTTGCAAGGGAACCAGCTTTTGTTGTTGCTCCTATTAATGTAAATTTAGGTAAATCTAATCTTATTGACCTAGCACTAGGCCCCTTTCCTATCATAATATCTAATGTATAATCTTCTAAAGCTGGATATAAAATTTCTTCTACACTTTTGTTTAGTCTATGAATTTCGTCTATAAATAGTACATCAAATTCAGATAAATTTGTTAAAATTGCTGCTAAATCTCCTGGTTTTTCTATTGCTGGTCCTGATGTTATTTTTATGTTTGAATTCATTTCATTTGATATTATATTAGCAAGTGTTGTTTTCCCTAGTCCTGGTGGACCATATAATAAAACATGGTCAAGAGGCTCACCTCTTTTTTTGGCAGCCTCTATGTAAATTTTCATATTTTCTTTTACTTTTGTTTGACCTATATATTCTTCTAAAGTTTTTGGTCTTAATGTATTTTCAATTCTTTCTTCTTGGATATCTTCTAATTCGGGACTAATAATTCTATCGTCATCAAAATTCATTTTGAATGTTCCTTCCTCTTATTCATTCATTTCTTTTTCACCATTATATTCATCTACAAAATATAGTGGTCTATTTTTAGTTTCGTTGAATATTCTTCCTAAATATTCACCTACAATTCCAAATAATAATATTTGTATTCCTGAGAAGAATAAAATAAGTAAAATTGTAGCTTGAAATGCTTGTATTGCAACATTTTGAGTAATGCATTTTATTATTACATATATAAAGTATACAAATAATGCAATAAATGTTGGTATTGATAAATATGTTGAAATTCTAAGTGGAGAAGTTGTAAAAGAAGTAATTCCATCTATCGCTAAATCTACTAATTTTTTATAATTCCATTTTGTTTTTCCAGCTACACGTGGATCTCTTTCATATAGTACTTCTTTCTTTTTATATCCTATCCAACTAAACATACTTTTTGAACATCTTTGTGATTCACGAAGTTTTTTCAATGCATTTACACATCTTCTATCTAATAGCCTGAAATCACCTGTATCTTTTTGTATTTCTATTCTTGTTAAGCTTTGCAATACTTTATAATACATTTTTGAAGTAAACTTTTTAAGCCATGTTTCTCCTTTTCTACTACTTCTTTTTGCATAAACATCATCATATCCTTCTTCCCAGTATTTAATTAACTCTGGTACTAGTTCTGGTGGATCTTGTAAGTCTGCATCCATAAAAATAACTGCATCACCATTTGCATAGTCTAAACCTGCAAGCATAGCAATTTCTTTTCCAAAGTTTCTTGAAAATGTAACATAGCTAATTCTATGGTCATATGCTCTCATTTCTTTTACCATTTCTAATGTTTTATCTTTACTTCCATCGTCAACAAATAAAATTTCAAATTCATAATTTTTATTCTGTTCCATTAATTTTTCTAAACGTTCATATAAATATGGTAATGCTTCTTCTTCATTATATGCTGGTATAATAATACTTATTTTTTTCATAATCTATTCCCTCTATTTCAACCATTCTGGATTTGCTAAATACCAATCTATAGTTTTTACAATTCCATCTTCAAATTTTGTTTTTGGAAGCCAACCTAATTCTTCACTAATCTTAGTTGGATCAATTGCATAACGATAGTCATGACCTTTTCTATCTTCTACATATGTAATTAAACTTTCTGGCTTGCCTAATCTTTTTAAAATTAATTTTACTATTTCTATATTTCTTTTTTCATTATGTCCACCTATATTGTATCTTTCACCACTTTTTCCTTCATGAAACACTAAGTCTATAGCTTCGCAATGGTCTTCTACATATAACCAGTCTCTAATATTTTTTCCTGTTCCATATACAGGTAATTGTTCATCATTTAATGCTAATTTTATCATATGAGGAATTAATTTTTCGTGATGTTGATATGGTCCATAATTGTTGGAACAATTAGTAATATTAACATTCATTTTAAAAGTTTCATAATATGCTCTTACTAATAAATCTGAACTTGCTTTTGATGCTGAATATGGGCTACTTGGATTAATTGGTGAAGTTTCTGTAAAGTATCCTTCTTCTCCTAACGCTCCATAAACTTCATCTGTAGAAATATGCATAAATTTGTTTTTGCTTCCTTCTCCCCATTTTCTTTTTGCAACTTCTAATAAAGTATGTGTACCTAATACATTAGTTTGTGTAAAAATAAATGGTGTTTTTATACTATTATCTACATGTGATTCTGCTGCAAAGTGAATTACTCCATCTACATCATATTTATCAAATATTTGTGTCATTTTTTCAAAATCACAAATATCAGCTTGTTCAAAATCAATTTTATCCATTACATTTCTTAAATTTTCTTTTTTACCTGCATATGTTAATTTATCTACTACTATTACATGATATTCAGGGTGTTTATTTACAAAATATTCTGCGAAATTTGCTCCTATAAAGCCTGCTGCTCCTGTAACTACTATATTCTTCATATTTACTTTTTCCTTTCATTTTTTATAAATTAGGCCAATTTTTATCTTTTTCTGACTGTATTAAATTTTGCTTTTCTCCAACTTTTTCTAAAGGCCATTTAATTCCTATTTTTTCATCATTCCAAATTACTCCACCTTCATCTCCTGGATGGTAAAAATCATCACATTTGTATACAAATTCTGCTTCTTCTGATAATACTAAAAATCCATGAGCAAATCCTTTTGGTATGAAAAATTGTAATTTATTTTCTTCTGATAATACTACTCCATAATATTTTCCATAAGTTTTAGAATCTTTTCTTAAATCAACTGCTACATCATATACTTCACCTTTTACTACTCTAACTAATTTAGACTGTGGATATTCTTTTTGAAAATGTAGTCCTCGTAATACTCCTTTAGTAGATTTTGAATGATTATCTTGTACAAATTCACTATTTATTCCTATTTCTTCAAAATCTCTTTTGCTATATGTTTCCATAAAGAAACCTCTGTTATCTTCAAATACTGTTGGTTTTATTACATATAAATCATCAATTCCAGTTTCTTGTTTTTCAAATTTACCCATTTATAAATTCCTCCTTATTCTTCTGTAAATTTATCTTCTGCTAAATCTTTTAAATATACTCCGTATTCTGTTTTCATATATTTTTTTGATAATTCTAATAATTGAGTTTTGTTAATCCAACCTTTTTTATATGATATTTCTTCTGGACAACATACTTGCATACCTTGCCTTTTTTCTATTGTTTGAACAAAACTTGCTGTTTCTAGTAATGCATCATGTGTTCCTGTATCAAACCAAGTCATTCCTCTACCTAGCTTTTCTACAGTTAATTTTTTCATTTTCATGTATTCTTCATTAACTGTTGTTATTTCTAGTTCTCCTCTTGCAGATGGTTTTACATTTTTTGCAATTTTTATTACATCATTTGTATAAAAATATAGCCCTGGCACTGCATAATTTGATTTTGGATTTTCTGGTTTTTCTTCTATTGATACTGCATGTCCTTCTTTATTTATTTCTACTACACCATATGCTTTTGGATCTTTAACATAATATCCAAATATTGTTGCTTCATCTTCTCTTTCATTTGCTCTTTTTAAAATATGTTCTAAGTGTTCTCCATAAAACATATTATCTCCTAAAATCATCGCAACATTATCTTCTCCAATAAAGTCTTCTGCTATAATAAATGCTTCTGCAAGTCCATTTGGTTTTTCCTGAACTTTATATTCAAAGTGCATGCCCCATTGTGTTCCATCTCCTAAAAGTGATTCAAATGTTACTATATCTCTTGGAGTTGATATTATAAGAACTTCTCTTATTTCTGCTTGCATTAATACTGATAAAGGATAATATATCATTGGTTTATCATAAACTGGCATAATTTGCTTAGAAATTGCAAGAGTAAGCGGATATAATCTTGTTGCACTACCACCTGCTAAAATAATGCCTTTTCTATTTTTCATACACATCATTCCTAACTTTTATTATTTGTTTTCGGTAAAATCATATCATTATATGACCTAATTTTCAAGTATTTTCACATTAATTTTACATTTAATTTGTTACAATTCGTTACTATTTACAGTTACAAATTATTCTATTGAATGTATATATATTAATATTGATTAAATTTCGATTGTGATAGAAGTGCTTGTAAGAGTTTCTTTATCTAAAAGGAATGAGGAAGCGGAAATTCCGAGAGGCTCATTCCTTTTAGATTTAGAAAGTCTAATGCACGTATTGAACCAAAGAAACTTATGAAATATTAATATATATACATTTTTATTAATATGAACTATGAATTGTAACTACTATTTTATACAATGGAATTTTTGAAAAATTTTAGATAAATAATTTTTATTTTTTTACTTATAATAATATAAAGCATGTATTAAGGAAGTGAGTTTGTGAATCAAATTGTTAGTATTTTATTATCTAATAAAGAAAAACAGAAATTGAAAAAAAAATATGTTTTTTTGTTATTTATTTTTATTATTATATGCATTTTTCTTTTATTTATTTATTTTTTCAAGCAATATGAAGAATATAAAAATGAAAAGCTTTCTCAAACTCTTATAAATAAATTTAATATTACTTCTCTTTATTCTGATAATCATTATTATGATAGTAATTATTTACAGCAAGAGGAATCTTTAAATTTACCTTTTGTAATTGGCATTATTAAAATTGAAAAATTAAATTTATATTATCCAATTCTTTCTCATACTTCAAAAGAAAATTTAAAGGTAGCACCTTGTAAGTTCTATGGACCACCTCCAAATGAAATTGGAAATTTATGTATTGCTGGTCACAATTATGTAGATAACAAGCTTTTTAGTAAAATTCATACTTTAGATAAAGATGATTGTATTAAAATTTCTGATTTAACTGGACACACTACTAGTTATTATGTATATTCTATTTATGAAGTATTTGATTCTGATTTATCTTGCACTTCTCAAGATACTCATAATAAAAGAGAAATTACTTTAATTACATGTAATAATGTAAATGGAACAAGAGTAATTGTAAAAGCTAGTGAAAAAAAATAAGATTACTTTTTTAGTAATCTCATTTTAAATATCAAATTAATCTTCTTTACCTATTTTTTATACAAAACGTTATCTAGTAAAGATTCTTTTTTCTATACATTATAATCTCTTACTTTTTTGAATGTATATATTGCAAATATTCCGCAAACAGCTATTAAAGCAAATATAGCATAATCACTAGCATCTCCTGTTTGTGGTAAACTTTGATTGTTTGTATATGTGCTTCCTGCTGTATTAGTTGTTGTGTTTGTTGTTACTACTGGTGTTTGTGTGTTTTGAGTAGTATTTGTTGTAGTGTTTGTTGTAGTATTTGCTGTTGTGTTAGCAGTAGTATTAGTTCCTGCCCCAATTCCTGGAATTTGCACTGGTCCACTTGCAAATACTTGTGTTGCAATTAAACCAACTACCATTATTATCATTATCATCATTATTATTTTTTTACTTAATTCTTTTTTCATACTATTTTCTCCTTTTCTTTTTATATTATTATTGTTTATTTTGTCAAAAATATACACTAATATTTATTTTTTCTATTCTTATTACATTTTAAACCTTTTTTTTACATAAGTCAATATTTTTTTGATGTTTAAAAATTACATTTTCATTACAAAAATATTACATTTTTTACACATTAAATCTAAATAATACAATATCTCCTTCTTGCATAATATATTCTTTACCCTCTAATCGTATTAATCCCTTTTCTTTACATGCATTCATTGAGCCTTCTCTTATTAAATCTTCATATGATACTATTTCTGCCTTGATAAATCCTTTTTCCATATCGCTATGTATTTTTCCTGCTGCTGCTGGTGCTTTTGTTCCTTTATTAATTGTCCATGCTCTTACTTCTGTTTCACCTGCTGTTAAAAATGACATTAACCCTAATAAATCATAGCTTGATTTTACTACTTTGTCTAAACCTGATTCTTGTAATCCTAATGCCTGAAGCATTTCTTCTTTATCTTCATCTTCTAAAGATGATAGTTCTTCTTCTATTTTTACACATAAAGGAATTACTTTTGCATTTTCAGTTTTTGCAAATTCTTTTACTTTAACTACCATTGAATCTTCTTCGGCGTTTTCTATTTGCGACTCTGAAACATTTGCAATATATAGCACTGGTTTTGATGTTAGTAGATAAAAATCCTTTAGCATTTCTTGTTCTTCTTCTGTAATTTCTACTGTTCTTGCACATTTTCCATTTTCTAATGCTTCTTTTATTTTTTGCAATGCATCTATTTCTATTTGATATTTTTTATCTGCTTTTAATTTTTTCTTGGCAGAATCTAATCTTTTTTCTACTGTTTCTAAGTCTGAAAAAATCAATTCTAAATTAATTGTTTCTATATCTCTTAATGGATTTATATTTCCATCTACATGTACAACATTTGAATCTTCAAAACATCTTACAACATGTGCTATTGCATCAACTTCACGTATATGTGATAAAAATTTATTTCCTAAGCCTTCTCCTTTGCTTGCACCTTTTACTAGTCCTGCTATATCTACAAATTCTACAATAGCATGAGTTATTTTTTGTGAATTGTACATTTTAGCTAATTTTTCTAGTCTCTCATCTGGTACAGGTACTACACCTACATTTGGTTCAATAGTACAAAAAGGATAATTAGCACATTCTGCTCCAGCATTTGTTATACTATTAAACAATGTACTTTTTCCTACATTTGGAAGACCAACAATACCAATTTTCATTTTTATTTTGCATTCCCTTCTTATATTATTTGGAGCTTACAACCTTTATTTAAGCATTTTGCTATTTATTCTATATATACTCAAGTGTTTTAAATGCTTATTTTTCAAGGTTTAGCCCTTTTATATTTTCTGTTTATATTTTAAAAATTTCTGCTACTGCATTACTTATTGCATTACTTTTTTATGCTTATTTGTCTTTTCTCAATATTATTTTAATATACTATATTTTTATATTTATTTCAAGGCTTTGTATAAATTTTCTCAATGTTTATTAAAAAATGGGTTTCTTATGAGAAACTAAAATTAATTATGTATTTGTTTTTAATAAAGAAACCT
>CAUWFE010000039.1:0-9128 GCA_963558185.1 uncultured Clostridia bacterium
ATTTTATAAAATTCGTAAAATATAGGGGCCTTTTTTAGAGCCCCTGTTTATTTTTATATTTTCATTGATAATTTTACTTTTTGTCTATCATAATCAACATCTATTACCTTAACTTTAACAATATCTCCTACTGATACTATATCTGAAGGATTTTTTATAAATTTTTCACTCATTTCAGAAATATGTACTAATCCATCATGTTTTACTCCTATATCTACAAAAGCTCCAAAATCTATAACATTTCTTACTGTTCCTGTTAATACTTGCCCTATCTTTAAATCTTCAAATTTAAATACATCCGCACGTAAAATTGGTTTTGGCATTTCTTCTCTAGGGTCTCTACCTGGTTTTGAAAGTTCTTCTATAATGTCTTTTAATGTCATGTCCCCTATTTCTAATTCTTTTGCTTTTTTACTAATATCTATATTTTGTAAGTTTACTTTTATTTCTGATAGTTTTTCTTTATCTAAAATATCTTGCTTGTTATAGCCTATATTTTGTAACAATTTTTCTGCTATTTCATAGCTTTCTGGGTGAACTGCTGTCATTTCTAATGGATTTTTTCCATCAAAAATTCTTATGAATCCTGCACATTGTTCATATGCAACTTTACCTAATTTTGGTACTTTTAAAAGTTCTTTTCTCTCTTTTAGTTTTCCATTTTCATCTCTATATTTTACAATATTATTAGCAATTGTTTTATTTATTCCTGATACATATGAAAGTAATGAAGGTGTTGCTATATTTACATCAACTCCTACTTTATTTACTGCATCTTCTACTACGCCTGTAAGGCTTTCATCTAATCTTTTTTGGTCTACATCATGTTGATATTGTCCTACACCTATAGCCTTTGGTTCTATTTTTACAAGTTCTGCTAATGGGTCTTGTAGCCTACGCGCAATTGAAATTGCTCCTCTTAGTGATACATTTATATCTGGATATTCTTCTGTTGCTAATTTAGAAGCTGAATATACAGATGCACCTGCTTCTGATACTATTGCATAATGAATTTCTTTTCCATATTTTTCTTTTACTTCTTTTATTACTTCTGAAACAAAAAGTTCAGATTCCCTTGAAGCCGTACCATTACCTATCGCAAACATATCTACATTATATTTTGCAATAAGTGATATTAATGTTTTTTTAGAACCTTCTATATCATTTTGTGGTTCTGTTGGATAAATTGTGGTTGTATCTAATAATTTACCAGTTTCATCTATTACTGCTATTTTACAACCTGTACGATAAGCAGGGTCAAATCCTATTACTGTTAAACCTCTTAATGGTGCTGCTAAAAGTAATTGTTTTGCATTTTTTCCAAATACTTTAATTGCTTGTTCTTCTGCTTTTTCAGTTAAATCTGTACGAATTTCTCTTTCTATTGATGGCTCTATAAGTCTTTTCCAACTATCTTCTATTGTTTCTTCTAAAATTAATTTATATTGTTCTGATGCATTTTTATTTATTATATCTTTTTGTATAATTTGCAATATTTTTTCACTTGGCTTATTTATTGTAACTTTTAATGCTTTTTCCTTTTCTCCTCTATTTATAGCTAAAATTCTATGGCTTGGAATTCTATTTAATTTTTCTTGAAATTCATAATACATTTCATAATTTGTTTTTTCTTCAGCATTTTGTGCTTTTGTTTCAATAGTTCCTTCTCTATAGCATAATCTTTTTATTTCTTTACGGTATTGTGCATTATCTGATATATTTTCTGCAATTATATCTTTTGCACCATCTATTGCTTCTGAAATTGTATTTACACCTTTTTCTTCATTAATAAATTTTTGTGCATATTCTTCTATTTCTATATTTGTTTTTTGTTCTAATATTACCTTTGCTAATTCCTCTAATCCTTTTTCTTTTGCTATGGTTGCTCTTGTTCTCTTTTTTTGCTTATATGGTCTATATATATCTTCTACTTCTGCTAAAGTTTTTGCATTTTGTAAATCGTTTATAATTTGCTCATTTAATTTTCCTTGATTTTCTATAGAAGTTTTTACTTCTTCTTTTCTTTGCTCTAAGTTTCTTAAATAGGTAAGTCTTTCTCCTAAGTTTCTTAAAGTTTCGTCTGAAAGCCCTCCTGTTACTTCTTTTCTGTAACGAGCAATAAATGGAATTGTATTCCCTTCATCTATTAATTTTACAGTAGCTTCCACTTGTGATACTTTTATTTGTAATTCTTCTGCTATTTGTGTGTTAATATTTTGCATTTGTTAACCTTCTTTCTTATTTCTACAATGCTTTTTTATTCAATTCCTAAATATTCATTATATGTTACTTCTTTATCTATAACTTTATCTAATTTTATATCTATAATTCTATTAGCAACGGTTTGTGTTAATTGATGGTCATGTGAAGTAAATAACATATTTCCTTTGAATTTTGTCATTCCTTCGTTTAAAGCTGTTATACTTTCCATATCTAAATGGTTTGTAGGCTCATCAAAAATTAAAAAATTAGCTCCAGATAGCATCATTTTTGAAAGCACGCATCTTACTTTTTCTCCTCCTGATAATACCTTTACATATTTTAAAGCTTCTTCTCCTGAAAATAACATTCTTCCTAAAAAGCTTCTTACATATGTTTCATCTGGGTCTTTAGAATATTGTCTAAGCCAGTCTGTAATTGACATATCTTCTTGGAATAAATAATTATTATCTTTAGGGAAATATGAGTTTGTTATAGTTGTTCCCCATTCTATTTTACCTTCATCTGGTTCTAATTCTCCAGCAATTATTTGAAATAAAACTGTTTTTGCATTTTCATTATCTGCTAAAAATGCTATTTTATCTCCTTCTTTTACGGTAAATGATATATCATTTAATATTTTTTCTCCATTTATTGTTTTTGAAATATTTTTTACTTTTAATATTTCTTTTCCTGGTTCTCTATCTGGTTTAAAATCTATATATGGATATCTTCTATTTGATGGTTTTATTTCTTCTAATTGTATTTTTTCTAATGATTTCTTTCTTGAAGTAGCCTGTTTTGATTTTGAAGCATTTGCACTAAATCTAGCAATAAAGGCTTGTAATTCTTTTATTTTTTCTTCCTTTTTCTTATTTGATTCTTTCATTTGCTTTTGTATTAATTGGCTTGATTCATACCAGAAATCATAGTTTCCTGGGAATACTTTTATTTGTCCAAAGTCAACATCTGCAATGTGTGTACATACTTTATTTAAGAAATATCTATCATGAGATACTACTATTACAGTATTTTCAAAATTAATCAAGAATTCTTCAAGCCATGCAATACTTTTTAAATCTAAGTCGTTTGTTGGTTCGTCTAATAATAAGATATCTGGATTTCCGAATAAAGCTTGCGCAAGTAATACTTTTACTTTATCTTTAGCTTCTAATTCACTCATTAATTTATAATGGTTTTCAGCTTCAATTCCTAAATCATTTAATAAAACGGCTGCATCTGATTCTGCATTCCAACCATCTAATTCTGCAAATCTTTCTTCTAATTTTGCAGCTTTCATACCATCTTCTTCACTAAAATCTGGTTTTGAATAAATTGCATCTTTTTCTTTCATTATTTTATACAATTCTTCATTACCCATAATTACAGTGTCCATAACTGTATATTCTTCATATGCGAAGTGGTCTTGTTTTAAAACAGATAGCCTTTCTGTTTTTTCTTTTGTTACTTCTCCTTTACTTGGTTCAATTTCGCCTGATAAAATTTTTAAAAATGTAGATTTTCCAGCTCCATTTGCTCCAATAATTCCATAACAACATCCTTTATTAAATTTTATATTTACATCTTCAAATAATGTTCTTTTTCCAAATCTTACCGTTACACCTATTGCGTTTAACATATTTTCCTCCTTTATTTATGCCTTTATTTCAATTTATTTTTACATTTATTATTATACATGATTTTGCCATTTTTTACAAGAAAAAAATAATATATCTCATTTTTAGAGATATATTATATATCTTATACTTTATTTTTCTGCAAATAGTAATTTTATGCTCCATAATCCGGATATCCCTACTAATGCATATATAATTCTGCTTATTATAGACATTGTTCCAAATATAGTATCTACTAAATTAAAATTAAAGAATCCTATAAGTCCCCAGTTAATGGCTCCAATAATTACTAATATTAAGGCAATCGTATCTATTATTTTCATACTGACTTCCCCTTTCTTGTGCTATATTTGCACATTATTAGTAATATTATAATCTGTTTTATTATATTTTATACTATTTTTACAACATATTTTTTCTTTTCATCCAAATTGTTGCTATAACTCCAAGTAATATTGATAAAATAAATACTATTATAAATCCGAATGGATTATCTTGAAATGGAACTCTTACGTTCATTCCCCAGTAACTAGAAATTAATGTTGGTATTGCTATAATAATTGTTATTGATGTTAATAATTTCATTACTCCATTTAGGTTATTTGAAATGATAGAAGCATATGCGTCTAATGTTCCATTTAAAATGTCACTATATATTTTTGCCATTTCTATTGCTTGCTTATTTTCTATAATTGAATCTTCTAATATGTCTTCATCTTCATCATATAATTTTATAATTTTTCCTCTTAGTGTTTTTTCCATTACTATTTCATTTGATTTTAAAGATGTTGTAAAATATACTAAACCTTTTTCTAGTCCAAGCATTTTTAATAATTCTTTATTTTTCATAGAATTTTTTAATACATTTTCTGCAATTTCTGTTTCTTTATTTATCTTTTTTAGGTATTTTAAATATTCTGATGCGTTTTTATAAAAAATTTGAAATAACATTCTACTTTTTTTGTAAGTTATTACTTCTCTACTTGCTTTTTTTTCTAAATCTTCTATTAGATGGCATCTGTGTAAACTTACTGTTATTATATAGTCATCTCTAACAAATATTATTCCGAGTGGCATTGTTGAATATTCTTCTTTTCCTGATTCTTTTTCATTAATTATTTCATATACTGGTACATCTATAATAAATAATATTGTGTTGTCTTCATCTTCTATATCAATTCTGGCTTTTTCTTCATAGTCTAATGCATATCTAATAAAGTCTTCTTCTATTTTTAGTTTTTTGCAAACTAATTTTATTTCGCTTTCAGTCGGGGCAACCATGTTTATCCAATTTCCTTTTTTAAATTCTTTTGTTTCTTCTGTTATATTTGTTAATAAATCTGTATTATACATTTTAAACATGCTTATTCCCTCCTTTTCTCACTTTTTTATTATATTATATTATTGTATATTTTTCAAGACTTTATGTAAATTATTTATACTTTTTAACTTCCCATTGACCTTTACGACAAAATATGACATAATATTATATATTAAATTAAAGAAGGGAATTCTATGAAAATTTTATTTGTAATAGATCAGTACGATAATTATAACAATGGTACTACTATGTCTGCAGTACGATTTGTTGAAGGACTACGCAAGTCTGGAAATGAAGTTAGAATTATAAGTACTGGAAAAGAAGATAAAGATAAGTATATAGTAAAAGAAATTATTTTAACACCTATTGTTTCTTATATTGTAAAATCACAAGGTATGTGCTTTGCTGTACCTAACGAAAAAGCACTTAGAGAAGCTATTAGTTGGGCTGATGTAGTTCACTTTTATATGCCTTTCTGGCTTTCAAAAAAAGGTGTTAAAATTGCAAAAGAATTAAAAGTACCTCATACAGCAGCCTTTCATGTTCAACCTGAAAATATTACTTACACTTTGCACTTAGGAAAAAACGGAAAAGTAAATGATTGTATTTATAATTATTTTAATAAAAGTTTTTACAATCAATTTACACATATTCATTGTCCAAGTAATTTCATTGCAAATGAGTTGAAAAATCATAATTATACTGCAAAATTACATGTTATTTCTAATGGTGTAGATGATGATTTTCATTTTAGAAAGGTAGATAAATCTAGTAGTGAGCCGTATATCATAACTATGATAGGTAGATATTCTAATGAAAAAAGACAAGATGTTTTAATTGATGCAATATATCATTCTAAATATAAAGATAATATTCAACTTGTTCTTGCTGGAAAAGGTTTAAATGAAAATCAATATAAAAAACAAGGAGCTAATTTAAAATATCAACCTATTTTAAAATTTTATAATAAGCAAGATTTATTAGAATTACTATCAAAAACAGACTTATATGTGCATAGTGCTGATGCAGAAATTGAAGCAATTTCTTGTATTGAAGCTTTTGCTTGTGGAAATGTTCCAATTATTGCTAACAGCAAAAAATCAGCTACTCCACAATTTGCATTAGATGAACGTTCTTTATTTGAAGCAGGAAATAGCTTAGATTTAGCAAAGAAAATAGATTATTGGTTAGATAATATAAATGAAAGAAAACAAATGGAAATAAAATACGCAGAATCTGCTGAAAAATATAGATTATCTCATAGTATAAAATTAATGGAGGAAATGTTACATGAGTCAATTGTTGAAAACACCTAATAATAGTGAAATTGATTTAGAAAATATAAAAGAAGATGAACATTTACTACATTTGTGGGAACCACTTTCTTTTACTATTGATGAAAATTTTGAATATGTACATAAAGGTTTTTTCTTTTCAATATTTTCTAACTTATTATATTTAATAGCATTACCAATTTTATGGGTAATAGATAAATTGTTTTTTGGTTTTCGTATTATAGGTAGAGAAAATTTCAATAAAGTTAAAGGCGGAAAAATTACAGTTTCAAATCACGTTCATATGATGGATTGCACTATGGTTGGACTTTGTAATTTTCCTGATAAAACTTTCTTTATTTCTCTTGCTTCAAATTTTAAAATTCCAATTGTACGAACTTTAATTAAATTATTAAATGCTATTCCTATTCCTGAAAATTATTGTTGTAAGAAAAATTTTAAAAAAGCTATTAATAATTTATTAAAGGAAGGTGGATGTGTTCATATTTATCCTGAAGGTTCTTTATGGGCATATTACAACAAAATTAGAAATTTTAAAGATGGCGCTTTCTCATTTGCAGTAGATAATAAAGTTCCTATTATACCTCTTACTTTTTCTTTCTATAAGCCTGAAAGTTTATATAAATTATTTAAAAAGAAACCTTGTATAGAATTAGAAGTTTTAGAACCTGTTTATCCGAATTATAATTTGCCAAGATGTGAAGCAATTAAAGATTTAAAAAATAAAGTTCATGAAAATATGATTAAAAATATAGAATCTAAAAAAGCTATATAGTATTTAAAAAGGACCACTTTCAAAGTGGTCTTTTTTACTATTATTTTTAAAATAATTCTTTTATATTTGCCATGAAAATAATTTGTTCAATAATATCTATAATTGAATATACTAAAAAGGCAATTCCTATTGCTGCTAATATTGCTGTTGAATTAAATATAACATATAAGCCACAAACTAACATAATAATAGCTAATACTAAAGTATAAATCCATGCTCTATTATTTACCTTATTTTTCAATTTAATAGATACATTTAATCTAACTAATGCACTATATATAATCCATACACCAACAATTAAATTTAAAAATGTGGCTATCATATTGCTATATATTATTGTTACTATTCCTAAAATAATTGCTAATATTCCAAAAATAATATCGAAGTTGTAAAAATCACTTTTCCCTCTAGCATATATGTATCCTATAACTCTTGCTATTCCTATAACTATAAATATTCCACCTAATATATAAGAAATAACCTTAATTGTTTCTTCTGGCTTCCATATTAATATAATTCCTAAAAGTGCAAATATTGCAGATATTAGTATAGAAATCCATCCAGATTTTTTTAATATTTTTTGCATATAATCCATATTTTATTGCCTCCTTTTTCATTTATTTTCTTACATTTTACCACTAGTATTTTATATAGTCAAATATTTTATAAAACTTTGATAAAGTCGCTTGATTTCTAAGTAAATTAGTGTTATAAATATAAATAATTTATATGAGTTCATAAATTATTTACTAAAAAAGCGTATCAAAGATTTTCTATATTTTAAGATAATCTAAGATACGCTATAATTTTTATGTTTCTCTATTTTTTTATTTTGTTATTACTATATAATCTCCAAATTGTTTAGTTTGTTTATTTTCTACATTATATTTTTGTAATTCACTATTAGGAATAATTGCTGCTCCATTTTCTTCCATAAGATTTATTGCTTTTTGAACCTCATTTTCATCTTTTATTTCACACATAAATATATCTTTTATAAGTCTTTTATATTGTATATATATTTTGATATTTGTATCTTTTGTGGGATTTGTATAAAATGCATATTTTTTATCTTGCTCTTGTATATATTCTATTGCATGTATATATCCTTTAGAAAAACACCATGATTGTTCTATTTTTTTATGATAATCTGCAAAAAATACTACATTATATAAAATAAATAAAATTGCATATATTCCTATTATTGTAGAAATAAATATTTTTTTATTTTTTATTTTTTTATATACTTCATATATTCCCATAGCTGTTAATATTATCATTGGGTACCATATAGAATTTAATCTATTAATATTTGTCATATTTATAAATATTCCTGTTATTATACTTGTTATGATCCATATTTGTAATATTTTTATTGCTATATTTTTTTGTTCTTTTTTATTTTCCCATAATTTATATATTGCAATAATAATAAATATAATAGAAATATGATAAATTGTTCCAAAATATGGTGTTCCATTCCATATAACGCTATCATATTGCCCTAAAATTAAGCTTATTGTATATGTAATATTTATAAATAATTGAAAAAATATATTTTGCTTCGTAAAAAATAGCATACCATCAGTTCTTCTATTATGTTCAAAATATTGTATTGTAATTGGTCCTATATTAATATCTTGTTTTATTTTAAATGCATTTATAAAATACATTAAATATATTGGTAAAGAAATTATTAAATATGTTATTATACAAAATATAAGTTCTTTTATTGTTACTTTTTTTTGCTTTATTGCATATATTGCCATTATAATTAAAAATATTGGTATAAAATATGTTGCAATGCCATATGTATACATTGTTAAGCCAAAGAATAACATTGAAATGTATATGTGTCAATGATGTGAAACAAAATCTTAAAAAAATTGTAGTATCATTGA
>CAUWFE010000040.1:0-8631 GCA_963558185.1 uncultured Clostridia bacterium
TTTCTTACATTTTTATTTTCAATTTTTTTTACATTCTTATAATATCATTAATAAAAGCTGAGATAATAATACTTTTCAGGTATCTTACCACAGCTATTGACATTGGGCCCCAGAACAAAAGAGGCATGATTAATATTTTCAACATTTTTAATGACTTTTCATGCCTCGTCTTTGTTCGCCTGCCAAATTTTATAAAATAAAATTTGTGTGGAATGTTTAGCGAAGCTTTTTTATATAATAGGAAAGTTTGGAGAACTTTCCTATTATATAAAAATAAACCTTGTAAGATGTTGATATTTCAGCATTTACAAGGTTTTTTATTTGGTTGGACTGGCTAGATTCGAACTAGCGCATGCCAGAGTCAAAGTCTGGTGCCTTACCGCTTGGCTACAGTCCAATATGTATATATATGGGGTGGAATGTGGGATTCGAACCCACGGTCTTCAGTGCCACAAACTGACGCGTTAACCAACTACGCCAAATCCACCATTTCTTAATGCATTTATTATTCTACAATATTTTTTATAGATTGTCAACCATATATATATAATTTTTTTGTTTTTTTATCAAATTAAGATAAATTTTTCTAATTTCTTATTTTTCTAGCTTAAATATTAATATTTTTGTTAATTTTCTAATTTTAATTCATATTCTATATTTAATAATCTGTTATATTTTGCTATTCTATCAGTTCTACAAGGTGCTCCTATTTTTATTTGATTTGCATTCACTGCTACAGCAATATCTGCTATTGTTGAATCTTCTGTTTCTCCTGACCTATGTGATGGAACTACATTATAACCATTTTGTTTTGCAAGTTCAATTGTATCTAAAGTTTCTGTAATTGTTCCTATTTGGTTTGGTTTTATTAGTATACTATTAGCTACTTTTTTATTTATTCCTTTTTGTAACCTACTGCTATTTGTTACGAATAAATCATCTCCTACTAGTTGTACTTTATCCCCTATTTCTTGTGTTAAAATCTTCCATGACTCCCAATCTTCTTCTGCTAAAGCATCTTCTACGGAGATAATAGGATATTTTTTGGTTAATTCTACAATAAATTTTATCATTTCTTCTTTCGTTTTCATTTGGTTTGTTTTCCAAAAATAATATCCATCTTTTCCTAGTTTTTTCGCTTCCTCAAACATTTCTGTACTTGCTACATCTAATGCAATACATATATCTTTGCCTGGAGTATAACCTGCTTTAGTTATTGCTTGCAAAATATAATTTATTGCTTCTTCTTCATTTTCTAAATTAGGTGCAAATCCTCCGTTCATCTCCAACAGATATATTTAATTTTTGTTCTTTTAAAACTTTTTTTAGATTTTGATATACATTGACACCCATTTCCATTTTTTGTTCAAAATTGCTTCCACCAACAGGCATTATCATAAATTCTTGAATAGATAAATTGTTATCAGCGTGTTTTCCTCCATTTAATATGTTCATCATTGGCGTAGGTAATACTTTACCATTTACCCCTCCTAAATATTTATATAAAGACATTCCTAATGAATTGGCTGCTGCTCTTGCTATTGCTATTGATGTTCCAAGTATTGCATTTGCTCCTAATTTTGATTTATTCTCTGTTCCATCTAAATCAATTAAAATTTTATCGATTTTAGCTTGTTCATATACATTTAATTTTTTTAAAGCTTTTGAAATTTTTTTATTTACATTTTTTACAGCTTCTCTTACACCCTTTCCTTGTAGTCTTTCATTTCCATCACGTAATTCTACTGCTTCAAAACTACCTGTAGAAGCTCCTGATGGAACCATTGCTACTCCAGAAAATCCTCCTTCTGTTACAACTTCTACCTGTACAGTAGGATTTCCTCTTGAATCATAAATCTCCATTGCATGTACTTCTTCTATACTTAAATAATCTTTCATAAAAAATTACTCTCCCTTCCTGCTATAAGTATTCCCACTTTTTTATAAAATTTATCATTTAAATATAGATTTTTTTTTACTTTTATGCTATTATAATTAAGTAATTTGTAAAATTTCATATTCGGGTGTCGCCAAGCGGTAAGGCAGTAGGCTCTGACCCTACCATTCGTTAGTTCGAATCTAACCACCCGAACCATAGTTTGAACTTTAAATTATTTCTTTAAAGTTCTTTTTGTATAAAATTGAACTTTAAGTAATGTACCTAGAGTTTATAGTTCATTATTTTTCCCCCACCTAAAACTATATCATCTTCTATGTAAAATACTACCGATTGCCCAGGTGTAATTGCTCTTTGTGATTCTTCAAATATCACATGTGCAATGTTATCATGTATTTTTAATTTTGCATTTGCTTCTTTTGCTCTATAACGAATTTTTGCTTTTACTAATATTTCTGTATCTTCTTTTATTGGTAATAAAAAATTTAAATCATTTGCGTATAATTCTTTACTATATAGTTCTTTTTCTTCACCTACAATTACCTGATTTTTTTTAGCATCTAATGCAATTACATATAATGGCACTTTATAACTAATGCCAAGTCCTTTTCTTTGCCCTATTGTATAATTAATTGTTCCATTATGAATACCTAATATTGTTCCATCTTTTAATATGATGTTTCCTTTTTTGTTTTGTACCCCTTGCTCTTTTAAAAATTTAGTATAATCTCCATCTGGTATAAAGCATATTTCTTCACTGTCCTTTTTGTTTGCAACTAGTAAATCATTTTCACATGCAAGTTTACGTATTTCTTCTTTTTCTTTTACTTCTTCTAATGGAAATATTACATTTTGCAAAACTTCTTTACTCATTCTATATAAAAAATAAGTTTGATCTTTTTTATCTTCTTTAGATTTTTTTAATATATTTTGTCCGAATTTTTCAGAATATTCTACTTTTGCATAATGTCCTGTTGCTATGTAATCACATTCTAATTCTTTTGCTTTTTTATAGAATTCTCCAAATTTAATATACTGATTACATTCTATGCAAGGGTTAGGAGTCCTACATTTTTCATATTCTTTAACAAAAGTATGTATTACTCTTTTTTGAAACTCTGTTCTTAAGTCCAAAGTTTCATGCTTTATTCCTAATTTTTCACATACTTTTTTTGCGTCTTTTACTGCCTGCTCATTATTATCACATAGAATCATTGTAAAACCTATTACTTCATAGCCTTTTTGTTGTAGAAGAATAGCGGAAGCACTGCTATCTACGCCTCCACTCATTCCTAATAATACTTTTTGTTTGTTCATTAAAACTCCTTTATTCTTTAACTTCAATATGAACATCTTTTAATTGTTCTTCTGTTACTTTGCTTGGTGCTCCCATTAATACATCTCTTGCTTTTTTATTTTTAGGGAATGCAATAATTTCTCTTAAATTATCCCCATTTGTTAATAGCATTATCATTCTATCAACTCCTGGAGCTGCTCCAGCATGTGGAGGTGTTCCATATTGAAATGCATTATATAATGCTCCAAATTTTCTTTCTACTTCTTCTTCGCTATATCCTGCAATTTCAAAAGCTTTAACCATTAATTCTGGATCATGATTTCTAACTGCTCCTGAAGCCATTTCATATCCATTACATACAACATCATATTGATATGCTAAAATATCTAATGGGTCTTTTGTTAGTAAAGCTTCCATTCCACCTTGTGGCATAGAAAATGGATTATGGTTAAAATCAATTTTTCCTTCATCAGATAATTCATACATTGGAAAATCAACAATAAAGCAAAAACGATATGTATCTTTTTCTAATAAGTCTAATCTCTTTCCTAACTCTATTCTAACTAGCCCAGCAATTTTTTGTGCTTTTTCAAATTCGTCTGCTACAAAAAATATAGCTGAATTTTCTTTTATACTTAATTTTTCTTTTAAGTTTTGTAAAATTTCATCTGTAATGAACTTAGCAATTCCACCTGCTACTGTACCGTCTTTTTCTATTTTCGTCCATGCTAACCCTTTTGCTCCTGCCTCTTCTACTGCAAAAGTAGTCATGTTATCAAAGAATTTTCTACCTTGTTCTGCCCCATTTTCTACAACTATCGCTTTTATTGTTTTACCTTTAAATGCATTAAATTCAGATTCTTTAAAAATCTCTGTAACATCATTAATTATTAATGGATTTCTTAAATCCGGCTTATCTATACCATACTTTTCCATTGCCTCTTTGTATGGTATACGTACAAATGGTGCTTCATCTACTTTCCAATTTGTGAATTTTGTAAATATAGTTGTAAATATATCTTCTAATATTTCAAAAACTTCTTCTTGAGTACCAAAACTCATTTCAAAATCTAATTGGTAAAATTCACCTGGTGCTCTATCTGCTCTAGGGTCTTCATCTCTAAAACATGGCGCTATTTGAAAATATTTGTCAAAACCTGATACCATTAATAATTGTTTAAATTGTTGAGGTGCCTGAGGTAATGCATAAAATTCACCTGGATGAATTCTACTTGGTACTAAAAAGTCTCTTGCTCCTTCTGGTGAAGAGTTTGCAAGTATTGGAGTTTGAATTTCTGCAAAACCTAGTTCATCCATTTTGTCTCTTAATGCTTTCAATACTTTTGAACGCAATAAAATGTTATTATGTACTTTTTCATTTCTTAAGTCTAAATATCTATATTCTAAACGTAAATCTTCTTTAACAGATGATATATCTGCTTTTTCAGAATTTATTTCAAATGGTAAAACATTTTTACACTTTCCTAATACTTGTATATTAGTAACTTCTATTTCAATTTCTCCTGTTGGAATTTTCATGTTCTTATTAGAACGTTCTACTACTTTTCCTTGAATTGAAATAACACATTCTGTTACTAATTCATTTGATTTTTCTACTAATTCTTTATCTGTATCTGAAATTACTAGCTGTGTTATTCCAAATTGATCTCTTAAATCTATAAATTTCATAGCTCCTAAATTTCTAATTCTTTGTATCCACCCTGCTAGTTTAATTTCTTCTCCTATATTTTTTATATTTAATTCTCCACATGTGTGAGTTCTATATGGATTCATATTGAAACTTCCTTTCTTTACGTCATTTTTCAATAAATATTATAAGCCCAAAATACCTATATGTCAATTATGTTGCAAATATTTAATATTTGTTATATACTTATTATATTAAGTTTTTGAAAGGAATGATTTTTATATGCCTGGCTATGTTATACACTTAGCAACTGCTGAAGAATATTTAAGAAAACATGAATCAAGTATTACTAATCATGATGAGTTTATTGATGGTGTAATTTTCCCAGATTCAGAAAAAGATAAATCACTTACTCACTATGGTAGAGCTTCATCAGAAGTAAATTTATATAAATTTTTAAATTCAGTTCCAACTGGTAATAACTTTAATAAAGGTTATTTTTTACATTTATTAACTGATTATTTATTTTACAACAAATACATTGATTGCTTTTCTTCTGAAATGTATCATGATTATGATGTTTTAAATAAGCCTTTAATTAAAAAATATAAAATTTCACTACCTGATAAGTTAAAAAATAATAAATTTTTCTCTACCACCTCAACTGATAGTTTAAAAATTTTATCACTTGACACTGTTGATAATTTAATAGATGAAGTTTCTTCATATAATCTTGAAGATTTAGAAATAGAAATCAAAAATAATCCACAAAAGTGGACAAAAATAAGACCTTTGAAAATAATTCCAACTCATAGAAAAAATGAGCATTCATTCATTTTTAATTAGTTATTTTTGATAATTTATTGCAATTTACTTGCATTTATTATATACTATTATTCATTAAAATTATAGTAAAGGATTTGATTTATATGCCTGGTTATGTAATACATTTAGCAGCAGCAGAAGAATTTATAAAAAAGCATAAAAATATTATAACTAATTATAAAGATTTTATAGATGGGGTTATTTTTCCAGATTCAAAAAAAGATAAATCTTTAACACACTATGGTAAAGGTTCTTCTGAAGTAAATTTGTATGACTTTTTAAATTCAATTACAATTAAAAGTAACTTTAATAAAGGTTATTTTTTGCATTTGTTAACCGATTATTTATTTTATAATAAATATATCAACTGTTTTTCTAATGATATATATAATGATTATGATATTTTAAACAAGCAATTAATTAAAAAATATAATGTTTCTCTACCAGAAGAAGTTAAAAGCTATGTATTTTTTAGTAATGACTCAATGGATAAATTAAAAATTTTATCTTTAGAAGTTGTTGATACTTTAATAGATGAAGTTTCTTCATATAATCTTGAAGATTTAGAAATAGAAATCAAAAATAATCCACAAAAGTGGACTAAAATACGACCTTTAAAAAGAATATAACTGTTTAGTTATATTCTTTTTTTATAAATCTATATTCTATATTGCCATATTTATCAATTATTTAATAGAAGTATACATAATTTTTCAAAAATCTATTTACTACATATCATAATTTATGGTATAATTATATGTATAATAATTTATTTTTGAAAGGAGAACAAATTTATGAGACCTGTAGGTTACATCTGTAATCCATGTGAACTTATCACTGTCGATTTACTTAATGAGATTGAGGAATGTCGGAAAAAATGCCAAAAAGTAGGTATTGGTATACACTCTGATTTATTCTTTTCTCAAACTTTTGGGCGGAAACCAATTAAACCTTTTGCTGAACGCGAAAAATTAATTCAAGCTTTAAAAGGAGTAGATTTTACTTTTGAATTAACTGCTGAGACTGATTTGAGGTCTGAAATTAATATAAGCCCTGTTCATACTCAAACTGGTTATCTCAAAAAGTATCATGTTGGATATGCTCCCGGAACCTATGACCTTTTTCATGAAGGACATTTAGAGCATTTAACTGAGGTTAAGTCTCTTTGTGACATTCTGGTTGTTGGTGTTAACTCCGATAATTTAGTTTTTGAAAACAAACAAAAAAGAACTAGATTACCACAGGAAGAGCGGTTAAAAATTGTATCTAATCTCAGTTTTGTTGATTATGTTTATCTCGTTGAAGATAACAACAAATCTCTTGCAAATAACTGGGTAAAGAAAAACGTTGGTGCTCCGATAGATGCAATTTTTGTCGGCACAGATTTGCAAAATCAAGATTTTCACAACTTAGAAAACATTCCTATTTTATTTACAGAAAGAGATCCGGTTTTGATGAAAATGAGATGTTCTACTTACTACAGAGACTTATTAAATAGTCTCCAGAAGAAATAGTTAATAACTGCTAGGAATGAATTGTTAAAATTTTGACAATTCATTCCTAGCTATTTTTATATAGTAAAGATATTTTCATTGCAAATGAACTTTACATTGTGCTCCTTAGATTTTTTATACAAATTTTTTTCTATTTTTCCCTTAAACTTATTTACAAAACTAGTCAATTAATATAGAATATAGACAAATAATAAAAGAAAAGGAGATTTTTATTTTGAAAATTTTAGCTATACATACTTCATCTCCTATTTGTTCTGTTTGCTTATTAGAAAACAATAATGTTATACAAGAACTACATATATCAGATGAAAAAACGCATTCACAAAAATTAATGCCTTTAATTGATAAATTATTATTTCAAAATAGCTTAGAATTAAATAATATAGACTTATTTGTTTGTGATATTGGACCTGGTTCTTTTACAGGTGTTCGTATTGGAGTTTCTACTATTAAAGCATTTGTAGATGTTACTAATAAACCTGTTATAGGTATTAGTTCTCTTGAAGGACTTGCATACAATACTTTTTCAGCAAAAAATTTCGAGAATATAGAATATGTTTGTTCTTTAATAGATGCAAAAAATGATAATGTTTATTTTGGCTTATTTAAGAAAACTAATGAAAATACTTTTGAAATTTTAGAAAATCTAGACTGTCAAAATATAAATGAGGTAATAACATTATTGCAAAATAAATATTTAGGAAAACGTATTTACTTTATTGGTGATGGTGCAACTTCACATCGATATAATTTACTTGAAAATTTATCTAAACCTGAATTTATAGATGAGATTTTAAACCATCAGTCTAGCTCTTCTATTGGAAAAGCAGGATATTTTAATTATATAAATAATCCTACACACTCTTTTGAAATACATCCTTTATATTTAAGAAAATCACAAGCAGAAAGAGCTTTAAATGGAGAAAAATAACATGAATATTTTAGATAATATTATAATTACCCCAATGAAAATAGAAGATGCTAAATCTTTAGAAAATATTTTAATAGAAAAATTTGATGATTTTTGGAATTATTCAATATTTTGCGAAGAAATTGGCAATACTAATTCTAGCTATATTGTAGCTAAATTAACTTCACAAGAAAACATTATAGTTGGATTTGCTGGAATAAAAAAAATTTTAGATGAAGCAGATATTATGAATATTGTTGTAAGAAAAGATTTTAGACATAATGGTATTGCTACCCAATTATTAAATAATTTATGTGTTTTAGCCAAAAGTCAAAATTGTAATACAATTACTTTAGAAGTAAATGAAAAAAATATCTATGCTATTAAACTATATCAAAAGCAAGGTTTTCTAACAGTTGGAAAACGAAAAAATTATTATAATGGCACAGATAGTGCTATTATTATGACAAAAACACTTACATAAAATTGAAAGACTAACTATTAATTGTCAATAGAAATATTAAAAATTTTTTAATATTT
>CAUWFE010000041.1:0-7033 GCA_963558185.1 uncultured Clostridia bacterium
ATCTTCTTTTATATATTTTTGCTAAAATATCTTTACTTAAGCCACTTTTCCATAAATTTATTATTTCTTTGTCTGTCAATACTAACACCTCTTTTATGTTAGTATGGCTTATTTTGTATTATTTATTTTTTTAACTCTGTTATTTCTCTATAATGCTTTTACTCTTCCTAAATTTGATACCTCGTATAAATATCCTTTAATTAATTTCCATCATTTCTTTTAACATTATTGCTTTTCCATCTATCATATTAATTGTCTAACATTAACTTTATTTTTTGAGTATACATATTCTTCTATTCCTTGTATAATTTCTGCTTTTTCTGTTTTTTCTAAGTCATTTAAATTATACTTACTATTACCTTTTAGTAATTCATAAATCTCCCATTTATTCAATTTTAAATCCTCCTAATATTTCTTCTGTTGTTACAACTTGTATTTTTTGTATTTTATCTATCAATTTTTCTATCTTCGCTAATAATTCTAACAATAATGGCATATATTTATTTTCTTCGTTTATATGTTCTTCTAAATAGTTACAACCATTATAATATCTATTA
The DNA here is from genome assembly GCA_963558185.1 of uncultured Clostridia bacterium. Classification (GTDB taxonomy): domain Bacteria; phylum Bacillota; class Clostridia; order TANB77; family CAG-508; genus UMGS1663. The sequence goes on from CAUWFE010000041.1 coordinate 558, forward strand.
AGTGTGTTATTATATTCCCATTTTAATTGGTATAATTCATTTTCCAAGGTATATCCTCCTTCTCAGTATTTTTATTTGCGTAAATACGTTTCTCATATTCTTCGCTTGTTATTTTTTGTACTTCCTCGTATGTTTTTAACTTTTTATTATATTTCAAAGCTATTAATCCACATCTTTCTCCTTTAGTCTTTAAAACTTCTAAAACTGTACTAGTATTCCTTATGTCATATCCTTCATTTAAAAGTTCCTCTTCTAGTTTCTTATAATCTTTGTCTTCTTTTTTTATTGTATCTACTCTTAATATAGAAATAATGTTATATGCTTTATTTACAATATTACTACTACCTGCAATATCGTACAGAGTTAATCTTGTCTGAAACCTTTCTATTTTTCTAGGATGAGCAACTAAATGTATATGTACCTTTTTATTTACTGCAAATGTTCTTAGTTTCTCCATTATCTCTGTTTGCTCTTGAAAAACATTTTCATTTTTCATATCTATTTGCATAAAATTATCTAAAAAAAATACTTTTATCTTTTGAGTTCTTCTTAATTCTTCCATTGCAAATAGCAAAGTATTTATATCTTTTTGTACTTCATTATTATAAATATAAATTTTATTCCCATATTTTTGCTCTAATTCTATTGCTTTTTCTTCTTTTACAAAAGTATCAAATACACAACTATTTCTGAATTGTTTTATTTGTAAGTCTTTATCATTAGATGCTTGTATGTATAAATTATTTTTAAAATCCTCTTTTGTTTGTTCTCCATTAAAGAAGAATATTCTTTCCCCTTGGTCTATCGTTTTTTTTGCTAGCATTGTCATTATTGTTGTCTTACCTGCATTTGTAAAGCCTGTCCATATTGTGATACAACCCATTTCAAAACCTTTAATATCATAATCTAATTCGTGTATTCCTGATAAAATTCTACTTTTAGGAACATTAGAATATCTGTAATCGTCCAGTCTATAAAACAACTCTGCTATCGGCTTTTTCCCTAATACTTTTGTTTTTTCCTCTTCTGTCATTTTTTTCCTCCTAATTGCTATCTAAATATAATCTTTCTTTTGTTTTTTCATCAGCATTGAATAGCACTTCAAAATAATATTCTAATTTCATTTGTTGGTCATACAAAATTTTTAACACTTCAAAATTTACAGTCTTTTCAAATATTTTTAAGCATTTTTTGTTAATCATTATTTCATCACACACTCTTTGAAATTCACAATAATACCATTCTTCTATTTTTTGTTTTATTAATCTTTCTTCTTCCCTTTTGCTTTTTAATCTTTTAATAATTTCTTGTGTTTCATATTCATTATCTAACCCATATAAATTAAAATCATTACATAATATTTCTAATGCTGTTGATGGTGTTGTGTTAAAAAGTCTTTGAACAAAACTAATAATGTCATAATGTGTGCTATCTCCAAAATCGTGCATTCCTTTATTTGATACACAAAAACTAGCTGTTTTTTCTTTTCTAAACGGACTTTTATACCACAAACCTGTACTTGTCTTTTTATCTGCTAAACCTAAATATTTCTGTGCAACTTCCTGAGAATTTAAAAGTTTTTTTATTTCTTTAAATTTATTCATTTTCTTCCTCCACATAATCTAGGATTGCTTTATTAAAAAATGTATCTCCATGTTTTATATATTGAATATCAGTTTCTTTTTTCTCGCACTCTTTTTTATACTTCATAACTGCACAATACATTTGCTCATCAGTTATTTTTTTATTAATTCCTGACGATAGTTTTCTGCCTTTAATCCATTGAAAATAATACTCTAATGCTTTTGCTTTACCTTTTTTATTCGGATATTCTTTCCAAATTATTTCAAAGTGCTCGAGCAAAACTTTTTTTTGCTCATTATTATTATCTATACTATCCTTACCTATACTGTGTATACCGTTGGTTGATTTTTGGTATACCATTATCTTCACTTAATTCATAAACTCCATTCTTGTCTTCTGTTATCTTATTCTTTTCATCTAAATATATTGTTTCTGTATATCTATCTTTTCTTAAATAATTATTTAATCTCCAATGTTTAATTACACATATTCCGTTTTCAAAAGGAATTACAAATTTTTTAGCAAAAAGAATTTTTAAGTCATCCTCACTTGCTCCTATTGTTCTTATTATTTTTTTAGGATTACTTATAAAACCATCATCATCTGCCCTCATTCCTAAATGAAAATATAAATTTTGTGTAGTTTGAGGCATTTCCAGAAATAAATCTGTATCTACTACATCTAAACTAAACATTCTTCTTCTTGCCATATTTTTCCCCCATTCTAAAAATACTTTTCAATTTTTCTATTTGATTTATATAAATTTCTCCATTTTCTAAAATTTTTACAAGTCCTATTTTTTTTAACAATTCCATAGCTACCGTAACTGTATCAAAATCTATTTTTGTCAATTCCGCTAATTTTTCATTGTCATAAGGTATTAATATTTCCCCTACATTTCTTATCAGTATTCCATTCGTTCTTAATGATTTTAAACATAATTTCAAATAAAAATATGCATAGTCTCTACCGTTTGGCTTTTGTTCTTCTAGCCATTGAATAGCATCATCATCAAAAAAATCTTCCTTTAATTGTAGCCAAAAAAATTTAGTATCTTTATTATATTTTGACATTTTTTACACTTCCTTATTTTCTTTTATTTATATTTTTATAAATTTCTATTTATTTTTAATACTCTTTTCTCTATTTCTTTGCTATTTTCTTTATATATTATTTTTGATGTTATAAAACCTTTACTTCTTAAACCACTTATTAGTTCTTTTATCCTTCTCTCTTTTAGTCCCATAAAATTCATAAAATGTTTATTTCCTACAAAACAGCCTTTTCCATAATCTAACCTATTTATTTCTGCTAATATTACTTTTTCTTGAATTGATAATTGTTTATTTAACCATATATCAGCTGGTATCCATACTCCTTTAAATGCTCTTTCCATAATTCTTTTACCTTTCTATAATGATTTTTCAAATAACTTTGACTCTGCTTATTCTAATGTAAATCTATTATTATTTACACCTCTCCATATTGTTCCTATTATTTTAAACATAGCTTTTGTATAATCTCTTTTATCTTTTAAATATTGTTTTAATACTTTTGTATATTCTTCCATTATTTAACACCTACTTTCTTCTTATTTTCTTCTCTTGTTTTTGCTCTCATTAGTAATACAAGTTCTTGCATTCTTTCACTCATTTCTTTTGTTAGTGTTCCTTCTATCCAAGCCTTGTTATATTTTTCTGGTAATTGTTTCATTTCTTCGTGTGTAATAGTAATAGGAAAATATAAATCGTCTAAATTTACCTTATTTATATTTCCATCTCTAATTGGAATAAATGACCTTAGTCTTGTTTCTGTTTCTCCATTTGCATAAATTATTGTTTTTTCTATTGTATATGTACCAAATCTCTTTCCTATATAATCTTTATCTTTTATTATCTTATATTCGTTTTTAATAATTTCCATAATAAAAAGAGTCTCCTTTCAAATTTGTACTTGAATTAGACTCTTATCCATGCTATAATATTCATAGATAGAGTTTAACTCTGTTATGGCTACTTAATACTGAATGTTTACCAGACGATGCAGTATTAGGTAGTTCTTATTTTGTTTTTTTTAATTATTAATTCTCCTGTTTTTTCATTAAGCTTTAAGTTAACTTCGCGTTCTTCTTCAGATAGTCCCATTTTTTTAAACCATTCTAATGGTATTGGACATCTTGGATTTAAAGTTCCATTTCCATTTCTATTTAAGACTATTTTCAATTTCTTTTCCTCCATATATAACCTCCCTTGACTTTTGTACACTTTTGATATATACTACTTGTTAAGGGAAAGGGAATTTTAACATTCCCTATCTTCAAGTCCTTGTAGAATTAGATTAATATTCTTATGATTATTATCTATTCTACGTTTGGCTAGTCTGTTTCGTTGGTAGCGTAGGGCTAGCCTTTTTATTATGTTCTTAATCATAGGACTTTTACCTCCTTTCTCTTAAGATGTTTATCATATTATCATAAGCGTACGCTATTGTCAACACTTTTTTCAAAACTTTTTTAAATATTTTTTATGATCTTTGAATGTATTGATATAACTGCATTTCGTCTGGTAAGCTATTCAATTTTCAATGTACTCCTTGCATATCTACCTTAATTATGCTAAAATTAGTATAGATATGTTTTCATATACTTTATTTATTGAAGTTATTTTGTAGTTTGGTCGCTAGAAATAACTTCTTTTATTTTTCCTATTGTTATAAAATAACTTTCTTTTATTAATTCTGATTTTTTTATTATTTTTTCTATTGCAAATAACTTTCTAAAATGAGTTAATGCTCTTAGTTCTGCGTTACGTCTTTCATGTTCTATTTCATTTATATCATTCATCATACATATAAATGAAATAAGCAAACCTAATACAAATCCTAATAAAAGTCCTAGTAACATATGTATCCCTCCTTTACTTTTTATTTGCTAAATTCTTTACTTTTAAGTTATTAAGTTCTTTTAATGTCATACTCTTTAAATCTTTTACTACTTTTCTTTCATTATTTCCCTCATTTCTATACTAATTTTGATAAAGCCATTAATGCTAACATTGCACCAATTCCAAAACATATTGCTCCTTCACATACTGCTTGTCCTATTTTGCAATAAATCTTTTGTTTTTTACTCATTACTATTTACCTCCTTTTAAATAATTATGTTCTTTTGTCATATATTCATTTAATGCTTGTCTACTTACTTTAAATGGTTTTGTATATCTTTGTACTGGTAATTCTGGGTCTTTAAACATCTTTTGTACCATATTAATTCCTATTCCAAATTCTTCACGTACTTGTTCTATTGTTAATAGTTCATATTTAGAATTATTTTGATATATTAATTTTTCTAAAAGTTCGTTTGTTCTTTTTTGTTCTTCTAATAATTCTTCCACGCTTTTCATCTCCCCTCTCTATTTTTAACGTTTTAACCGTTTATTCGTTGCAAAAAAATCAATATCATTATAGTTTGTCTCATAATATTCTTCTATTCTTTTTAATATTGGAATATCTGGATAAGTAATCCCTTTTTCATAATTTGCTAAAGTCTCTACGCTAATTCCTATTCCTTTAGCTGCCTGTTCTTGTGTTTTTCCTTTATTTACTCTAATTGCTTTTAATGAATATTTCATTGCTCCACCTCTTTTCTGACGGTTATTCCGTTTTGTTGTCTGCATTATATATCACGGTTTTTCCGTTGTCAATAGTTTTTCCGTATTTTTTTTAATTTTTTCTTGCTTTTTTTACGGATAAGTCGTATAATGTTGTCAGGAGGTTGAAATGAGCGATTTAGGAAATAAAGAAATTTTTGCAAAAAATCTGCAATATTATATGACATTAAATAATAAAACAAGAAACGATGTGTGTCGCGATTTGGATATTCCATATTCTACATTTACTGATTGGTGCAATGCAAATATTTACCCCAGAATCGATAAAATACAACTGTTAGCTAATTATTTTGATATACAAAAATCGGATTTAGTAGAAAGTAAAGATAACCGAACAAATACTTCTAATCCTGCTCTAGTATTTGTCTATGGTACTATTCCCGCTGGTATTCCAATGGAATGTATAGAAGATGTTATTGATACCGAAGAAATATCAGCTGATATGTTAAGAGGTGGAAAACAATACTTTGGGCTTAGAGTAAAAGGTAATTCAATGGAACCAGATTACTTAGATGGAGATACTCTTATTTTAGAAAGAACTGATGACTGTGAAAGTGGAGATGACTGCGTTGTGATGGTAAATGGCGATGATGGTACTTTCAAAAGAGTTTTTAAAAATGAGAATGGTATTATATTACAACCATTAAATTCTGAATATGCTCCTATGGTATTTACAAATGAGCAAATTGAAAATCTACCAGTAAAAGTAATCGGTATTGTAGAAGAAATTAGAAGAAAAAAAAGGAAAAAATAATATGGAAAAATCAAATTTAGATTATAGTAATTTAAAAAATATTTCTAGTATTAGCAAAGATAATATATGCTTTAAAGATGGAAGAAATATGCATTTAGATAATTTTACATTTGTAAATGTTTTCAAACCTCAAGAAGAACTAGAAAGTTTTGATGAGAGGGTTTTAAATTTACTTTTCAATGAGCCATTAGATGAACAAAAATTATTTAACATTGAACGCGATTTAGCTCTTTTAAGTTTAGATAAAGCTAAAATTTTAAACTATTTACAAAAATATAATATAGAACAAGATGAAAATTTAACCGAAGAAGAATTTTGGGCAGGTGTTCATTATTCTATATTAGGTTTACATTCTGCAACAAAAGAACAAAAAAATAGAAGTAAAAATTGGTTATTACTTCATAATTTTTCTTTATAAAAATAGATAATGTATCCCTCGCCAAAGTTTTACATTATCTATTCTAGTGAAC
>CAUWFE010000042.1:0-6083 GCA_963558185.1 uncultured Clostridia bacterium
AATGATACTACAATTTTTTTAAGATTTTGTTTCACATCATTGACACATATACACATCTCTTTTACTCTTTTTTTTGTAAGCATTGACATTACTGGTTGTGGATTTTTGCTATGCACTGACAATAATTTTTGTGTATAGCAATTTTCATTTGTTTTAAATAATAAATATCTGTTACGCACATATGTGTAGTATAACTGATATCCTTCGTCTAATTCTTGTTCAAATCTTTCAAATGTATATTTTCCGTCCATATATTTTCCTTATACGATAAATTTAGGTTTTATTTAAGGTTACACCTATAAACCTTATATCAAAATTTATTTTAGTAAATCTTCAAATTGTTCTTCTGTAATAACTGTTACTCCTAAACTTTGAGCTTTTGTAAGTTTTGAACCTGCATCTTCTCCTGCTAATACATAGCTTGTCTTTTTTGATACAGATGAAGATACTTTTCCCCCATGCTTTTCTATTATATTACTTGCTTGGTCCCTACTATATTTTGAAAGAGTACCTGTTAATACAAATACTTTACCGTCAAACCTATTATCTACTTCTTCGTCTTCTATCTTTGTCATATTTATTCCAAAGCTCTTAAGTTGCTGTAAAATATCTATTGTTTGTTCTTGTCTAAAGAATTCATAAATACTTTGTGCTATTATTTCTCCTACATCATTTTGAACACTTAGGCTTTCAAAACTTGCTTTAGATAGATTCTCCATAGTTTTATAGTAGTTTGCTAATGTTTTTGCTGTTTTTACTCCTACATGCCTTATTCCTAATGCATTAATTAGTTTAAATAAATCTTGTTTTTTACTATTTTCAATAGCTTCGATTAAATTATTTGCAAACTTTCTACCATTCTTTTTAAGTGAAGCTATCTCTTCAAAAGTTAATTTATATATATCTGCTATATTATGCAAAAATCCTTTTTCCATTAATTGCTCAATAATTTTGTAACCTAGCCCATCTATATCCATTCCTTCTTTTGATGCAAAGTGTATTAAACTTCTTAAAGTTTGTGCTGGACATTCAATACCTATACATCTTGTTGCTGCTTCTCCTTCTTCTCTTACTGCTGGTGCACCACAAACTGGACATACATCTGGCATTTTAAATTCTTTTTCTTCTCCTGTTCTCTTTTCAGTTACTACAGATATAACCTCTGGTATTACATCACCTTGTTTTTGTATTATAACTGTATCCCCTATTTTTAAACCTTTTTCTTTTATAAAATCTTCATTATGAAGTGTAGTTTTTGAAATAGTAGAGCCATCTACTTTTACTGGTTCTAAAATTGCCATTGGAGTAATTACACCTGTTCTACCTACCTGGCATATAATATCTTTTAATTTTGTTTCTTTAGCTTCTGGAGGATATTTATATGCAATAGCCCAACGTGGTACTTTATATGTTGTTCCTAATTTTTCACGAAAACTTAAACTATCTACTTTTATTACAGCTCCATCAATTCCAAATGTTAGTTTTTCTCTATCATTTCCTATTTTTTGAATTGCTTTTATAACTTCTTCATATGTTTTACAATATATTTTAACTGGATTTACGTTAAAACCTAATTTTTCTAAGTATAATAATTGTTCATAATGTGAATTATATGGAGAGTTTTCCCATTTTTGTACATTAAAAATGTATATGTTTAATGGACGTTCTTCTGCTATTTTTGAATTTAGTTGCCTTAGTGAACCTGCTGCTGCATTTCTTGCATTTGCAAATAATTGCTCTCCTAGTATTTCTCTTTCTTCATTCATTTTTTCAAATTCTTTTTTGCCAATAAAAACTTCTCCTCTAACTGTAATTGTTACTTTTTCTTTTAATACTTTTGGAATAGATTTTATTGTTCTTAAATTATCTGTTACATCTTCTCCTATTAGCCCATTTCCTCTTGTTGCTCCTCTTACAAATACTCCATCTATATATTCTAAAGATACTGATAAACCATCTATTTTTGTTTCTACAACATAATTTAATTCTTCATTTTCTTCTATTGCTTGTTTTTTTACTCTTTCGTCAAATTCTTTTAATTCTTCAAAAGAAAATACATCTTGCAAACTTTGTAGTGGTACTTCATGTTCAACTTCTTTAAATCCTTCTTTTACATGACCTCCTACTTTTTGTGTTAAAGAATCTTTTGTAATTAGTTCTGGATATTCTTTTTCTAAAGCTTTTAGTCTATTCATCATCATATCGTATTCATAATCAGATATTTCTGGTTTATCCTCATCATAGTATTTATTTGCATAATATTCTAATTTTTCTCTTAATTCAGTAACCTCTTGTTTAGCTTCTGTTAAATTCATATTACCCTCCTAAATCTTAAGTAATTTTACTTATTCTATATCATATATAAAATTTTTTCAACATAATTTATACATTTTTAGTTTTTGAATGCTCCTAATTAATGGTTTCTTTAAATTAATACAAGAAATGCATTTAAATATAAGCTTTTCATTGCATTTCTTAGGTTTATTACGAAATTTAAGAAATTCTAATTTATTTTATGGCACCCTTCCACTAAAAGTGAACTCTTTCCATAAAATTGCACAGAATTTCTAAAATTTCTTCATAAACATTCGTCATTTCATTCAAAGCTTATTTTTCAATACATTCTAGTAAAAAAATAATAAAAACTATTAATTAATAACTTTATATATATTATCAAATAATTTGAATATTCATTTTTATTTTTGTCTTTTTTTGATACATTTTGACGAAATATTTTTCTTTGTCATTTTCCTACATAAAATTATACCATTTACGCAAGTCACTTAAGAGTTCATTGGTAACTACGTCTCAGTTGACTTTCACCACAGAGCATTGATATGCCCGTCATACTAAAAAATCGCTTTAGACTTTTTTATCTAAAATGATTTTACTGTGACACAAACTGTGACACTACTGTGACATTTTTTCATTTTTTTGTTTTACCGTATAAACTTTTTTAGGATCTGATACTGATGTTCCTATCCATTCTATAAGATTTTTTTCTTCTAATCTATTCAATATCCTTATTGTTGTCCTTCTAGTTCTATCTATATATTCACATATTTCTTTATTAGTAACTTTACCTTTATCATATATGTATTGCAAAACCTTTTGCTCTAATACATTTAATTCTTCCCAATTATTTCTTATATCATCTTTCTTTAATAATCTTTCATTTTTTCTTTTATTTCTCATAACAATATTATTTTTTAGAACTAACTTTACTAACATACCATTAGGCTCTGTATACTCTGGCTCATCTAAAAAGAACTCAGACATCTCTTTGTAAATTCTTGCTACACCCTCATTTAATTCTTTTACTAATCCTAATTCTGTTAATACTCTTGATATTTGAGGATTTCTAGCATATCTTTCATTTTTCATATTATCTATTGTAATTATACTTGGTAATTTTCCAGGACTTACAATTTCCATTCTGTCATCAAAAATAAAAATCTTTGTATGTTCTCCTGATATAGCATAATTACGATGACATACAGCATTGGTGATTCCGTTCTTCCCAAGCAAATTTTGGATATTCTGGAACTGTTACAAATTCTCCGTTATTTCCTAAATGATTAAATTCTCTTAATTGAGTATCTACAAAACTTTGAGTTTCTTTTATAACTTTATATAAAGGTAATGCAAATGTTTTATCTTTAACAATATTTAATTCTGCTCCTGTATGCATTTTAGTTCCATCAAATTTTATTACTCTGACTCTAGCTGTTGGAAAAAATATAGATGGATCTTCTGCAAATAATAATATTCCACTATTTGTTAAATGTTCTTCTCCATCTTTTTTTATTAAAAAGTTTCTAGCTCTTAATACCTCTAAAGAATCTTTATTTTCTGCTCCTATTGCTTTTTTATAAATTTCTACCATTTCCATATCTATATTATTTACATTAGAACGATTATTTATTTTTTCTTCAAATGATACTTCTCTTCTGTCATATTCTAATATTCTTATTTGTTCTGATGAAAGTTTATTACTTGAATCTCCTTGTCTTAAGTATACTTCATCTTTTACATTTCTAATTAAAATGTCTGTGCTTGGTTGTACATGAATTAACAATATTTTATCCTTATTTCCTTTATAATTAACAACTTCTAATGTTTCATTTTTATAATTTGGCAACAACTGCTACCAAAATTATTATAACATTTATTTCCAAATATTTCATTACAAATTCAAAAAAAGATGCTTTTGTATATATTTTTGACAAATCATCTTCTAAATATGTAAAAATTTTATAATTTCTAAATTATTGCTAGGAAGAAACCTTTGCTATTACTGAATTTTATCATTTCGTCATAATAGAACAATATCGTAACTACTAAAGCTATTAGAGTCACACCTTTTTGTTCTTTTACTATTTTTAATTTATTTATATTATCTTTCCTTTTCTTTTTTCTTATTATACAACATATATTAGTATTTTCCTATATTATTTATTTTACATTTATATTACATTAATTTTGTATATTTTTTTACGTATTTATTTTGGTCTTTTTTTGATACATTTTAATGAAATATTTTTCTTGCCTTTGTTGGTAATTTATGGTATTATATGTTATTTTTCAAAAACTTTTTGGTGAAGTTGGTATTGAAGAAGTTAATAAGCTTTAATCTACATTTCAATAATATCTATCTCTTCAAGTTAGCACAGCATTCAACTTAAATTCCTAGTATATATTTTAAAATTTTATATATGTTACAATGGAGATAAAATTTAGAAAATGTTAAAAATGGTAATAGGAGAATCTCATTTTTAATGAGTGGTGCCTATTACCATTTTTTAGATTTTCTATTTTATTGAAATTAGTAAGTATATAAAATTGAAAAATATATACTAGGAATTCATGCGTTCAGTGCTACATATATAAGCTGAACCTAAACCCACCGCTGAAATCGCTGTTAGTAGCATAAATGTTGAAGCGGTAGGCCGTGCAATCGTCGGAACGGTCGTAGTAACCTCCTCTATAGGAACAAGGGTAAGCACGACTACTACCAGTGTAAGTAGAGTATTCTGTTGTTCTTTCATAAAGGTTTGAAGCCATATCATTTATTTTGCATACTTCATCACTATTTGTTCCTGTATTTGATAAACCTTTATTTTTACTGTTTTGATTTGCATAATTTTCATGTCCTGCTTCCTGGATATACACTATTGCTGTATCCCATGCATAACTATTCATTAAATCACTTTTTACTGTTGTATTTTCTTTACTATATGTGTTTATTGATACTTTTGAAGCATCTAACTCTGTAATAAAGTTCCACAATGTTCCTGCTGTATAATTCATACCACTTGTTGAATTAGCTGTTGATTTCTTACTTGCCGCTTTATAATCTTCTATACTGTTTCCACTTGCAAAACTTGCCTCATAACGAGCTATATAATATCCTCCATTCGTTCTGCTACTATCCACAAATCCTTTTAAATTATTTGCTGTTGCATTTAATCCATCTAGTCCGTTACTTGCAACTCCTGGGCGATATTCGTCTAATTCTTTATAACGTGAATTTATTACTACTTCATTTTTATAATTCTCTGGATTTTCTTTTGTATATGCTGCTTGTTCTAAGTGTGGTGTTCCATCGCTAGTATTAAATGTATATCTTCCTAGCACTATTTCATTACTTGTACTTCCATCATCTTTTACAAATGTTCCTACTGGTATCCATACAAATTGACTTCCTTTTACATTGTCATCTCCTGATGCTGATACATCTTCTATTACTATCCCTTGCTGTACAGTATCTCCTGAATCTTCTGCTACTTTAAATCCTCCTGGAATTACCACTTTATTTCCTTTTGAATCTGTTACTTCTGTTTTTGGAGCTGTAAATTCTTTTCCTGAATTTTTAGATTCTTCTATTGTTTCTTTTGGTTGCTCTGGTGGTTGTGGCTGTTCTGAGCTTCCGCTTCCACTTATTATTTTATCAATTTCTGCTGACATACTATTAAAGCCTTCTTGTGTATTTGCTTCTGCTGATGCCATTGAGTTTGCTCCTTTTTTTGCTTGCTCAAATATTCCGTTATTTCCTAACACCATTGTCATACTTACTGCCGCTA
>CAUWFE010000043.1:0-5690 GCA_963558185.1 uncultured Clostridia bacterium
AGTGAACTCTTTCCATAAAATTACACAGAATTTCTAAAATTTCTCCATAAACATTTGTTATTTTATTCAAAGCTTATATTTCAAGGCATTCTAACAAGAAATAATAAATCATATATGAAATAAAAAAGTAAAAGAATATTGATTAATACAAAATAAAAAGTTATAATATAATAGTAAGTTAATAAACAGCTTTAAAATTTAAATAAAAAAGGAATGATAAAATGAATAGTACAGTTAAAGAGATAATAGAGTGGATAATTTGCATTGTAGTAGCAGTAGTTTTAGCAATATTAATTAGATACTTTATAGGAACTCCAACAGAAGTAAAAATGAAATCTATGTATCCTACTTTAAAACCAGGAGAGAGATTAATATTAAATAAAATACCAGTAACTTTTAATAAAGAATTAAAAAGAGGAGATATAATAACATTTGAAAAACCAAGTAAAGTTGTAGGTGTTAATACAGTTAAAGCAGAATATAATTATAAGCCAAGTAATTTTTTCACAAGTTTTACATATTACGTGTTAGAATTAGGAAAAGAAAGTTATATAAAACGTCTAATAGCTTTACCAGGAGAACATGTGGAAATAAAATCAGATGGAGTTTATGTAAATGAAAAAAAATTACAAGAAGACTATCTTCAAGAAGGTGTTATAACATATGCAAAAAATGAATATTTAACAGATTTTATAGTGCCAGAAGGTCATATTTTTGCAATGGGTGACAATAGAGAAAATAGTACAGACTGTAGAGAATTTGGTTGTATTCCAATAGAAAAAGTAGAAGGTGTAGCATGGATTAGAATATGGCCATTTGATAAATTCGGTGAGATAAAATAGGAGTAAATAATGTTTGAAAAACTATTAGGAAATGAAAATGTAAAAAAAAATCTTACATATGCAATAGAAAATCAAAATATTTTACATAGTTATTTATTTATAGGAATTGAAGGAATAGGAAAAAAATTATTTGCAAGAGATTTTGCAAAAAAGATATTATGCTTAGAAAAAGTACTTACAGAAGATAATTGCAAATCATGTTTAGAATTTGAAAATAATAATAATCCAGATTTTATAGAAGTAGAGCCAGAAGACGGAAAAACAATAAAGATAGATCAAATTAGATATATAGAACAAAAAATATTAGAAAAGCCAATTATTTCTGATAGAAAAGTATATATAATAAATAATTGTGAAACTATGACAAAAGAGGCTCAAAACTGTTTATTAAAAACATTAGAAGAACCACCAGAATTTGTTACAATTATTTTAATAACAAGTAATGAAAGTAAAATATTAAGTACTATAAAATCAAGATGTATGAAAGTTCCATTTATACCAATTTCAGAACAAGAAATAAGAAAAAACATGGAAGCAGATATATCTGACTCTATGTTACAAGCATGTAATGGAAGTATTGGTAAATTACTTAAAATTAAAGATAAAAAGCAAACATATGAACAAATAGAAAAGCTTATAGAAGATATGAAATCTAAAGATTTGTTAGATATTATAAAACAAGCAGAAATTATATATAAAGAAAAAGAGGACATACAGGATATACTAGAATATATAAATCAAATATTATTAAATAAAAAGAGTATACAATATATAGAATTAGTTTCATGTATAGAAAATGCGAAAAGAAAGATTTTAGCTAGTAGTAATTATGATATGACTATAGACGAGCTAATAATGAAAATGTGGGCAAATATTCATAATAAAGTATAGGAGGAAAAATGAGCAATATAGTAGGAGTAAAATTTAAAAAGCCAGGTAAAATTTATTTTTTCTATCCAGGTAAATTTAAATTAAATATAGGAGATAAAGTAATAGTAGAAACATCACAAGGAGAAGAATTTGGAGAAGTGGTTGCTAACAGAAAGATTACTGAACATAAATTAGAAAAACCATTAAAAAAAGTTATCAGAATTGCAAATAAAGAAGATATAAAGCATTATAAAGAAAATAAAGAAAAAGAAAAGCAAGCATTTGTATTATGTGAAAACAAAATAAAAGAGCATAATTTAAAAATGACATTAACAGATGTAGAATTTAAATTTGATAATAGCAAAGTATTATTTTATTTTACAGCAGATGGTAGAATAGATTTTAGGGAACTAGTTAAAGACTTAGCATCAGTATATAGAACTAGAATTGAGTTAAGACAAATAGGTGTAAGAGATGAAGTAAAACGAATTGGTGGAAATGGTGTTTGTGGTAGAGAATTATGTTGTTGTTCTTTTCTAAATAATTTTGAAACAGTTTCTATAAAAATGGCAAAAGAACAAAATGTCTCTTTAAATCCATCTAAAATTTCAGGAAATTGTGGAAGGTTAATGTGTTGTTTAAAATATGAACAAGAAGTATATGAAGAAAAATTAAAGAAATTACCTAAAATTGGAGCTATTATAAAAACAGAAGATGGAGAAGGGGTAGTAGAAGGAATAGAAACTTTAAAAGAAATTGTTAGAGTAAAATTAAAAGATGAAAATGGTGAATATTTTTATAAAAAATATGATGTAAAAGATATAAAAATTATTAAAAACGTTGAAACTGAAATAATGAATGAAGAAGAAAAAGAAAACTTAAAAGAATTACAAGAACTAGAAAAATTAGAAAAAATAGATCAAGATAATAAACAAGATGATGACATTTAAAATATAGCATAAAATGTAGCGAAAGGTGGTGAAAAAAATGGCATATAAAATTTCAGATGCATGCATTTCTTGTGGAGCTTGTGCAGCAGCATGTCCAGTTGGATGTATTTCACAAGGTGATGATAGATATATTATAGATAAAGAACAATGTATATCTTGCGGAACTTGTCAAGGTGTTTGCCCAGTTGGTGCCCCAGAAAATACGAACGATTAAAATGAAAAGGGATTACAAAAATGTAATCTCTTTAATTTGTCCATCAATAACAATAATATTATCAATTGTATTGAGCCATAAATTTCGTTTTTCATCCACACTTAGTTTTTTGTAAATAGAATCTAAATCAGTATTGATAAATTTTTTTAAATTAGAAAAATCATTTTTCTTTACAACTGTAGTTTGTTTTTTTAATTCATTAAGTTTATGGTTTAAACTATTATAATCATAAATATATGAGTTTTTGTCAATTAAGTCATCTAAATATAAATCCTTCAATTTATAGATTTTTTTTTCTATAATCTGTATTTCTTTTGAAAGGTCTTTTTGTTCTTGATGAGTGGGAATAATAGTATTTGATATTACATATTCTTGAGCAAGTGTTTTAGCTTTTTGCAATAGATAATTTTCTATGTATTCTTCTCTTATACTTTTATGATTGCTACATTTATATTCCATAGAGCCTACTTTTCTTCTAGAAGAATTGTCACATATATACCTTATAATATTTTTTTTGCCTCTTGTATCTTGACTTCTACACATTCTATGGTTACAGATTCCACAACGAATAATGCCAGTAAAAATAGAAGGAACGGTTATCCTGTTAGATTTTTTTTCAGCCTTCTTTAGTAAGTTTTGAACAGAATTAAAAAGTTCATCGTCCATTATTCTGGGAATATAATTATCAATGTAAATATTTTTTCTATATAATTTATATTTTCCAATATAAGAAGTTTCTCTTAAATATTTATATAAAGCATCTTGTCCTTTACCATTAAAATGTTTTATAAAATACTTATATGTTTCAGCAATATTGCCATTTACTATTATAAAGTATTTATAAAGATTTATTATATTTTCTGCTTCCTTAGTATTTATTTCAAATTTTTTATTGATAATGTCATAACCATATTTTTTTGTTCCAGATGTTACTTCTCCTCGTTCTCTTTTATTTTTAAATACGAAATTAATTCTTTCAGATGTTTTTTCTATTTCTCTTTGCGCAAGTGAAACTTTTAGGTTGAAAATAAAAGTACCATCAGCAGTAGTAGTGTCGATATCTTCCTCGTCAATAGCTTTCATCGTACAGTTATTGTTTTGTAAAATTTTATTAATAGTATTAGCATCTAATACATTTCTTGAAAGCCTATCTAACTTAGTAAATAAAATCATATCGTATACATTACACTTATTTAGCATTTCATTTAAAGCTTCTCTCTTTTTCATAGAAGATGCAGAAATTCCTTCATCAATATAAAATTCATATTTATAATTATTTATCTTACAATATTTTTCTAATGCATCTTTTTGAGCCTGAATAGAAAAACCAAACTTTTTCTGCTCATCTGTAGAAACTCTACAATAACAAGCAACATATTTCATAATAAAAACCTCCATTTTCCAATAAATTTGTTTAATAAACTATTGAAAATGAGGCTACTGTAATGTATAATTATAAAGAAGTCACTTTCAATAGTGATAGCTGGAATTAGAATAGTGGTTGTGCTGTGCGAAAACTCAAACACTTTCTAATTCTTTTTTTACTTATTTAGTTTATATTTTGTTTTTAGTAAATTTAATTATTTTTTTCTACTTTGAAAACTCTATTTTATTCGAATACTTTACTTATTCTAGCTTCAACAACTTTGCCAATAATTTTAAAGTCAGTATCTTTAGTAATATTTTTAGGTGGATAATAAGAATTAAAAGAGATTAATTCTATATAGTCATCATGTTTTACTATTCTTTTTACAGTTGCTTCCTCTCCATCTATTAAAGCAATTCCTATCTTCCCACTTTCTATATCATTCTGACTATGAACTATAATAATATCACCATCGTATAAAATAGGTTGCATACTATCTCCGGTTACTTTTAAAGCAAAATACTCTTCTGGATTTGCTATCTTTTTATCTAAGCTAACATATCCAATTATGTTTTCACTTGCTAAGTAATCATAGCCAGCTTTTACAATACCAAGGAGTGGAAATACTTGTTTATCATTGTAAATATCATATTTCTTATCTGTGAATCCTGCAAGCCAAGCGGCAGAAACATTGAAAAAGTCTGCTAGTTTTACAATAGTACTTCTTTTTACTCCTGTAATTTCTCCAGAAGCATATCTGGATATTGTTGCATTGGTTTTACCAACATATTCTTCTATTGTATCTAAAGTGTAATTACTATTATTAATTAATTCACTTAGTCTTTTTGAAAAAAGTTCATCCATAATTTAAATCTTCCTTTCTATATAGCTATTTTACAATATTTTTTCGCAATACGCAATATATTTTAATAAAAAAATAAAAAAATTTCGTAAAAAGTATTGACAAAAAAAGAACAATAATATATATTACGTATAGCGTAATTGCATAATACGTAAAAAGGAGAGATAAAAAATTGAACGAAGCAATAAAATATACTTTAGGAAGACTGGAAGGATTTATGAAATTTAAAGGAATAAGTAAATCAGAATTAGCTAAAAAATGGGGAAAAACTGAATCATATATTTATAGAAGATTTAGTGGAGAAGTAGAACTTAGTTTAACAGATATCTTAGAGCTAAGTAAAGTATTAGATATACCAAAAGAAGAAGCAAAAGAAATTTTTTTTGGATACGAATTACGTAATACGTAAAAAAAGAGCACAGCACAACCAAAAAGAGAAAAGAGGCGAAAATATGAATTATGAAAAATTTAATCAAGTATTGATGAGTATATTAGAGAGGAAATATAACATAAAAATAGATACAAAAGTAATTAAAAGGAGGTAAATAGTAATGAGTAAAAAACAAAAGATTTATTGCAAAATAGG
>CAUWFE010000044.1:0-5494 GCA_963558185.1 uncultured Clostridia bacterium
TACTTGAATCACTTTTTTTCTATACTTTTTGTTTCACATCAATTGTAACACTACAAAGATGGTTACATTTATATTTCATTTTTATTACATTTGCTTTTTTATTCATAATTTCTACATTTAAATCAGTCTATAGAATTTTTTACAAAATTTAAAATGTTATTAATATATATTTTATTGATTTTATACTTTAATTTTGCTAAAATATGTACAAAAATATAAATTTTGTAAAGGAGTTCACAATATATGCCTTTTGATGGAATTATAACTAAAAAAATAATTAATGATTTAAATAAAAGTATAATTGGCGGAAAAGTAAATAAAATATCTGTTCCCAATAAGAATGAAATTATACTTTCTATTTATTTACAAGGAAAAAATAAAAATTTACTAATTAATATATCTTCTCAATATTATCGCATGCATTTAACTAATTATTTGAAAGCAAATCCTTTTAATCCAATTAATTTTTGCATGGTTTTACGAAAGCATCTTATTGGTTACACTATAAAAAACATATATACCCATGGTTTAGATAGAGTTATAACTATTGAATTTGAAGGCTACAATGAATTGAATGATATAACTTATAAAAAGTTATTTATTGAATTAATGGGTAAATATAGTAATGTTGTACTAACAAATCAAAATAATGTTATTATAGATAGTTTTAAACATTTTAATTCGTTTGAAAATAATATAAGAGAAATTTTACCAGCTCATGAATATGTTATGGTAGATAATTCTAAAAAAGATATTTTTAAAACAAGTCAAAATGAATTTGTGCAAGATATTCAACTTTCTACAATTTCAAAAAGTATCAGTAATACTTACACTGGAATTAGCAATATATTTGTAGAAAATCAATTGCAATATCTTTCTCAAAATGAAAATATGTTTTCTAGTTTATATACAAATATCTTGCAAATTTGTAATAATTTATCTAATTGTAGCATTATACCTTATAAAAATGATTATACAATTTGTTATACCAACAGTGAAAGTGATGACTCAAACACTTTTCTTGACATGTTTTATAATAAAAAAGAAGAAATGGATTTACTTTTATCTTATCGAAGTAATTTGCTAAAGTTAGTACTTGCTAATTTAAATCGTATTACAAAAAAGTTAAATAACATACATATAAAGCAAAATGAATGTGATAATATGGATATATTTCGTATTTATGGTGAATTACTTACTGCAAACTTATATAAATTACCATCTTATTTTAGAGAAAGTAGCGTTATTTTAGATAATTTTTATGATAATAATAATCCTATTTCTATTCCTTTAGATACTGCTTTTAGCCCTTCTGAAAATGCAAAAAGATATTTCAAAAAATATCATAAATTAAAAAACGCTAGTGAAATAATTGAAAAACAAAAACAAGAATTCTCTCTTTTATTAGATTATTTGCAAAGTATTGTGTTTGAATTAGAAAATGCTGAAACAATAAAGGATATTGATGAAATTTATGAAGAAGTTATTGAAAGCCAAGTATTAAAAAACATAGATTCTTCTCAATTAAAGGTTTCTAATAACTCAAAAGTAAAAAAGATAGTTAATAAAAAAAGTTCTTCAAAAAATTCTAATGCAAAAATAGAGCCTCTTACATTTTTAGTTGATAATTTTACTTTTTTAGTTGGTAAAAATAACAAACAAAATGATTATATAACTACTAGGGTTGGAAAAAATGAAGATATATGGTTTCATACAAAAGATTTTCATGGTAGTCATGGAATTTTAAAATGTAATGGTATGGCTGAAACAGTTTCACAAAATACAATTATCTCTTGTGCAAAAATTGTTGTTTCACATAGTAAAGCAAAACATTCTTCTAATGTTCCAGTAGACTATTGTTTTGTAAAATATGTCAAAAAACCTTCTAATAGCAAACCTGGTATGGTAATTTACTCTCATAATAAAACTGTTTATGTATAAAGTTTGAACTTTAAGGTCATTCCTTAAAGTTCATTTTTCACTTATATTTTATAAAATTTATGTAAATTTTAAACTTCTTATGATAATTTTTTAAAATTTAAAAGGCGTATGCAAATTTAGTTTTTCATATTAATATGGTAATTATTACCATTAATGTCCATTCTATTCGAAAAATTGTATGTAATTCTGAAAGACCAACTTTCCAAATTTGATGTCTCTTGTCCATTTTCTGTTATTACTTTGGTTTATAAGATACTCTATTTTCCATTACAAATGTTGTTTTAATTTCTTCTTTTATTATATGCATTTTGCACTACTATTTTATTTTTCTAAAACATATGTAAAGTCTTTTAGTAATAAGTTAAAAATCTTACATCTTGAAGAGTGTTAACGATTTATCCTTACAGTAAAAATTAACAAATTAATAATTTATTATTTCTTACTTTATTTGATATTTTACATCACATATAATACCACCCTAAAAGAATGTGTATCATAAATTTTATCACTCTTACTACTTCGTACAGCAGCTTTATAATTTTCATTTTTAGTGTAATCACCACTTCTTGCTATAAATGGATAAGTTGTATTATTTTTCTCTGCTACCCATTCTCTTTTATTTCCTTCTAAGTCATATATATTTTGTACTTTGTCATTATCATTTGTTCCTGCAAGTGCATTTGAATTATTGGTATGCCTTGTATCTGATGGAATTCTAACATTAAATAGATTTCCCTTTCCATCTTGTCTTCTATCTACGAACTCCATTACTTTATCCCATTGAATTCCTGAACACAATGCTGTTTTTACTATATTATCATTATACATTGTTTTACATATACTTTTTGATTGAGTTTGTGTTGCATCCATCCATATATTGGCTTTTTGCTTACTTACTGCTAAATTTGATTCTTTTCCACATTCATATCTCGCTATATAAAATCCTTTATATTTTAATACTGCATTTCTTTCTGCCATTTCATTATTTTCTGCATCGTTTTTTTCTGGTTGAATTGTATCTGGCAAGTAATTTATATCTGTAAAAGTACTATCTTTTAATGTATTTTCCAATGCACTATCATAATAACTTGGATAATTCAAGTTTCTTTGATAATCATTTTTATCTTTTATTGGTATCCATACAAATTGATTATATTTATCTCGGACATCTGGATTTCCATCTGCATCTTTATCTTCATTCCAATTTACACTAGATAATTTTTCTTCTGGTATATCATATATTACTAAACCATTTGATATTTTTTGTTCACTTTCTATCCCTGATACAGTAAATCCTTCTGGTATTGTTGCCATATTAATTCCATCATTATAATTATTTATTCTAGTCTTTCTTGCAACTTGTCCTGGTTTTAGACTTTCTGAATTATCACTTTCATTTAATATTTCACTTGCTAAACTATTAAATGCTTCTTGTGTATTTGTTTCTGCTGATACCATAGAGTTTGCTCCCATTTTTGCTTGTTCTAATATACCATTACCATCCAACACGATTATTATACTAATACCTGCTAATATTATTAATACTACTATTGTAATAATATTCCGTTATGACTATTTTTAATATTTAGCCAACATTTTGTAATTTATTATCTTCTTTTCCCATATTTAAAATATTGAATTTATAATATATAGTTATTTCTTTATTTTCTGATATTTCTATCTTATCAACTAAAGATACAAGCATTGTCCTAGTTATTTCTTCCATATTTACAAAATCTTTAACAAGTTTATCAATGTCTACTGATGAATCTTCTTTTTCTTCTAATTCTTTTAACTGCTTTATTCTTTCTTCTGCTTGTTTTCTGCTTTCTATTTGTTTTAAATACAGTCTTGAAAAATCTTCATCTTCA
Organism: uncultured Clostridia bacterium; assembly: GCA_963558185.1. GTDB lineage: Bacteria > Bacillota > Clostridia > TANB77 > CAG-508 > UMGS1663. The sequence continues at coordinate 3,813 of CAUWFE010000044.1, forward strand.
AATAGTCCATTGTATTTATCTTCATATAACTTGTCTATTCTCTTGTTTATATCTTTAATTTTCTTCTCTAAAATAAGAATTTCATTCTTCACATTAAACCTATCTTTAATTATCTTGTCTTTTGATGTATTTGCTATTTTAGTATATTGTTCTTTATTCAAAAACTCTCTGCATCTTGCTTTGATTTGTTCAATTACAAAGTTTGTTACTTTTTCTAGATTATTGCTATGTGGTGTGCATAAACCTAAATGTGTATTGCAAGCATAAGTATTGCATCTTAAATAAAATGTTGTTTTATTAGGATGTTTTTGTGGTACTAAACTTAATTTCTTGCCACATTCTTTACAGCATACTAACCCTTTTAGTAACCAATCATAACTTTTTACTCTTGTAGAAGTTCTACTTTTTATCATATCTTGTACTATATTAAAAGTTTCTTCATCTATTATTGGTGTGTGCATACCTTTTTTGATTATTCTATCTTCTTTTGGCATTATCATTGTTTTCTTACTTTTATAGTTTACCTTTTTTGTATTTCCATTTGATACCCAACCTAGATAAGTTACATTTTGCAATATTCTTTTAACTGTATTTCTATTCCAACCTCTTTTTATCCCATCTTTTCTTGTATGTCCATTTCCAACTATTTCTGATGGTACTAAAGTTCTTTCATCTGTTAGAATTTTACCTATCTCAGTTGGTGTTTTTCCGTTTCGTGCTAACATAAATATTCTTCTAACTATTGGAGCAATATCTTGGTCTATTACATAATGGTTATTGTCTAATGGGTCTTTCTTATATCCGATAAGTAGGATATGTTGTCATTACTTTGCCTTCTCTTGCTCTCGTTTTCTTTCCATTCCTTACTTTTCTTGATGTATCTCTTAAAAACCATTCATTAAAAAATGCCTTAAATTGCACCATATCTTCTGATGTTTCAATTGCACCTGTGTCTATATCATCTGTTACTGCTATAAACCTTACACCTTTTTCAATGAAAAACTCATCTAAATAATACGATATTTTACTTGATAATCTACCAAATCTAGATAAGTCTTTTACTATTACTAAATTGATTTTCTTATTTTCAATGTCCTTTATCATTCTATTAAAGTCTGGTCTGTTAAAAGTAGCTCCAGAAACTCCGTCATCTGTATAATCATCATATACTCGTATATTATTGTCTTTGCAAAAGTTTCTTAAAAATAGTTTTTGTGTGCTTATACTTCCACTTTCTCTTTCGTCTTCGCTTGTTTCTAGTACCTCTCCATTACCGACTTCAATCTTTTCATTGGATAATCTTTCATATAATCCTGCTACATATTTTTCAGGATCTGCTATTGTTATCATTTAAACCTCTCTTTCTAATAACAATAAGTTTCCTCCTATCCAATTTATAACTGAATTATACAATTAATACAAAAATATTTCAACTAATATTTATAAATTTAGGCTAGTTAATATGTAAAAAATACATACAAACTAGCCTTTCCCTATTTATTAACTTTTTCTATTAAATAATTTATAAATGTTTCTTGTAACTTTTCTTGTATCGTTTTAGCATTTTCATCAAATACTTCTTTTATTTTATATTCTTGTTTCATATAAATACCTATTCCTTTCCTGCGAATAGCTATTTATGGTTATAAATTCAGTTATTATATACTTTATTAACCTATTGC
>CAUWFE010000045.1:0-4527 GCA_963558185.1 uncultured Clostridia bacterium
ATATTTATTAGAGGGCAAGTTTATTTTATGGAATAAACTTGCCTTTTTGCTAACTCTAATTATTAGTTGCAGAGGACCTCCTTATGCTCAAAATTTTGAAATTTGAGTATGTAGGAGGTTTTTAATATGTCTAAATATGAATTAGAAGATGACATTGTATTAGCAAAATTTATAAATTATATGCAATTAGCTTTATATCACAGAAGATTAAACTATTATAGAAATTTACAAAGGATACAAGAATTTGAAACAAAGATGAATGAGTCAATTCAATATACAGATAAAGAAAACAATATTAGGACTCCAGATATAAATATTTTAAAAAATAAAGAAATTTATCTTCTTAATTTGCATTATGGTCATGGTTTAAGCTATGAACAAATATCAGCAATTACAGGCGAAAAGGTATGCACTTTAAAACAAAGAAGAAATAGAGCCATTGCAAAATTAAAAGATGAAATGGAGGGAAAAATATGAATAAGGAAACAGAATTTTATAACCTACTAAAATCAGCAGTAACAAATGATGTAGCTTTAATAAAAGTTTTAGATAGAATAATGAAACTTATTAACAAGAACTCTAAAAATAGACATGGGGAAATAGATGAGGATTTAAAGAGCGAATTGATTACATATTCTGTTGAACTGATAAGAAATAAAGAAATTTATAAAAAATTTCAAAATTAAATGTATTCTTTTTTAAATTTTAGGTGCTGTTCATAGTAGAAGTTTAAAAATACTTCGTCTATGGATAGCACATTGAAAATTGAATAGAATTTTGTTGGATCATACAAGAATTGCGTTCTAGGCAGGTTAGCAACTATTTAGATTAACAATAAGAATGTTATCTTATTGCGAATGCAGTTTAGGATACTTTTGTATAGTCATAGTTCGAGCGTAAAGTTATAAAGGCAGTCCATAATGTTTTTATAATGGTGCGTCCCAAGCAATGAGTACAAGCCAGAGTTCTGGTTGGTGAAAGTCCAATGTTGCTAGAAACAATAGCAGTCTAACAAAGAGAAAAAGTAAAAATAAACCATATTATTAGAGCTATTTTTTAGCAATAATAATTAAATTGGAGGCAAATAAAATGTTAGATATTATTTCAATGATTACATTTTTATTTTTATTTATTGGACTACCTATAATTTTAATTATTATTGGTGGCAATGATAAAACAGAAGAAGAACAAAGATTGGAAGATGAAGAACAAATGCACTATTTAAAAGAATATAGAGAAAAGAAATTAAATAAGAAAAATAAAATTTGGAGGTAGGTATATGGGAAAATTATTATATACTTGGGAACAAGTTGAAGCATATAGTATTATAGCACTACATAACTTATTGCATTCAGCAAATGAAGTTAATTTAAAAAATATAAAAATGTTCATAGAGCCTTTACAAACTTTATATAGTAAGGCAGAAGTTACAGGAATAGCAAAAAAATTAATAAATAATGATTAAAATATATTTATACAAATTCTTGAGTTAGTATTTTGTTTAGCGACTTATACTAACTCTTTTTCTTTGTCAAATGTGTAAATATAAAATTTGTACCTTTGTAGCTAATAATTTCATGTGCTAGACTCCAGCTATAAGCAAAATTTATTTTGCTTATATAAATTGGAGGTATAAATATGTCATTCTTAAAATATCAAAAGCAAAATCCAGAGTTTTTAAATAATTACTTAAAATATAAGGCATATATTGAATTCAAATCAAAAACAACAGTAGATGAAACATATTTTGACTTAAGAACTCTGTTTAGATATATAAAATTGTTTTTATATGATCACGATAAGATTTATACTATAACTTTAGAAGAATTTAAGACTGTAACAATAGTTGATGTTACAATAAAGGATTTAAGTAATATTACTCAAACCAATTTGGAAAAATACATTATATTTTTAAGTAATACTTTAAAAAATGATACTAAAACTAGAAATAGAAAATTAACATCTGCTAAAAAGTTTTTTGAATATTTAGAAACCAATAACTTAATTAGTATAAATCCAGCAAGAAATATAAGTTCTGGTAAAATTGAAAAAAGAATTCCAAAGCATTTAAGTTTAAATGAAAGCAAACAATTACTAGCTAACACAATAAAATCTGAGTCTAAATTTAAAATAAGAAATTATGCGATAACATGTCTATTTCTTAATTGTAGTTTGAGATTGTCAGAGCTTACAGCTATAAACTTAACAGACTTAAAAATAGATAATAGTGAACAAACATTAAAAGTACATGGTAAAGGTAATAAAGAAAGAATAATTTACTTAAATGCTGCAGTTTGTGAAGCTATAATTCGCTATTTAGAAGTTAGACCAACTTTGGGGAAAGATAATAAAGACCATAATGCATTATTTATCAGTGGTCAATACAAAAGAATATCAAACAGAACTGTACAAACGATAATAAAAAATGCACTTCTTGATTTACTTGAGGAAAATCCTTATAAAGACAAATATCATACTCATACATTAAGGCATACAGGAGCTACATTACTTTACAATGAAAAAGATATAAATATCTTTGTATTAAAGAGAATGCTTGGTCATGAATGTTTAGAAGCCACTGAAATTTACACTCAGGTTTCAAACGAAAAGCTAAAATATATAATGGAAAATTGTACTATATCAAGTATTATAGAACGAAACGGAGGTCAAATATAAATGAATGAAGAAAATAAGATACCTAAATTTGTTAGTGATTTAACTAATTATCTAATAGCAATAAGAAACTTATCAGAAGTATATGTTAAAAATATGGCTATAACAGTAGGGCAATTCTTGGAATTTATCAATATTCATAAATTTAAAAATAAATATAATTCAGTAAAAGACATTACTTTAAATGATGTGAGATCTTTAACAAATAGTGATATTTATAGCTTTATTTATTTTTTAGCAGAATCACAATATAAAATAAATTCAAGAGTTGTAAAAATAGAACATTTAAGAACTTTCTTTAATTACCTATTTACTATAAAGCATACTATATTTACTGAACCATTTAAGAAAATAAATTCTGAAAGGAAAATTGAGAAAAAACTACCTAATTACTTATCATTAGATGAAGCCAAAAGAATGATAGAGGTATATGCTAATAGTATAGATGAAATAGAGATACGAGATAATGCAATATTGCATCTTTTTCTGAATAGTGGACTACGTTTAGCTGAATTAAAAAATCTATCTATTGATGATTTAGATTTAAAAGATAATAAATTTTCTATAATTGGTAAAGGTAATAAAGAAAGAACAGGTTATATAAATGATATTACAAGAAAGGCTTTAGATGAATATTTAAAAGTAAGAGATAAATTAAACCCTAAAACAAAAAACCTATTTGTTAGTAGATATGGCTAAAAAATGAGTTCTACTGGTATTGAAAAAATCGTTAAACGAGCTTATGAAAAAGCTGAAATTGATGATGAAGATTATTGTGTTCATACATTAAGACATACTTGTGCTACACTATTATATAGAAACGGTGTAGATATTAGAACAATTCAAGAAATATTAGGACATGTTCAAATTGATACTACAGAAATATATACACATTTGCATGACCAGGAAGTTATGGATGCAATGTTAGATCATCCTTTATCACAATTTAAAATGGCAAGTGCAGAGGCATTTTGTGCATAATTTATAATAAAAGGAGTTAACAAAACAATGATTGATAACGATAAAAAATTTAATGTAAACAATATTCATTCTGTAGAACTAAATTTACTAGATGGACAAGTTGAGCTTATTCTACGAGCTTTAGAACTATATGGTTATAACCTTGAATATATGCTTAATAGTAATGATTCTACTGATGAACAAAAACAAGAGAAAATATCAATGTTAAAATATACTTATGAACAAGTATTAGCATCTCAAGCCGAACAAATAGAAACCAAATCTAATAATCTTGATAATTTAAGTAGTTTCGGCAAATTATTAGGCAAAGAATTCGAGAATATTAATAAAGATAATAACTTAAAAGCAATTTAGAATTTTTATAAACGATTAAAAGCAATAGGGAGTAGGGGAATAGGCTATATTTATTTCTCTTATTGAAAACTACATAAATAAATATAGTAAAAAAATTAAAACAAAAATAAATTAAAAAGAATTTTTTTCTACTTTTAGAATAAATTTAAATAAAAATATTAAAAGTAGAAAATAAAATTATAAAAAAGTAAAATTAGAAATTTTCAAAATTTTTATAATTTTATTTTAAATAATTAAAACTTGAAAAATTTTGTGCAAAGTTAATTTCTAATTTGATTTTTTAAAACGAATATTTGTATAATATGTTTGTAAATGTAAAAAATGAAATAATTTTTATATTATAAACTAATAAAAATATTCTATAATAATTATATAAATTTAGATTACTAATAAATAATATAATTTCATATTATAGGCACGTCAAAATCAATTTTAAGACCTTTTAACATTTTAGATGACAAGTTATATGTTTTAAATTTAATGTATAAAATACAAAAGCTAGTATTTATATATAAAATA
>CAUWFE010000046.1:0-3665 GCA_963558185.1 uncultured Clostridia bacterium
TTTTGATTCTACAATTTATAAAGAATTAGACGAATATCGCCCAGGAGTTGCAAGTTACGTAACAGATGGATTAAATGCAACAGCCAAAGATTTAGCAGGATTTGTAAATAGTAGCAGAGAAAATGGAGGATATTATATAGCACGTTATGAAGCAAGTTTTGCAAGCGGAAGTAGTACATCAGATTACAAAGCAGCAAGTAAAAAATCAACAGCTAATTCAACAAGTAGTATGAATTATACAGCAGGAACATTGTGGAATTGTGATATAACAGAGTTAGATGCATCAAAAGTATCAATAAACACATATAGTAAAGAAAATACAACAGTAAAAAGTGATTTAATGAATAGTTATGCATGGGATACAGCAATAGTGTTTATCCAAGAAGCAGGACATGAAAATTATGCAAATCAAAAAAGTAAAAATACAAGCTTATCAAATACAGGAGTAAATGCAGATGAAGTATGTAAAATAAATGATATGGCTTCAAACCTAAGCGAATGGACAACAGAATACTCTACTTACACTGGTAGTAGTAGTGCTTACCCTTGTGCCATTAGAGGTGGTAGCTCCGACTTTTCCTTCAGTTACACGGCTTACCGCAACTACAATGATGCCACTGGCAGCGGTAGCCACTATGGTTTTAGGTTCAGCTTATATATGTAGCTCTGAACGCACGAATTCCTAGTATATATTTTTCAATTTTATATACTTACTAATTTCAATAAAATAGAAAATCTAAAAAATGGTAATAGGCACCACTCATTAAAAATGAGATTCTCCTATTACCATTTTTAACATTTTCTAAATTTTATTTCCATTGTAACATATATAAAATTTCAAAATATATACTAGGAATTTAAGTTGAATGCTGTGCCAACTTGAAGAGATAGATATTATTGAAATGTAGGGGTAAAGCTGATTAATTTCTTCAATAGAAAATTTTGTTATTTTTGAAATTAATTAAATTTCAAGTTCTTCTTTTTTCATTTTTTTAGCAATTTCAATTTGCTTTTCACGTTTTCCAGCTAATGAAGAGTACCCAATGTTTCGGACAAAAAAATCGAAAAAGTAATTAATAACCAGATAAACAGAGAAATAAATCAAAGAGCTAAATTTGATAAAACAGCTAAATCAAAAGATACAATTATAGCGATAAAAAATAAGAAGATAGAAAAACTTGAAAGAGAAAATGAAAGACTAAAAAACGAATTAAACACACTTAGAAGTATACTATATAATAAAATATAATTTACATAGACTACATGTAGTTTATGTGAGAACACAGCGGTTTCAGGAGACGAATCCTCCCGTACAATATATTATAGTGGGAGATTATTATATACCTAATATAACAATACCAAAAACTAGAAGAACAGGAAATATAGGAAAGTGTGGAAGATTAAAACTAAGATATATGAGGAAATATAAAATAACAGAATATACAGAAAAGTTATTAAGTAATGAAATGAAAAGTTATTTACTAGATATTGAAGATGAATGTAAAGAAAAGTTAGATATTCTAATAAAACAAATGGCAGAGAAAGAAAAGGTAAATGAAGAACTAAAAGCAAATAATCAACTAGAGTGGGTTTCCAGAATGAATAATATTAAAAATAGAGCTGAAGAAATTATATTAAATGAAGTCATTTATCAATGAAATATTAAATTGGTCAGATGTGTCTGACCAATTAGAAATGTAAAAATTTGACTTTTTTCGGATTTTTAATGAAAAATTTGGAAATTGATGATATAATGCCAATTAATAGAGAATAAATTGTGCAGACATCATCTGCACAATTAGAAAGTAGGTAAATAATGAATCAAGATTTAATTTTAGATAGATTAACTAATAATATAATAGATTATACAATAATAACTAGGGAAAAAGTGTATAATAATATAAGAGAAGAAATGGTAAACTATTATTGGAATGTTGGAAGAATGATTGTAGAGGAAGAACAAGGAGGAAATATTAATCCAGAATATGGAAGAAAATTATATTTAGAATTAGCAAAAAGACTTACAAAGAAAATGGGAAAAGGCTTTTCACGTTCAAATCTATTTAATATGAGAAATTTTTATATAACATATCCAATTGTCCAGACGTATGGACGATTAAGTTGGTCACATTTCTGTGAGTTAATAGGAATTAAAGATGAAAATGAAAGAAAATTTTATGAAAAAGAAACAGTAAATTCAAAATGGTCAACTAGAGAATTATGTAGACAAATAGAAAGTGGACTTTATCAAAGACTTTTGTTATCAGATGGAAAAGCTAACAAAGAAAAAGTATTACAATTAGCTAAAGAAGGTCAAATTATAGAAAAACCAAAAGATATAATTAAAGAACCTTATGTTTTTGAATTTCTTGGAATAAAAGAAGAAAAACCTTTATTAGAAAAAGACCTTGAATATAAATTGATTAGACAATTAGAAGATTTCTTATTAGAATTGGGTAAAGGATTTATGTTTGTTGGCTCTCAACAAAGAATAACAATAGATAATACTCATTATTATGTGGATATGGTTTTTTACAACAAAATATTAAAATGTTATGTTTTAATAGATTTAAAAATGGGTAAATTAAAACCAGAAAATATGGGACAGATGAATATGTATCTTAATTATTATGAAACTGAAGTTAATGATATAGAAGATAATAAACCAATAGGAATAATACTATGTGCTAAAAAAGATAATGTAGTGGCTGAATATAGTTTAGGTGGAATTAATAATAATTTATTTGCCTCAAGTTATACATATTATATGCCTAATAAAGAGGAATTAATTGCACAAGTGGAAAAAGTAATAAAAGAAAATGAAGAAGAAAAAGAATAAAATATTTTGAATTGTCCAGACGTCTGGACAATTTAAAAACAAAAATCGTTTTAGATTAAAAAGTCTAAAGCGATTTTTTTATGGGAATTTTTTATCTACACTTTAAAGATATAAAACTATATAACTTTATAATAAAAAAGGCACTAAAGCCAAAATAAAACGAAACAGAGAGGAGGGAGAGGGCAAATGTCAAAATGTTATGGATTCAAATAGAAATATTAACAGACATAAATTTAAGTGATAAAGAAAAACACATTTATTCTATTGTAATGTTTTTAAGCAAAGAAAATAATTATTGCTATTGTACTGATAGTAATATAAGTGAATTACTAAATATATCAATTACATAAGTTTCAAAGCTGGTAAATTCATTAAAGAAAAAGGGATATATTGATATAGAGATAAAATACAAAGACAATAGTAAAGAAATAGAAAGTAGAAAATTAATACCAAAGATGGATACCCCCTATTTAACAAAAGTTAAATACTCTCCCCAACAAAACTTCAATACCCCTATTGAAGAAAAGTTTAAAGATAATAAATATAATAATAAAATAAATAATAAATATAATAACAACAACAATTTTTCTAAAAGAAATTATACTGGATTTAACCTTGATACATTATGCGAAAATTACAGTGTGATGAAAGGAACATCATAGGCAATTAATATATATAAAAATCCATTCTATTCAATGTATATATATTAATACTATTTATAAACTGTGAGTAGTAACATATAAAAAAGTAATATTTAATAAATATATCTAAAAGTAATTGACAATACCAAAAAGTAATAATAAAATATAAATATCCACAAGGATGA
>CAUWFE010000047.1:0-3582 GCA_963558185.1 uncultured Clostridia bacterium
AAAAGGCAAACTTACTGAAAATGAGGTTTATGAGTGGATTTTGAAAAATAAGTAACTTATTCAACTTAATTTAATAAATCATTTTTTCGTTCTATTATCTTTATTAAGAATAAGGGGGCCACTCTCAGAAGAGTAGCCCCCACAACTGAAGTATGCGACTTCGTCACTTAGTTTTGATAAACCAAGATAGATATTGTTGTTGTATTGGATAATTTTCTGTTAAGCTGAACAAGATACTTTTTACCGTTGCACTTATTTACAACCTTGATATCTCTCTCGCCAGCTTCCAATGTTCCAGACTGATACACTTTCGTATAGCCTCCAAACCAGTTCGTTTCATACACCTGCATTGTAACAGGTGCATCATTTTTCAGCCATACATTAAGTGCTGCTCCTTTTTCTGGAGTAACAGGAGCATTGTAAACAGCACCAGCAACGCCTCCCCAGTTTGTAGTATTTTCTTCATACCACAAACCTTTCGAGGTCGCACGAGTATCCACTCCGAAATCATTTTTCTTCATAGAGATGATTTCTGCGTCTGTAACAGTTTTAGGTTCAGCTGCAAAAGCTGTAGCCGAAAACATAGACAAAGCCATTGCCAAAACACAAAATACCGATACTAATTTCTTCATAGTTTTAACTCCCTTTCTGCTATATGTATCGCATACTTCAGTTTTTTGCATTTTTGAGGTCATTAATTACTGTTCCTCTATAACAACAAAAATGCATTACAAGTATACCATATATTGGCATACTTGTCAATATCTACCAATTTATTTATACTATTTTAGGAGATAAATAATTCTATTCACAAAATAAAATAAATACTTTTTATTTATTTTTTAATTCAAAAGATATTTTTTACAAAATAATTTAAATATTTAGATAGATACAGTAATTTAGTAATAAATTAGCTTTTATATAAAGCTTTGTTAATAATTATATTATAAAACATTTTTTTAATTAAAATTCAGATATCTTCAAAGATAAATCTAGTAAAAAATCATAAATGATAAAAATAGAAATCCGAAAATATTTGTTTGTAAAAAAATAATAGAACTAGTAAAATTTTTAAACTCTATACACATCTTACTAATTCTATTATTGAACATAAAGCCAATTTAAAAATTATAAAAATTTAATGTTAAAATAATAATTATAAAAAATATAATAATTTATAAAATAATTTTACAACTATTTATATTTTTATTTAAATTATTATATCACATATTATCTGTTTGTTGTTATATTAGTATTATTTTTAGATTCATCTTCATCAATACTAAAATTGTAGTTTCCAAAGTATTCATAAATTAAATCTCTTTGCTTTAAATATAAGGATGTTACAGTAATAAGTGCTAAAGTCAAAACAACAATAATAATCAAAAAAATTTTACTTAATTTATTCATTTTTTCCTCCTCCTTGAATAATTTATATCACAATTAATATATAATTTCAATACAATTATATATTAATATTTTTTAAATTTTTCCTTTAATTAAATATAGTTCATATTTATTAATATTTATTTTATCAAAATCTATACTCATATCATCACTTCTTATATTTATCATCACATATAAACATTTGAATTACTATTTTTTAATTATTATATATATAAGCATTTTACCCTAATAAAATTATTTTTGTTATGAATTTCATTTTTTTATAATTCCAAATCCCACTCTTTTTCTCTTTCTTCTTTTTTTAGTTGTTTTTCTGGATCAATTAAAGTATTTGTATCTTCTTCAAATTTTTTAACCAATTCTTTTGATTCTCCTATACCAAATTTATGACAAATCCATTTTATAAATTTTTCTACTGTTTCGTAAAATTTATCTACAATTTTGTGTAAATGGTTATTTTCTTTTTCTAATGTTTTAATTTTGTGTTTATATTTATATTCAATATCAAATTCTTTTGTTTTAAATTCATTTTCCAATTCTTCTTTCCTATTGTTATAGTCAAAGTCAAGATTATTTACTTTATTTTTATATTCTCTTTCTAAATCTTTTACTTTATTGTTTAATGCTTTATTATCTGCAATTATAGTATCTCTTTCTTTTTGGTATTTTTCAGCTTCATCAATAACTTTTGCTTGTCTTGACAATTCTTGATGTAATCTTAAATTATCTTGATATAAACCTTGTATCAATTCATCTTTTGGTTTTATAATTTCTTCTAAAATCTTTTCATCTCTCTTTATTGAAAATTTACTTATATCTGCTATCTCTGGTACATCTGGCAATTCCAGTTTTATATTCTTTAATGTTTCTTTTGTCTTTTCAAAATTAGTTATTTCCTTATATTCTTTTAAATCCAAATGTTCTCTACCTGTTTCTTCTTTTGGTAAACCTCTTTCTAGTTCAAAATTATGTGATACCATATAATCATAAAAAGCATTTTGTAATTGCCTATAACTATCTTTTGCTTTCCAAAATTCACTACAAGCAAGTTTATCTATGTTATTGCCTTTTTTATCTTGTGTATGAACAACAGGCAAAAAAACAAGGTGCAAATGTGGACTTTGTTCATCCATATGCACCTTTGCAGATAAAATATATTGCTCTCCTAAATTTTTGTATTCACTAACAAATTTATATGCTGTTTCAAAATATCTTTTTGTTTCACTTTCTCCTATTCTTTCAAAAAATTCTTTATCTGATGTTATTATATATTCACAAGCAATATTACTTACTGTTTTTATTTGACCTTTTAAATTATATTTTTCCCTTATTCTATCAAATTCTTTTTCATAACTATATTTTGGATTTTTTAATGAATAATTCAAATATGATTTTTCTTTATCAATGTTATCATTTGAATAATTTTTGTTTCTTCGTTCATTATGTCTAAATATTCCTTTTAAATTATCTCTTTTGTATTTTATATTTCTTATTATTGCATAGCTCATATATTACCTCCTTGCTCGTGCTAGTAACACGATTATATTTTCCTATTTTTGCTCTTTCTTGAATTGTGTTGTAACACACTACAACACTTTTTTATGCTATTGCAAAAAAGTGTTTTGTGTGGTAGGGACACCCTACACCCGTTTGCCTAAAAAATTGCTAAAGCATTTTTTAGGTTTTATTTTAAGTTGCTTACTCGCAACTTAAAATAAAAAGAACAGCCTCCATAGTAGTATCTTCTACCTTAGTTGCTGTTCTTATCTATGCAAATGCTATCGGCTATACAAATACATCTGCATTTGCATAGAGTAAAGTAAGGTCAATGCCAGTATAATCTCGCTGTTCAAAGTTGGCTTTATTTCTTTTAGCAAAATTATTCTCGCTATTATATTTATTATTTATTTTATTATTATATTTATTATCTTTAAACTTTTCTTCAATAGGGGTATTGAAGTTTTGTTGGGGAGGGTATTTAACTTTTGTTAAATAGGGTATCTCTTTCTTTGGTATTAATTTTCTACTTTCTATCTCTTTGCTATTTTCCTTATATTTTATTATTATATCTATACATTCCTTTTTCTTTAATGAATTTATTAGTTTTGAAACTTGTGTTGTTGATATGTTTAGTAATTCACTTAAACTACTATTATTGCAATAACAATAATTATT
>CAUWFE010000048.1:0-3573 GCA_963558185.1 uncultured Clostridia bacterium
GTATATACTCTTTTTAGAAAAAAATAAAAGGGGGAATATTTTATGGCAAATCATGTAGAAACAGAAAAGAAACCAATTTATAAAAAATGGTGGTTTTGGTTAATAATTGTAATAATTATTGTTGGAGTAATAGGAGGAACACAAGGGGTCAATACAAATAATGTCCAACAGACTTCTACAAATTCAAGCAACTCAAATACTATAAATGATGAAAAAATGACACTTGACGAATTTAACAAAATAGAAACAGGAATGAGTTATGAAGAAGTTGTTAATATTATAGGAGCGGAAGGAACAGTTTTATCTGAATCTGATATAACTGGAGATGGAAAGTATAAAACTACTATATATTCTTGGGATGGAAATGGAATGTTAGGAGCAAATGCAAATGTTACATTTCAAGGTGGTAAAGTCATTTCTAAAGCACAATTTGGCTTACAATAACATTAAAAAAGGAGATTAAGATGGGATTATTTGATAAGAATTATGAAAAATCTGCTAATAAAACATATGAAAGTTTAAAAGAATATCTGCAACCAAAAGATGGGAAAAAACATATAATTTTAATACATACTTTAGTACCAAATGGTAATATGCCTGAAAGAATATATACAATAAGAATTAATGAAATACTAGAGAATATGCAAAATGAGGGATATGAAATAGTTGATATTAAGCTTGAAATTGGAGGTACACAAGGACTTTCTTATGAAACATTAATAACATATAGATAGAACAAACACACTTACAGAAATGTAAGTGTGTTTATTTATGATATTTATTAAGCAAAAATTCTATTAAATCTTCTATTTGCTTTCTTTGTGAAGGTGTGAGTTGTTTTATATGTTCGATAAAGAAATCTAAATTACAAGTATTTTCATCAGTAGATTCATTAATCAAGTAATCTATAGAAACATTAAAGTAATTGGAGATTTTTTTTAAAACTTCATAACTGGGTTTTCTTATGCCACTTTCATACATACCAATAGTACTAGTACCTATACCTAATTCACTAGCAAGTTGTGCTTGAGTAATATTATGTTTATGCCTTAACATTTTTAATTTATCAGAAAACATTATAATCACACTCCTTACTAATATATTATCACTAAAAGAAAAAAAAATCAATAAAAATATGAAAAAGATATTGACTTGTTTTTCTAAAAGTGATATTATTATCACAATAAGAAAGGAAGTGAAAATATGATTGTAATGATACCCGTTCAAGTAGATACTACAAAGATACGAATGGAGAGAGCTAGACTAAATTTAAATAAAAGGCAGTTAGCAGATAAAATTGGAGAAACAAGATTCGTAATTGAGAGTATTGAAAATGAAAAATATAAGACAGTTAAATTAGCAGTGCTAGAAAAATTAGCAAATACTTTTAATCTAAAATTAGAAGATTTATTAAAAAAAGAAGAGAGATAATGTGCGGTCGGCAAACTACAACATTATCTCAAACGAAAGAACGAAGTTCTTATCTATAAATATTATATCACAGATAAAGACTTTGTTCAAGCATCAAAAATTAAAATTTGAAATTGAAGGGAGTCTTTTTATTATGCCAAAATTAAAAATTGAATATAGAACAAAAGAGCAAGATAGAGAAAATTATTTTAAGGACAATACTTATTTTACTTTTAAACTTAAAGATAAAACTACTATAATAAGTATTGCACCAAATGAAACAGAGAAACTAAGTGATATTGTACATGAAATTGAGAAAGAATTACAAGATGGGCACCATTTTGAAAAAAACGAAATGTTTGAAATAAGCGAATTTGACAAACAAATCATGGAAACAGAAGAAAATATGAAGTATAGAGTAGACAGCCAAACTTATAATCTATGTAAAATGGGGTATGAAGCAGTAATGCAAGGAAAAACTACATTTGATAATTTAATGAAGATTATGAAAAGAGAGGTAGATATAAATGATAGTAATAACTAACTACTGGGGAATTTTCTTTTCATTTGTAGTACCAATAATTTTATGGGGAATGGGAATGTATTATTCAGGAAAGGAAGAAGGTAGAAAAGAATATGCAAGATTTAACAGAGTTCAATATAGAAAAAACTACGGCAGAAATTCTTATACTAAAAGATCAGACAGCACAAAATATTATAGAAATAGGTAAAAGACTTATAGAAGTTAAAGAAAATTTAGAACATGGAAAATATAAACAGTGGCTTAAAGAAAAAGTACAATTTACGGAAAGAAGTGCACAAAGATTTATGCTAATTGGAAGAGAATTTTCAAATACGACATCGCTGTCGCATTTAGGAAGTACAAAATTATTTCTTTTAGCAGGACTAGATGAAGAAGACAGGCAAGAAGTAATGCAAAAAAACAATGTAGAAGATATGACAACGAGAGAACTGAATCAAGCAGTAAAAGAAAAGAAAGAATTAAAAAAGCAGTTAAAAGAAGAACAAGAGTATTCACAAGAACTTCAAGAAGCTATAAAACAAAAAGAACAACAAATAAAAACATTACGAGAAGAAATAGAGAATATACAAATACCTAAAAAAGAAATAGTTGAAAAAGAAGTTATTAAAGAAGTAATATCAGAAGATTTAATTTTAGAAAAACAGTCATTAGAGAAAGAACTAGTAGAGCTAAGAAAAAGAGCAGAAAAAGCGGAAAATACATTAAGAAGTATTAAATTGGAAGATAATTTAAGAAAGGACGAAGTATTTGATACTGCAAAACTAGATATGCTTTTATTTAATATGAAAGATTTTTTAAATAAAAATTCACAATATACATACTTAAAAGAAGATTTGCAAAACATACCAACTAAAAAGAAAAAATTTGTAGAACAAGGAGTAAATTCAATAAAAGAATGGGTAATGCTTATGGAACAAGCCTTAGAAAATAGACAAGATGTTGTCGGAAATATAATTTATGGAGAAGGAGAAACAATAAAATGAGTGATATAATATTAAAGAAAAATAAAGAAGTAGAAGAAAAACAAGAATTAAATATAAATGATTTAATAAAAGGACTTGTAGATAGTCAAACTGTAATGAATTATGCTTTTGCAGGATTTAAAACTGAAACAGAACAAAAATTTAATGAGGTAAATACTAGAATAAATGAGCATGATATATTAATTAAAAAGAAAATACAATTAGCACCAAATGAAGCTAAAATAGTAAAAGATAAAATAAAAGATAAAGTAAAAGATATTTGTGAGGAAAACGGATTAGAATATCACAAAATAAAATCTAGAGTATTCCCCAGAGCATATAGAAAAATAAATGATAAATATGCAGTAGCAACATATAGAGAATTACCAAGCTTTTATTTTAAAGAAATTTTACAAGATATTGAAACATTGACAATAAATGTAGAAGATTTAAAAAATCAAGTAGCATAGAATTTAGCACCATAAATTGGTGCTTTTATTATTGAAAAGAGGTGGTTAATATTACTGTAGAAGAATTAGATATTGTTGTGCAAGCTAGTGTTGAACAAGCTTTAATTGAATTTAAGAAAATAGTACCGCAGTTAAAGAAAACTATAAAACAGGTTGAAGATGAACTAAACGATATAGATACTAAGGG
>CAUWFE010000049.1:0-3522 GCA_963558185.1 uncultured Clostridia bacterium
TGAGGAGGACAGGTATTTACGACACAAAAGCTAGAACACTTACAGCGACAAGCATTTTGGAAAATAAAAATACAGGAGGAATATACTATTTATTGACACATACCCAAAAAACTCTCAAAACATTGGAATACCAGTGAAAAATGAATATTTTGTTAAGAAAGCTAATTGTGGCTTTCTTTTTTCTTGCTCAAAAAAATTGCTTATTTATAATGAACTATGTAAGTAATAAAGGAGGGATTTAAATTATGCGAGAAGATGAAGCAATTAAGTTTTTAGAAACATTGGAAGTAGGAACATTTTTAACAGTAAATATTCCTATATCTCCAAATCAAAATATGCCAGTTACAGCAATGTATGCAGGAAAAGATAAAGATGGAAGATATGAATTTTTAGATACAGGAGAGTTTATTTTATCAAAAAACTTTTTAGAAAAAGGTAAAATATCAATAGAAAAAGAATTTGATAATGAAAGTGCAATAAAAATTCACAAACGAATAAGAAAAGAATTTGAAAAAAAGCATAATAAGAACAGAGATGAAAGATAGAGTTTACACATTTGTAAAAAGTAAAAGAATAATGTAATGTTTATAATAGGAGGGAAAATAAGTGGAAAAAGAAAAAATATTAACTTTTGATGAAGAAAATTTATTCAACAATGAAATATTGCACCAATATGATGAAGATGGACAAAGAAGTTTTTTGGGACATCTAATAAGATATGAAAAATGGACAGTAGAAGAAGGAAAAATCATATTTCCAGATATAAATTCAAAAAACAAAGTACAAAAATTATTGAAGGATTATGATACAGATGTAAAAAAGTATAATTTACAAATTATGAGACAAGATTTAAGAAATGTATCAGTATTTGGTTTAGCTAGACTTGAATATATGATAAAAAGAATAAGCAAAGAAATAGAAGAAAATGAGCGAGAAACAAAACAGGAATTTACAAAATACAAGGAGAAAGACAAAGATTGTAGATAAAATAAACATATAAGGCAAGTTGATTATTTTAGGTCAATTTGCCTTTTTTTCGTTTAAAGGAAACTACATAGCCTTTAACTTAAAATTTGATTAAAGGCTAAATTTAAAAGAAAGGAGGCAAAGAAAATGGCAAAATGCAAAACAATAGCAATAGCAAATCAAAAAGGTGGAGTAGGAAAAACAACAACTGCTTTTAGTCTAGGTGTAGCATTAGCAAATAATAATAAAAAAGTATTAGTAGTTGATGCAGATCCACAAGCAAATTTAACCACATATATGGGATTTGATGAAAACGAGGTTGAGGAAACTCTTTCTACTTTAATAGACAGATATATAGATGATGAAGAAATACAACCAGAAAAAGCAATTTTGCACAATAGTGAGGGAGTAGATTTAATTCCATCTAATCTTAATCTATCAGTAACGGGAGAAAATTTATCAAATGCTATGAGTAGAGAATATGCAATGAAGAATTGTTTAAGTGAATTAAAGAGCATATATGACTACATTATAATTGATTGTATGCCATCATTAAATATGGTAACAATGAATGCATTAGCAACAGCAGATGAAGTGATTATTCCAGTTCAAAGTCAATATTTGTCAGCAAGAGGAATGGGAAATTTAATCAACATAGTTTCAAAAGTAAAAAAACATCTAAATCAAGATTTAAAAGTTGGTGGAATACTTTTAACATTAGTAGATAGTAGAACGAAATTGCCAAGCACTATAAAGAAAGAAATACAAGAACAGTACGGAAATATTGTAAAATTATATGATACACAAATACCTTGTGCAATAAAAACAGCAGAATCCACATCAAAAGGAAAAAGCATATTTGCTTATGATAAAAATAGCAAAGTAGCCCAAGCCTATACTGATTTTGCGAGGGAGGTGTTATTAGACAATGAAAGAGGAAAGAATGAAGTTGCCAAAGGTAACATTAGATGATATGTTTTTATCTCAAGAAGAAAGAGATAATAAAAACAGGGAATATGTAAAAATAATTCCAATAAGAGAAATTACAAATTTTCCTAACCATCCGTACAAAGTTAGAGAAGATGATGAAATGTTTTCAATGGTACAGACAATAAAAGAATATGGAGTTATACATCCAATATTAGTAAGACCCAAAAAAGATGGTGGCTACGAAATGATTTCTGGACACAGAAGAAAAAGAGCTTGTCAAATAGCAGGGATAACAGAAATAAAAGCTATAGTAAGAGATATGACAGATGAAGAAGCGACAATAGCAATGGTAGATAGTAATAATCAAAGAGAACAAATATTACCAAGTGAAAAAGCATTTGCATTTAAAATGAAACTAGAAGCAATGAAAAAACAAGGACAAAGAAATGATTTAACTTCTGTCCCAATGGAACAGAAGTTGCAAGGTAGAACTACTAGAGAACTAATTGCTGAAGAAATGGGAGAAAGTTCTAGTAATATACAAAGATTTATTAGACTTACTGAACTAATACCAGAATTATTAAAAATTGTTGATGAGGGAAAAATGAAATTAAGACCAGCTGTTGAACTTTCATATTTAAAAAAAGAAGAGCAACAAGAAGTATTTGATGCAATAGAATATACTGACGCATTTCCATCACACCCACAAGCAATAAAAATGAGAAAGTTAAGTGAAAATGGAAAATTAACAATGGAAGAAATTGATAATATACTAGATGAAGAAAAGCCAAATCAAGTAGCAAAGTTTAAAATTCCAGAAGATAAAGTTGATAAATATATACCAAATGAATATAAATCACAAGAAGAAAAACAAAACTATATTGTACATTGCGTAAAGAAAGTAGCAGAATTTGAAAAGCAAAAACAAAAAAAGTATGAGTATGAGAGGTAGAGTAGCAACAAGTAAAATATATTTGTAGCTACTTTTTTATTTCCCCCTCCTTACAATCCACCCCCTAATACTAGCTATACTAACTGAAAAAGAATATAAATATTATTAAAATTAAATATAAATAAAATTATAAATTGCACATTTGAAGAAATCTTTAAAGCATTGTAAAATAAAATCAAAAAAAGGAGAACAATGTTATGAGAAAGTTAATAGTTATAATAATTTTATTGATTTCGAGTTTTAGTTATTATGAAGGAGGAAATGAAAATGGACAAAAAGCAGTAAATATTGAGAAACAAGTACAGAAAGAAAATGCGATAAAAAACGATAATGAGGAAAAAACAGAAATAAATACAATGGGGCAAATAGATGATGTAATTGAAAAAAAGGAAAAAGAAAATAGCATAAAAAAAGTATCAGAAGAAAAGCAAATAAGTGAACAAGCAAAAAAAGAAAAACAAACAGAAATAAAAAGGAATACACAAGAAAGTGAAAAAAAAATAACTAATACTACTAAAACAGAAGTACAGACTAAAAATACAATTACAGTTAAAACAGAAGAAACAAAAGAAAGACCAAAATGTACCCATACAAGTGAAAACTATTATAATTCAAAAACAGAGGCAGAAGCAATATATAATGCAGAAATAAAAAAATGGGGAGATAAATGGACA
>CAUWFE010000050.1:0-2914 GCA_963558185.1 uncultured Clostridia bacterium
ATGGCAGTATTAGGATACCTAACACCAAAAGAAAAAAGAGCAGAGCTAGAATTAGCGCTAGCATAAAATTAAACTTACAAAAATGTATAAAATTTATTTTATATATTTTGTAAGTACTGGTGCAATAGCACCAATAATGAATTCAATGATACTACAATTTTTTAAGATTTTGTTTCACATCATTGACACATATACAGTATACATTTGATAGAAATAATGGAACACCAACATTAGTACAAGCAGCATATACAAAGGAAAAACCAGAGAATTATAAAAATCATGGAGAAACAGAAACAATAGACTCATATTATACAGAAATACCAGAATATAGAGCGGGAGTTGTAAATAATTCGAATAGATTAAATGATTTAAATGCCACTGCACATAATTTAAAAGAATTTGTAGAAAGCACAAAAGCAAACGGAGGGTATTATATAGCAAGATATGAAGCAAGCTATGCAAGTGGAAATAGTACGTCAGATTATAAAGCAGCAAGTAAAAAATCAAAGGCTAATTCAACAAGTAGTATGGATTATACAGTTGGAACATTATGGAACTTTATTACACAATTAGATGCCTCAAAAGTATCAATAAACACATATAGTAAAGAAAATGCAACAGTAAAAAAGCTATGCATGGGATACGGCAATAGTGTATATAGAGGAAGTTGGAAATACAAATTATGCAAATCAAATTAGTAAAGCAATGCTATCAAATACAGGAGCAAATGGGGATGAAGTATGTAAAATAAATGACATGGCATTAAATATATTTGAATGGACAACAGAATATTCTCCTTACACTGTAAATGGTGAAGCAAAGCCTTGTAATCGTAGAGGAGGAACTTTTGATGGAGTAGGAAGTACTTTTACTGCTTATCGAGATGTTATTCAAACTATACATGGTGTGGCAAATCAAGGATTTAGATTTATTATATATTAAAAATGTTGTTATATGGAATTCATAAAAATTAAAAAACTGTAACAGTTAAATAAAGCTATTACAGTTTTTATTTTTTGCGAAAAAAGAAAATATAAAAAAGCCCTAAATAATAATTAAAAACTGATTAAAATATCCTAAAAGCCTTGACTTTAGGGCAGATTAGCCGTATAATTAAATATGTAAGACACTTTAGGAGGAATGCATAATAAAATGAGCAATGTATATTCATTTCATTCATATGAGCAAATGTCAGACGAACTAATTATACAAAAAATAAAGAGTGGAGATAATCAAGCTTTAGAATTTTTAATAGATAAATACAAAGAACTAGTAAACATGAAAGTTAGTAAATACTTTATGGTAGGTGCAGAAAGAGAAGATATTATACAAGAAGGTTTAATAGGTTTATTTAAAGCCGTTAAAAGTTATAAAGATGATAAACAAAACTCTTTTAAAAGTTTTGCTAATATGTGTATTGAAAGACAATTAATTACAGCAATTAAATCTTCAAATAGGCAAAAACATATGCCTTTAAATGGCTATTTATCTTTAAATAGTTCATCATATGAACAAGAAGATGATAAATCATTGCTAGAAAAATTTCACGGAAATCAAGTAGAGGATCCATTAGATATGATTACAAGAAAAGAGTACTATGAAAATGTAGAAAAATCAATTAATAAAAACTTAAGTGATTTTGAAAAACAAGTACTTCAGTATTATATCCAAGGTAAAAGTTATATACAAATTGCAGAAAAGTTAGAAACTCCAGTAAAATCAATAGATAATGCAATTCAAAGAATCAGAAAAAAAGCAATAAAAAATATAGAAGATAATTAAAAGAAGGGATGTATAAAATGAAAGAAATTTTAGTATTTGGTCATAAAAATCCAGACACAGATTCAATTTGTTCTAGCTTGGTGCAGGCAAGTATTGATAATAGAACAGGGTTATTGGCAAAAGCTATGAGATTAGGTAACATTAATAAAGAAACAAAGTTCGTATTAGATTATTTAGGAATGCAAGCACCAGAATTATTAACAAAAGTAGAAGAAAAACAAGAAGTAAAAATGGTAGATCACAATGAATTTAGTCAAAGTGCAGAAGGAATAGACAAAGCAAAAATTTTAGAAGTAATAGACCATCATAGAATATCAAACTTTCAAACAACAGAGCCATTATTCTATACTACTAAGCCATATGGATGTACTTCTACAATACTATTTGAAGAATTCAAAAGACGTCCATCATTACAAACTATTAATAAAGAAGAAGCAGCTTTAATGCTTAGTGCAATTATATCTGATACTTTATTATTTAAATCACCAACTTGCACAAAATATGATATAAGAGCAGTAGAAGAACTAGCAAAAATATCTGGAATAAATAATGTTGAAACTTATGGAATGGATATGTTAAAAGCTGGAACAGATTTAGATGATTTAACAGAAAAAGAATTAATCAATTTAGATGCAAAAAGCTTAGATAAAAATGGATTTAAATATAAAATTGCACAAGTAAACACAGTAGATATTTCAAATGTTGTAAAAAGACAAATAAATCTTGAAAAAGAAATGCAAGAAGAAATAAAAAATGATGGCTTAAACTTATTTGTATTTGCTATTACAGATATAGTAAATGGAAATTCAGAAATAATAGCTTTAGGAAATAGAATAGACATAATAGAAAAAAGTTGTAACTTAGTGAATAACAGAGCATTTTTAGAAGGAGTTGTTTCAAGAAAAAAACAATTACTTCCAATGATAGATAATAATATATAAATAATAAAAAGGATGTTTATAAAAAGCATCCTTTTAAAAAGCAAAAGAATATTACTAGTTAATGATATTTATAAATTAATGAAAGAAATGCATAGAAACGATTAATAGTAACAAAAGAATTTGTTTTTTAGAAAAATATGTAGTGTTACAATTGATGTGAAACAAAAAGTATAGAAAAAAAGTGATTCAAG
>CAUWFE010000051.1:0-2554 GCA_963558185.1 uncultured Clostridia bacterium
TTTGCATTCTTAAATTCAAAAAAAATTACATTCATATATTGACATTAACATTCTTCTATTATTAACTCTTGTTTTCCATTTTTAGATAATATTTCTTCATCTGGGGTTAATTTTGATGTGAGTTTTTTTACTATAAAATGTTGATTACTCCAAGGGTTGAAACTTGCTACTGTTTGTCTAAAATATCCTTCTGGCAATAAGCCTCTTGAACACATCCTTGTATTATTATAAGTTTCTTCTTTTACTATTTCAAAGGCTTCTTCAAACCACTCAAAACATAATACTAAGTTTGGGTCATCAATTGTTATAGAAGCTATCTTTTGCCAATCATCTAATCCTCTAAAGAATATCTTTTGCCCTGTTTTTTTATTTGTTGCCTCTAATGGGCTTAATTTAAAATCCCATTCATTATCTAATCGTAATTTTTTACAAGCCCATTTTAAGTCTGCATACACACTATCTTTTAGTGTCGCTGCTGTATCTCTCGTTGCTAGTAGACAAGCTCTTGGATACTTCTTTAATAAATACATCCATCTCAAGGCAATAGTCTTTGACTTCTTACTTCCTTTTGACCCCATCAAAATTACTTCGTCGCCTTTAAAATTCCAAAATGTAGAATATCCTTTTCCTATTTGTTCCTGTAAACTAATTCTTTCTTTAGTCATTTACATCATCTACTAGTTCTACTGTATATCCACCAGTCAATTCCTTTTTTTCTATGAATGTACCATATCTCTTACCTAATAATTCTGCACATTTAGTTCTGTCTTGCAAAGATGCATCCAAACCAAACTGGTCTTTTTCTTCTCCTCGCATTACTTTTGTAAGATATTGTAATACTTCATCTTGTGAGGCTATTCTATTATTTTCTTTTTCTTCTAGTTTTACTTTTATAAATTTGTCTAGTTTTGACAAGTTTTGAGAACCTAACCTATTAAGATTTTTTCCTTTATAGCCTGCCATTTCACAAGCTTTCGTTGCATTTGCTGTTTCTATATAGTAATCTATAAATCTTTTTTGCATTTCTGTTAATTTTTCATATTCTTGTTTTAAGTTTTCATTTTCCATCTGCCTCACTTCCTTTTCTATATTCTTCTACTAAATATTTCATTAAATCTATTTTGCTATAACACTCATAATTCTGTTTATATTTTTCTCTGTATTCTATTTCTAAAGTTTCATCATTTATTATTTCTTCTATTTCTCTTTTTAAAACTTGGTACTTTGTACTATACTTGTTATTCTTTTCACTATAAAATTTAAAGCTATTTATTTTATATACTTGTCCTTTTATCTTTAATGCATATAGTAATTTATTTATGTTTTGATTTACATTCATTTTTTACCTCAAAATATCTATCTACAATATTTCTTATAATATCATGTGAATTTGATATTATATCTACTACATCTTCTTCATTATAGTTTTTATCTTGGTGTGTTATAAATGTTATAATATAACAATGACCTAATTCATGTAATAAAGTACTTCTTTTTCTATCTAGGCATAAATCTTTATCAAGAAAAATTGTTTGTATATCTGCATATGTTAATCCGTAATATTTACCAAATTCGGCAATAGAGTCATTATGTTTTTTCAATTCTTCTCTCATTCGTTCTTGATCTACTTCTTTTATTTCCCAGTTTTTATTATTTATCTTGAATTTCATGCCTACTCCTTTTCATACTCTACACATTTAACAGTAGTAATGTATTGTACTTCATTATCTACTACTTTTTCTTCATTTATTAAAACAATTCCATGATTACATTCTTCTCTTTTACAATGCTCACAGAATTGTGTTTTATATTCTTCTATTAATTCTTTCATGTTTCCTCCATAAAAAAAGAACCTATCTATTGATAAGCTCTGTAATAAATTTGTATTGACTTTCTTTTGTTCTTGTTCTCACACAGGAAGGTGGTGATAAAATAAACAATATTTTATTAAGTTATTTGTAAAAATTTTGGAGCTTTCTGTAAGACTCGAACTTACTATTGTAGTTTACAAGACTACTGTTTTATCAGTTAAACTAAGAAAGCATATATAAGACTTAACTAGAATTGTCTTGTACTATGCTTCTTCCACATTTCTTCGAAAGGAGGTGTTATTTACACCAAATATATATATTAACTTATCTAGTATCGTTAATAACTAAATTTCACAATTCTTTAACTATATATTACATAGTTAGTAATTGTTGAAAACTAATTTACTATTTTCCAGTCTTCTGCTAGCATATCAGCTTGACTTGCTAGCCAACCTAATTGAACTCCTGATGTTCCAATAAATGCTATTGCTTTATTTCCTATTGCTTCATGTTCTGCATTTATTGTTTCTCCTTTTGTGTTTTTATAACTTATGTTTGTTGCTAATTCTATATATTGATTTTTACCATTCCAACCTTCTCTTTGTACTCTCATTCCTGCTTTTAATCTTTGAATTGCTTGTCCAAAATTCATATTTTTTTCATTTCCCATTCTAATTTTCCTCCTAATAAAAAACAAGCATTGATACAACGCCTGTTTTAGTACATTATATTTTTATATTTGA
>CAUWFE010000052.1:0-2166 GCA_963558185.1 uncultured Clostridia bacterium
TTTGTACTGGTAATTCTGGGTCTTTAAACATCTTTTGTACCATATTAATTCCTATATCAAATTCTTGATGTACCTGCTCTACTGTTAATAAATCATTATTTCCACTTGTCGCAAAATTTGCGTTTTCTAATGCTCGTCTTACTCCTTGTTCTACCGCTGTCGCAATTATTTCTTTTAATTCTTCCATATTCTCATCTCCTTTCTTCTATGTGTTAGACTTTATTTTTACTTTTTTATTTACTTATTTGTCCTACCTATGCTATAATTTTGTTGAAAGGTAGGTTTTCTTTATGAATAAAATCACTTTTGAACTAGAACCTAGTTATCTATCTAAATTAACTGAAATTTCAGCAAATACCACTATTGAAGAAAAAGCAAAAGAAATAGTTATAAACTATCTTAATAGTGTATCTGTAAATCAAAAACCTAATAAGCCAGTTGCAATAGATAGAAGAATTTTGGGTGTCTAATTTATGTATAAGATATTTGCTATGTCAAGCACCATTGACTTAGCAATATCTAATATATTTTGTGCTCTTTTTGCTGATATTGGTATATGTTTATTTATAAAAAGTTCTATTATCTCTTTTGCCATATCATAGTCGGTCACTCCATTTAATAGCTTTATTTCATATTCTTTTTTTATTTCGTCTTTCTTTTCTTTCATTTTCTCATCTCCTATCTTCTTTGTATTGGGTTGTCGTGTTATGTTTTAGTTATAATTATTTATTCAGTTTTCTGAACTTTTAAGATAAAAAAATAATTATCTATTTCTTTTAAATTAATACACAATAACAAACAAGCTCTTACAATTTCTTTTGGAGAAAATTCAACTTTATTGTTTAGTTTTTTGCTTAATGTAGCTTCGTCCATTAGCATTGCTATAGCAAAAGCTGATTGTGTTCCATATATTTCTTTGATTCTTCCCTTAAGTTTATTAAAATCAAAACTTATGTCTTCATCTTTTATTTTTGTTTCCATTTTTTCGCCTCCTTGTTTATTCAGTTTTCTGAACCATCTATATAATAACATATTGATTTTTAAAATGCAATACTTTTTTGAAAAAAAATTCAATTTTCTTAATTTTATTTTCAAAAATCTTGATTTTTTCACAAAAATGAACTATAATACATTTATGGAGGTTAATTTTATGGATGAAGATTTTGCTACTAGATTAAAAAAAGCTATGCAAATAAGGAATATTAAAGCTACTGAATTATCCGAAAAAGCACAATTGCCTAAGTCAGCAATAAGTCAATATCTATCTGGTTTATATGAGGCTAAACAAAAAAGTATTTTTAAATTAGCAAAAGTATTAAATGTTTCAGAAAGTTGGCTTATGGGTTTAGATGTTTCTATGGAAAGAAATTTTGACAACAATACACAAGGAATGGGAGAAAAATCAAAAGGCTCTGCCATAGTATTTGTCTATGGTACTATTCCTGCTGGTATTCCAATGGAGTGTATAGAAGATGTTATTGATACCGAAGAAATATCAGCTGATATGTTAAGAGGTGGAAAACAATACTTTGGGCTTAGAGTAAAAGGTAATTCAATGGAACCAGATTACTTAGATGGAGATACTCTTATTTTAGAAAGAACTGATGACTGTGAAAGTGGAGATGACTGCGTTGTGATGGTAAATGGCGATGATGGTACTTTCAAAAGAGTTTTTAAAAATGAGAATGGTATTATATTACAACCATTAAATTCTGAATATGCTCCTATGGTATTTACAAATGAGCAAATTGAAAATCTACCAGTAAAAGTAATCGGTATTGTAGAAGAAATTAGAAGAAAAAAAAGAAAAAAATAAAAGGAAATTTTGAAAGGAGTGTGAAACATGAGTGAAAATGAAATAATTAAAATGACTGAAAAAACATTTGAAGATATTAAACATATAAATGAAAATGGAGTTGAATATTGGTATGCGAGAGAGTTGATGCTTGCTCTAGGTTATTCTAGTTGGGACAAATTTAAAAGTGTAATAATAAAAGCAAAAATTTCATGCAAAAACTCTGGAAGTGTTGAAACAGAACATTTTTCCCTATTGGGAAAATCGTTAAATATGCCTAATGGTGCTACTAAGTACATAGAAGATTATGATTATATGCTTACAAGATATGCCTGTTATTTAATCGCTCAAAATGGTAGCCCAAGAAAAAA
>CAUWFE010000053.1:0-2001 GCA_963558185.1 uncultured Clostridia bacterium
GTCCTAATATTCCGTTATGACTATTTTTAATATTTAGCCAACATTTTGTAATTTATTATCTTCTTTTCCCATATTTAAAATATTGAATTTATAATATATAGTTATTTCTTTATTTTCTGATATTTCTATCTTATCAACTAAAGATACAAGCATTGTCCTAGTTATTTCTTCCATATTTACAAAATCTTTAACAAGTTTATCAATGTCTACTGATGAATCTTCTTTTTCTTCTAATTCTTTTAACTGCTTTATTCTTTCTTCTGCTTGTTTTCTGCTTTCTATTTGTTTTAAATAAAGTCTTGAAAAATCCTCATCTTCAAATAGTCCGTTGTATTTATCTTCATATAACTTGTCTATTCGCTTATTTATATCTTTAATTTTCTTCTCTAAAATAAGAATTTCATTCTTTACATTAAACCTATCTTTGATTATCTTGTCTTTTGATGTATTTGCTAATTTTGTATATTTTTCTTCATTCAAAAATTCTTTACATCTTTTTTTGATTTGTTCAATTACAAAGTTTGTTACTTTTTCTAAATTATTGCTATGTGGTGTGCATAATCCTAAATGTGTATTACAAGCATAAGTATTACATCTTAAATAAAATGTAGTTTTATTAGGATGTTTTTGTGGTACTAAACTTAATTTCTTGCCACATTCTTTACAGCATACTAACCCTTTTAGTAACCAATCATAACTTTTTACTCTTGTAGAAGTTCTACTTTTTATCATATCTTGTACTATATTAAAAGTTTCTTCATCTATTATTGGTGTGTGCATACCTTTTTTGATTATTCTATCTTCTTTTGGCATTATCATTGTTTTCTTACTTTTATAGTTTACCTTTTTTGTATTTCCATTTGATACCCAACCTAGATAAGTTACATTTTGCAATATTCTTTTAACTGTATTTCTATTCCAACCTCTTTTTATCCCATCTTTTCTTGTATGTCCATTTCCAACTATTTCTGATGGTACTAAAGTTCTTTCATCTGTTAGAATTTTACCTATCTCAGTTGGTGTTTTTCCGTTTCGTGCTAACATAAATATTCTTCTAACTATTGGAGCAATATCTTGGTCTATTACATAATGGTTATTGTCTAATGGGTCTTTCTTATATCCGATAAGTAGGATATGTTGTCATTACTTTGCCTTCTCTTGCTCTCGTTTTCTTTCCATTCCTTACTTTTCTTGATGTATCTCTTAAAAACCATTCATTAAAAAATGCCTTAAATTGCACCATATCTTCTGATGTTTCAATTGCACCTGTGTCTATATCATCTGTTACTGCTATAAACCTTACACCTTTTTCAATGAAAAACTCATCTAAATAATACGATATTTTACTTGATAATCTACCAAATCTAGATAAGTCTTTTACTATTACTAAATTGATTTTCTTATTTTCAATGTCCTTTATCATTCTATTAAAGTCTGGTCTGTTAAAAGTAGCTCCAGAAACTCCGTCATCTGTATAATCATCATATACTCGTATATTATTGTCTTTGCAAAAGTTTCTTAAAAATAGTTTTTGTGTGCTTATACTTCCACTTTCTCTTTCGTCTTCGCTTGTTTCTAGTACCTCTCCATTACCGACTTCAATCTTTTCATTGGATAATCTTTCATATAATCCTGCTACATATTTTTCAGGATCTGCTATTGTTATCATTTAAACCTCTCTTTCTAATAACAATAAGTTTCCTCCTATCCAATTTATAACTGAATTATACAATTAATATAAAAATTTTTCAACTCATTTTACAATTTTAGGCTAGTTAATATGTAAAAAACACATATAAACTAGCCTTTTTCCTATTTATTAACTTTCTCTATTAAATAATTTATAAATGTTTCTTGTAACTTTTCTTGTATTGTTTTTGCACTTTCATCAAAAACTTCTTTTATTTTATATTCTTGTTTCATATAAATACCTATTCCTTTCCTGTGAATAGCTATTTATGGTTATAAATTCAGTTATTATATACTTTATTAACCTATTGC